>NZ_JBKFBA010000081.1:0-2948 GCF_053345925.1 Rhodococcus sp. C26F
GAGGAACCACATGCGTTGCTGCGCCAACGACAACGGCACCCGCTCCGGACGCCGCCGCGCCGCCAACACCACACTCCCGGCCCCGGCACCGACGGTGTCGATATCGACACGGGCCGCCAACTCCTGCACCGACGACGCCTCGAACACCACCGGCACCGCCACCCGATACCCCAACCGCGCCGACAACCGCGCCACCAACCGCGTCGCCGCCAACGAATTACCACCGAGATCGACGAACGAATCGTCCAACCCGACCCGCTCGACCCCCAGAACCTGCGCGACCTCCTCGGCCACCGCGATCTCCACCGGTGTCCGCGGCGCCCGATACTCGGCCACCTCGAACACCGGCGCCGGCAACGCCGCCCGATCGACCTTCCCCACCGGCGTCAGCGGCACCTCGTCGAGCACCGTCACCGACGACGGCACCATATAACCGGGCAACACCTCCCCCACCGACGCGCGCACCTGCGCCGGATCGAGCACCACCCCCACCTCGGGCACCACATACGACACCAACGCCGACTCCCCCGACGCCAACGCCGCCCCCACCGTCACCGCGAAACCGACCCCCGGCACCGACGACAACACCGCATCGATCTCCCCCAGCTCGATCCGGAAACCCCGGATCTTGACCTGGAAATCACTGCGTCCCACATACTCGAACACCCCATCGCCGCTGCGACGCACCAGATCCCCCGTCCGGTACATCCGGCCACCCGGGGTGAACGGATCGGCCACGAACCGCGCCGCGGTCAACCCGAACCGACCGTGATAACCCCGCGCCACCTGCGCCCCGGCCACATACAACTCACCGACCACACCCTCGGGCACCGGACGCAACCGCTCATCGAGCACGAACGCCCCCACCCCCGCGATCGCCGACCCGATCACCACCGGCGCATCGGGCACCAACTCCGCCGACGAGGTCGCCAGAATCGTCGTCTCCGTCGGACCATAGGCATTGAAGAACCGCCGCCGACCCGGCACCGACCACCGCCGCACCAGATCCGGGGTGAACGACTCGCCCGCCACGACCACCACACGCAGATCGTCCAACCCGGCAGGATCCATCGACCCCAACGCACCCGGCGTCATGAACACATGCGACACCGACTGCGACGCAATCACATCCGCCAGATCCGGACCACCACCGACCCCCGCCGGCGCCACCACCACCGTCGCACCCGCCGAGAACCCCACCCCCAACTCGAGCAACGACACATCGAAACTCGGCGAACACACATGCAACACCCGCGACGAGCCATCGACCCCGAAATGCTCACGCTCGGCCGAAATCACCCCACCGACACCGGCATGCGAGACCACCACACCCTTCGGCCGCCCCGTCGACCCCGAGGTATAGATCATCCACGCCGCATCCGACGGCTCGAGCGAACGCACCCGATCCGCATACGAGACCGGACGCGACGACAACTGCCCCACCTGCGCGGCCACCGACACCTCGTCGACCGCCACCACCGGCACCGACCCCGCCGCCTCGGCCACCACCTGCGCCACCGACGCCACCGTCAACGCCAACACCGCACCCGAATCGGCCACCATGAACTGCACCCGCTCGGCCGGATAACCCGGATCCACCGGCACGAAAGTCGCCCCCGACTTCGCCACCGCCCACAACACCACCACCGACTCGAGCGACCGCGGCACCGCCACCACCACCGCATCCCCCGGCCCCACCCCACGACCGATCAACCACCGCGCCCACCGCGACGACACCGCATCGAGCTCCCGATACGACAACGACCGAGAACCCTCCACCACCGCCACCGCATCACCGGCCGACTCCACCGCCGACACCAACAACTGCGGCAACAACACACCACGACGACCACGGGTCGAACGCGGAGCACGAGGGCGAACACGGTCCTGGCTCCGTGTCCTCATGCGGTGGGTTCCCCCATCCGTGTGCGCGTCCCCGAGCGTGCTCGGCCCCCGACAAGACCTCTGTGCAACACGGAACAGCTCTCCTTCCGGCCGTGGACGCCCCGAACGAACTCGGCCGGTAAGTAAAGTTACCTTTCCGCAATCATTCCTGCAGGACCCAGGGGGAACGCCGGTCGGAGAGTTTGCCGGCGAGTCCGGCGGAGAGCTCCGCCCCGTCGTGCGCCGGTCCGTCCGTGACGACGACCGCCACGAGGTCCTCGGTGTCGGGCAGAGCGGCGAGCTCCTCTGCCGGGACGAAGCCGTGGGTCACCCACTCCTCGTCGACGAGGATGCCCGGATCATGGTCGGGACCGGCGGGAACGACGACGGCGCCGGTGATCGCCGCGGCCAGGACGGCGAACACCGTCCACTGGTCGAGGCGGGAACCGGCGAGAAGGACCCGCGACTCGTAGGTCAGATCGAGGCCCTTCCGGCCGCGCTGCAGCGCCGCGACGACCGCACCGTGGGTGAGATCGAGTTCACTCGTCCGGACGGCCGTGTCGTCGGGGCCGAGGACGCCGGAACGGTCGGTGTACGCGATCGAACGGGTCGGCTGCTCCGAGACGAGGGCGAGCGTCTCCGGATCGTCGACGAACGTCCCCGCGACCGAGGACGGCAGATCGTCGCTGCGTGCGAGGGTGGTCAGCACGTGATCTGCGGTGACCGCGGGGTCGACCGTGACGGCGGCTCCCGTCTTGACGGCGGCCCACACCGCGACGACCAGTTCGGGACCGATCGGAAGGTCGACGGCGACGGTGCGACCCGGACCCGCTCCACGGGAGATGAGGTACCGGGCCCACTGCGACGACCGGCGCTCGACGTCGACGAAGCCGAGCTCGGTGTCGCCCACCACCACGGCGGGCGCCTCGGGATCGGACTCGACCGCGATCTGCAGCTCCTGGACGACGGTCCGGTCGACCGTCTCGAGAGCGGTTTCCCGCATCGGAGCGGTGACCGCGGTGGTGGCCGCCTCGCGCTCGGTCTCGGTCCGGACCTCGATGTCG
>NZ_JBKFBA010000081.1:2963-9323 GCF_053345925.1 Rhodococcus sp. C26F
CGGCGGCAACGGCGTCGAGGACCGTCACGAAGCGTTGCGCGAGTGCCTGCGCCGTCGTCTCGTCGAAGAGGTCGGCGGCGTAGGTGAGTGCGATCCGCATGCCGTCGTCGTCGGCGAGCGGCTCCACGGTCACCTGCAGGTCGAACTTCGCGGCGAGCACCCCCGAATCGAGTGCTTCCACCGTGAGCTCGGGCAGTTCGAGCCGGGCGGGTTCGAGGTTCTGGAACGAGAGCATCGTCTGGAAGACGGGATGACGTGCCGGCGACCGGGTGGCGACGACCTCGTCGACGATGCGCTCGAACGGGACGTCGGCGTGCGCGAACGCTTCGAGATCGGCGGTGCGTGCCTGTCCGAGGATGTCGGCGAAATGCGCGCCCGGATCGACGTCCGTGCGCAGCGCGAGTGTGTTCACGAACATGCCGACGATGTCGTCGAGCACCCGCGAGCCGCGTCCCGCGACAGCGGTTCCCACGACGACGTCCCGCGAACCGCTCATCCGCGCGAGCAGGACGGCGAGCGCGGCGTGGACGACCATGAACAACGACGCGCGGTTCTCGGTCGCCAGTGCCTCGAGCCGCTGCCGGGTCGGCGCGTCGACCTCGGTGAAGACCGTGGCTCCGCGCAGGCTCGGTACCGCGGGGCGCGGCCGGTCGGTGGGCAGGTCGAGCAGGTCCGGTACCCCGGCCAGCTGCTGCTTCCAGTAGGCGAGCTGGCGACCGGCCGGCGAGTCGGGGTTCTCGGCGTCGCCGAAGGTCTCCTGCTGCCACGCCGCGAAGTCCGCGTACTGCACCTCGAGCGGTGGCCGGTCGGGGCGCGATCCGGACAGCCGGGCGACGTAGGCCTCCATGAGGTCGCGCGCCAACGGCACGAGCGAGGCACCGTCGGCCGAGATGTGGTGCACCACGAGTGCGAGGACATGATCGTCGGAGACGACCGGGCCGGCGCTGCCGCCGGCAGAGATCGAGACGAGGCGACCGCGTACGGGCGGCTCGGAGGACACGTCGAATCCCTGCGCGGCGACCTCGACCACCGCTTCGAAGGCCTCCTGCTCGGAGGCCACCCGCATCACCTCGAGCAGCGGCATCGACTCCGCATCCAGAATCTTCTGGAACGGGCCCTGCTCGTCCTGCGCGTAGACGGTGCGCAACGTCTCGTGCCGCTCGACGACGTCGCGTACCGCTGCGGTCAGCGCATCGATGTCGAGCGCACCCCGCAGGCGGATGGCGAGCGGGATGTTGTAGGTCGCGGAGCCCGGATCGAGCTGGTTGAGCACCCACACGCGCTGCTGTGCGAGCGAGAGCGGGATGCGATCGGGACGCGGCCGTGCGACGAGCTCCGGCACCGCGCGATCGGAACCGCCGCCGTCGACGCGCGCCGCCAGACCCGCGACGGTGGGATCTTCGAACAGTCCCCGGATGGCCAGGCTCGCTCCGGTCGCCTCGTTGATGCGGGCGACGACCCGTGTCGCGACGAGGGAGTTGCCGCCGAGGTCGAAGAACGAGTCGTCGGCACCGACGCGTTCGATACCCAGCACCTCGGCCCAGACCTGCGCGACGATCCGTTCCGATTCGGTGGCCGGTTCGCGGAAACGATCGGCGTCGATGTCGATGCGGGGCACGGGGAGAGCGCGCCGGTCGAGCTTGCCGTTCACCGTGAGCGGCAGTTCGTCGAGCACGGTCACCACATCGGGAACCATGTACCCCGTGAGGAATTCGGATGCGTGCGCGCGCACCGCGGCCGGATCGACGGTCTCACCGGTGCGGGCGACGACGTAACCGACGAGACGTTCGCCGAGTCCGTCGTCCCGGACCATCGCGACGGCCTGTGCGACACCCGGAGCCTGCAGCAGCTGCGACTCGATCTCGCCCAGTTCGATACGGAAGCCGCGGAGCTGGACCTGCGAGTCGCTGCGACCCGCGTATTCGAGGATGCCTTCGCCGTTCCACCGCGCGATGTCGCCGGTGCGGTAGAGGCGACCGCGACCGAAGGGGTTCGCGACGAAGCGCGCGACCGTCAGGTCGGGGCGTCCGAGATATCCGCGGGAGAGCTGGTCGCCGGAAATGTACAGCTCCCCCGGCACGCCGGCGGGCACGGGATGCAGGCGCCGGTCGAGGACGTAGGCGTCCAGTCCGGGAAGCGAGCGTCCGATCGCGCTGGCGGCACCGGCCTTCGCGAGGGCGCGGTCGATGGGCTGGTACGACACGTGCACCGTGGTCTCGGTGATGCCGTACATGTTCACCAGTTGTGGGTCGGCGGGGTGACGATCGAACCAGCCCGCGAGCCGGGCCGGGTCGAGTGCCTCGCCGCCGAAGACGACGTAGCGCAGCGCGAGCGGTGCCGTGTCGGCCGCGAGAGTGCGATCGGCCTCGTCGAACTGGTAGAACGCCGACGGCGTCTGGTTGAGCACCGTGACGCCCTCGCGGCGCACGAGCTGCGCGAACAGCTCGGGTGACCGGGAGGTGAGGTAGTCGACGACGACGAGCCGGCCCCCGTACAGCAACGGTCCCCACAGCTCCCACACCGAGAAGTCGAAGGCGTAGGAGTGGAACAGCGTCCACACGTCGTCCGGGCCGAAGCCGAAGCGGGGCTCGGCGTTGGCGAAGAGGGTCAGTACGTTCCGGTGCGTGACAGCGACGCCCTTGGGGCGGCCGGTGGAACCGGAGGTGAAGATGACGTACGCGAGATCGTCCGGCTGCGGCGATGCGATCCGGTCGGCGTCGGTGAGCGGATCGGCCGAGACCGAGGCGTCGTTCTGTGCGGCGGCGACGTCGAGCATCTCGATTCCGCTGCCGCGCAACGCCTCCGCTCCGGGCTCGTCTCCGAGTGCATCCGAGGTGAGGATCACGCGGGGCCGTGCCTGGTCGAGGATGTACCACACACGGTCCTGTGGGTGAGCGGTGTCGATCGGCAGGTAGGCGCCGCCGGAGAGCACGACCGCGGTGAGAGCGACCACGAGGTCCTCGGTCCGCGGCAGAGCCACCGCGACGAGAGTGCCCGGTCCGACGCCTGCGCCGACGAGCCGGCGTGCGATCCGGTTCGCGCGGGCACCGAGCTCGGCGTACGTGAGGGTCGTCTCGCCGTGGGTCACCGCGGCATTCGCGGCGTGGGTGCGGACGGCCGCGTCGAAACGTGCAGCCAGCGTGGCCGGTTCGACGACCGGGACGGATTCGCCGAGCGTGTTCCACTCGGTGAGGATGCGGTCGAGTTCGCCATCGGTGGCGAGCGGCACGTCGCCGACAGCGACGCGCGGATCGGTGGTGACCGCCTCGAGGATCCGCGAGAACCGTTCTGCGACAGCGGCGACGGTCTGCTGATCGAACAGTTCGGTGGCGTAGTTGAATTCCACCACGAGGCCGGAGGGATCGCCGGCGGCGTCGACGACGTCGACGACGGTGACCTGCAGGTCGAACTTGGCGACCTGCGCGTCGAAGTCGATACCGGAGACGGTCAGCTCGGGCAGTTCCAGCTGTGAGACCGGCATGTTCTGGAAGGTGAGCATCACCTGGAAGAGCGGGTGGCGCGCCTGCGAACGAGGCGGATCGAGCACCTCGACGAGCCGCTCGAACGGCACGTCGGCGTGGGTGAACGCCTCGAGGTCGGCCGTGCGCACCGAGTCGAGGAAGTCGCCGAAGGACGCATCGGGTTCGACGGGTGTACGCAGCACCAGGGTGTTGACGAACATGCCCACCAGATCGTCGAGCGCGGCGTCACCGCGGCCGGCGACGGGGGTGCCGATGGTGATGTCGTCGTTACCGCCGAGCCGGGCGAGAAGCACGGCGAGCGCGGCGTGGACGACCATGAATTCCGTTGCGCCGCTGCGGCGGGCGAGATCGGCGATCGCTGCGCGGACCCGCTCGTCGAGGGTGAGGCGGTGCGAGGCACCCCGATAACTCGCGACGGCCGGCCGGGGACGATCGGACGGCAGCGTCGCCTCTTCGGGCAGATCGGCGAGGGTCCGCGTCCAGAAGTCCGTCTCGCGCGCCATGAGCGACTCGGGGTCGGACTCCTCGCCGAGGACCTCGCGCTGCCAGAGTGTGTAGTCCGCGTACTGCACCTCGAGCGGTGCCCATCCGGGTTCCCCGCCCGCGACACGCGCGGCGTAGGCCGTCACCACGTCGCGGGTCAGCGGTCCCATCGAGTAGCCGTCGGCGGAGATGTGGTGCACCACGACGACGAGCACGTGCTCGTCCGGGGCCACGGAGAACAGGCGCACTCGGATCGGAACCTGTTGCGTCACATCGAAACCGGTGGTGACCGCTTCGGCGACCCGGGCCGGGACCTCGTCGGCGTCGACGGTCTCGGGGCGGACCTCGACGACCGCGTCCGCAGCGGGCAGCACCTGCTGGTAGCCGACACCGTCGATCTCGGGGTAGACGGTGCGAAGCGATTCGTGGCGTTCCACCACGTCGGAGACCGCCGCCTGCAACGCGTTGGTGTCCAGTCGTCCCGAAAGGCGAATGGCCACAGGGATGTTGTTCACGGCGGAGTGCGGTTCGAGCCGATTGAGGAACCACATGCGTTGCTGCGCCAACGACAACGGCACCCGCTCCGGACGCCGCCGCGCCGCCAACACCACACTCCCGGCCCCGGCACCGACGGTGTCGATATCGACACGGGCCGCCAACTCCTGCACCGACGACGCCTCGAACACCACCGGCACCGCCACCCGATACCCCAACCGCGCCGACAACCGCGCCACCAACCGCGTCGCCGCCAACGAATTACCACCGAGATCGACGAACGAATCGTCCAACCCGACCCGCTCGACCCCCAGAACCTGCGCGACCTCCTCGGCCACCGCGATCTCCACCGGTGTCCGCGGCGCCCGATACTCGGCCACCTCGAACACCGGCGCCGGCAACGCCGCCCGATCGACCTTCCCCACCGGCGTCAGCGGCACCTCGTCGAGCACCGTCACCGACGACGGCACCATATAACCGGGCAACACCTCCCCCACCGACGCGCGCACCTGCGCCGGATCGAGCACCACCCCCACCTCGGGCACCACATACGACACCAACGCCGACTCCCCCGACGCCAACGCCGCCCCCACCGTCACCGCGAAACCGACCCCCGGCACCGACGACAACACCGCATCGATCTCCCCCAGCTCGATCCGGAAACCCCGGATCTTGACCTGGAAATCACTGCGTCCCACATACTCGAACACCCCATCGCCGCTGCGACGCACCAGATCCCCCGTCCGGTACATCCGGCCACCCGGGGTGAACGGATCGGCCACGAACCGCGCCGCGGTCAACCCGAACCGACCGTGATAACCCCGCGCCACCTGCGCCCCGGCCACATACAACTCACCGACCACACCCTCGGGCACCGGACGCAACCGCTCATCGAGCACGAACGCCCCCACCCCCGCGATCGCCGACCCGATCACCACCGGCGCATCGGGCACCAACTCCGCCGACGAGGTCGCCAGAATCGTCGTCTCCGTCGGACCATAGGCATTGAAGAACCGCCGCCGACCCGGCACCGACCACCGCCGCACCAGATCCGGGGTGAACGACTCGCCCGCCACGACCACCACACGCAGATCGTCCAACCCGGCAGGATCCATCGACCCCAACGCACCCGGCGTCATGAACACATGCGACACCGACTGCGACGCAATCACATCCGCCAGATCCGGACCACCACCGACCCCCGCCGGCGCCACCACCACCGTCGCACCCGCCGAGAACCCCACCCCCAACTCGAGCAACGACACATCGAAACTCGGCGAACACACATGCAACACCCGCGACGAGCCATCGACCCCGAAATGCTCACGCTCGGCCGAAATCACCCCACCGACACCGGCATGCGAGACCACCACACCCTTCGGCCGCCCCGTCGACCCCGAGGTATAGATCATCCACGCCGCATCCGACGGCTCGAGCGAACGCACCCGATCCGCATACGAGACCGGACGCGACGACAACTGCCCCACCTGCGCGGCCACCGACACCTCGTCGACCGCCACCACCGGCACCGACCCCGCCGCCTCGGCCACCACCTGCGCCACCGACGCCACCGTCAACGCCAACACCGCACCCGAATCGGCCACCATGAACTGCACCCGCTCGGCCGGATAACCCGGATCCACCGGCACGAAAGTCGCCCCCGACTTCGCCACCGCCCACAACACCACCACCGACTCGAGCGACCGCGGCACCGCCACCACCACCGCATCCCCCGGCCCCACCCCACGACCGATCAACCACCGCGCCCACCGCGACGACACCGCATCGAGCTCCCGATACGACAACGACCGAGAACCCTCCACCACCGCCACCGCATCACCGGCCGACTCCACCGCCGACACCAACAACTGCGGCAACAACACACCACGACGACCACGGG
>NZ_JBKFBA010000082.1:0-8837 GCF_053345925.1 Rhodococcus sp. C26F
TCCGTCGCTACATCATCTGGCGCAACAAGCACGCCGAGGATCAACAGCTACGGGAGATCGTCGACAGGGCAAACGTTGCGTGATGCGGCACTAGGACGGTCGTCGAGTTCACAGCTGTCCGGAACGAGGACAGTCCCCGCGTCGGCGGATGCGGGAGAGGGGGCGCCGGTGGACGGACCGCTCGCCTCTAAGGTCGGCCTCGTGCACGTAGATGTGTACATCGACGGATTCAACTTCTACTACGGTGCGCTATCTGTACGCCCGCGGCACCGCAGGCTGGCGCTGGCTCGATCTGCGTCGCCTGGCTGCCGATATCCGAAGCTATCGATGAGCATCATGGTGGGTGGTTCGGCAGTACTCCAGATGTGGAAGCATGGCAAGGTGAACATCGCTACCACCAGCACCGAGACTTCCTGCGTCGCAAACCGCAAGACGAAAGAACTTGACTGGTATGAGCAGCAAGGCGTCCCTGGTGATCGGGACCTCTTGGGACCGTTTGGCCATGTTCCTGTGGCGACCTCGATCCCTGAATTCATCCGGATTGCGCAGGTAATTGCCAAGGAGGCTGACCACAACGGGATCTGCGGGTGGCGAGGCCAAGTTAACTGCGAGTGGTACGTGCAATCGGGTGCGGCACGACGTGTTCAGGGCCCGTGGCTCGAACACTTCGGCCGTGACTATGAAAGTGTGCAGGACATGCTCCGAACATTCGGTGTCCCCAACGCCCGGGACGTGGTGGCGGAACGGGGCTCATCTATGCACGGCGGCATGGTGCACGATTACGAACGCCTCCTGCTAAATGAGGGACGGGTCAACGGATTCGGATACCAGGACGGACGTCGACTCTCGGATCTCGAACTGCTAGCAAGCCTCCAGCACCACGGCGCAGCGACCAGCTTGCTCGATATCACGAAGAATGTTCTCGTCGCGCTGTGGATGGCCACTACCTCGCAAGATCCGAGTCTGGATAATCAGCCGGGTGTCGTGGTTGCATTCGGGCAAGCGCCATTGCGGACGATCAGCGCTGAGTTCGCTGAGAACAAGGCACTCGTAGAGATCATGAAATCCATGCGAGGGGAAAACCGTCGCGCAGGTTACTGGATACCCTCGAAGCTGAACCTCCGAATCGTCGCCCAAAGCGGATTCTTCCTCCTGTCGCCAATCGTCAATCAACCGTGGGGGACAGTGAATCTCCGTGGCACGATCGTTTGGGAGGATGAGAATATTGAGGACCCCGATTGTTACTTCATCGGAGTATCCCCGGAACTGAAGAAAGAAATGCGCAATGCGCAGAAGTACGGACTTCTCCCGTATGCGGAAAATACGATCTATCCGGATCTCTCAGGTTTCGCGGCCTACCACGGGTCGGGGCGTCCTCTACCGTATCGTCGTTAGTCCTCAGCGTTACGCTGGCATCAAAGATGCATTAAGGCAATCAATCGGGATCAGCTCAGTCAACGATCACTTGTGTCGGATCGGTGGCCGAAACATACTTGACGTGCTCCTTCTCCGCTCTCACCCGGCGGCTTTCCGATTAGGCTGAGGAGCCGGTGAACGTATGCCGGGAGGCAGCGTAACGTGTTAGAGGTGCAAAGAATACTAGACATCGACCTCGACTTCTTCGTTACTCCGGTGGTCCACTATCCGCAGAGTGACGAACGGCCGCTGGCTGAAGACTACTCGGTGTGGCCTGTGGAAACCGCAATCGAATTTCTTAGAAATAAATTCGGTTTGACTGGCAGGCTACCTGGAATTCTAACTGAAAATCATGGCGATCTTTTCTTTAGGTGGCGTGAGGCAATCGCGGACGGAGTATTAGTGCCCCCCTTCCGCGTGACCCATTTGGACGCGCACGCAGACCTCGGGCTGGGCGATTCCGGTTATAAGTACCTAATGACGTCCCTTCTTTCCGAGCCCCCTGAAGATCGGCAGCAGCCGCGAGTTGGTGCCACGGGACTGAACGATGGAAACTTCCTTCTATTTGCAATTGCATGCAGATGGATCCACGACCTGACGTACGTCTATGGAGAAGGAGGGGGGTCGGACGAACTTTTTCTTGCAATGAAGGGCTTCAAGAGACCTTACGACTACATCCAACTTGCTGCCATGGACAACCAAGATCTTCAAAGGCTTATTAGCGCCCCTACAGGCGGCTACATCCCGGTGGTGTCGCATCTCGAACCCGAAGTCCCGTACCAGGCCAGTCATTGGGATGAATTCCAGGCAGAGGTCCCGTTCGACTTCATATGCCTCACGAGATCCCCGGTCTACACGCCGTCGACCGCAGACCTGCTGTACGACGCGATATCTGCCGCATTCATTGCACCCGTCTCGAGATGATTCCGATTGGCAGTATCCGCTTACGGGCCTCGACGGGCTGCACCCGTTCAGGCGCCGTAGGCCGACGAACGGATCCTCTCCCGCGTCGTCGCCCGTTACGGACGCCTGGACCTGCTGCTGCTCGAGGAGCTCGGCTACGTCCAGATCGACCCCGCGGAGCGGAGATGTTGTTCCAGATCATCACTGAACGGGAGGAACGGGCAAGCATCGGGATAGCATCGAACCTCCCGCTTTCCGAGTGGGGGACCGTTTTCCCCGATCGCGGCTGGTCGCCGCGATCGTCGACCGCATCACCTTCAATGCGCACATCCTCGAAACCGGCACCCGATCCTATCGCCTGTGCACATGCAAGACTCATCACCGCAAACAGGCCTGATCGTCATTGGTGGGGCCGCAATTCACGCCGATCACCGGGGCCAGATCACTTGACGAAACTCATCGGGGCGACGAGGACATCTCCTCACCAACGACGTGGCGCCGATGCGTCGTCGTAACCTCGTCGCACAGCAGGTCGACGCCTCGTCGGGGTGGTCGCGGCTCTCGTCAACCCCTCCTTGCGGACGTCGTAGATCGCAAGCGCCACGTGGAAGACGAGGTGCGACGACGGGCGTTAAGGACGTCGACAAGGTTGCTTGCGAAGCGGATCACCTGGTTGCCGCCGAGCTGTACGGGCGCATAGGTGGTGTTTCAGGCCGTCTGGGGGGACGTAGCCATGGCCTTAGCGATTCAGCACCTGGTTGGTGCCGTCGGCGGTTGTGGGGGTCACGGTCGGTTCCTTCTTGCCTCGGCCCCCGGTACTGACTCGGTAGTAGTCGAATTCTCCAGTATCCGGGTTCTCGAACACGAGGAACCATGAGTTCCTACCGTGCCCCTTCCTTTGAGCAGCGCCACGCAGTGTGCCTAGGTTCCATCGGCCTGATCGTGCCTCGTCCTCCCAGTGCTTAACGACGGCTGCGAGCATCCAAAGCTTGACGTCACTGGGGTCGTACACGATGACTTCACCGTTCTGTGTCCTCAATCCCAGGGACTCAGCAGGGTATTGGTCCTCGTCAGACGAAGCTGACAAATCGTTTTGCGAAACTGATGAATCTCCGACCTCAACTTCGACGACAAACTGGCCGTTTCCAGAGTATTCAGCGGCCTCGGGAGTCTCTGCGCCGTCGGCGACCAAATTGGCGGCGCCCTCACCAAGCCTGTTTTTCAGAGCCTCGCTGGTTGAACTGAGCTTTCCCAGAGTGCTGTCGGTCCGCGCCATGAACTCCTTATGGCGGATGCTCTCCCTCGAGTTCTGTTCCGACTGTCGAGCGAAGATAACCACTGCTCCAATAACGCCCAGTGTGGAAAGCACAATGCCCACATCGGTCGCGACCTGAACTGCGAACCCTTGCTCCGTGAAGCACATTCCAACTACACCAAGCGCCGCGATTGCAACAGTTGCCCCGATTACCATCCAATGTCGCACAGCGAACCCGGCGAGTAGGGGGAGCTTGTCGTCCTTGGGACCGGGACCGGGACTGGGCGGGTTGGGTACATCTTGGCTCACGGCGGGCATTCTGCCGTATCGGCCGTCTGAGGTCTCATAAACGATCGATTCTGCAGATCGCAGGGCCGGCCGGTCCGTAGGTGTGGGGTGTGCACCACCCTTCGGATGAGATCAACCGCAATGGCGGATTGTTGCCGGTTGCGAACCTCGATTTCGGGTCGTATCGCCAGTTCTGGATGTTCACGCTTCTCGACAGTGCCAGTTTCGAAGAGGTCAGCACGACACCGATATTCACCGCCTGGCCGTCGCCGACGATCGATGCTGGCGGCACGGTATGGATTCTTGCCGACGGCCTCCGGTCGATTCCCATCGTCTCGATGGCGTGGCCGCCGTTGCTCGATGTGGCGGCACTGCTCGAGGCTGCCGTCTTACTGCGGGAGTGACGGGTGCCGACACGCGGACACCTCGTCGATGGGTTCGTTGCGCCCGGTGGGGTCGGACAATGACTGTTGTCCATTCGGTTCTTTGACGGTATAGGCGGTTGGGTTGATGGAGTGGTATGTGTCCTGTTGGCATGCGGCACTGGGGAAGAACACCATCCGCACCGGGGACGCCGCCGACCGCGCCGCGACGATGGACGCCGTGCTCGGCGAGGGACGCCGGGCTGTTCGGGAGACCGAGGGGGGCGGTCGTGGACATGGCGTATGTGAAAATCGGGGACGAACTCGGCCACGTGAGCGGCTTCATCGACCCGAGTCTCGCCAGTGCGGAGTTGCGTGCCCGTATCGAGGAGGCATTTGCTCGGATGCGAGAGCGCACCGCCGCGGGCGAGGCAGACTCGCAGGCGTCGTCACCTCCGGCGGTTGCGCCACCTGTGTTGTCGTCGACTCCTGCCGGCTCAGTGACCGAGCAGTGGGAACGAATCGAGCGCTGGTTGCAGACGCACCTGTCCGCGGTGACGACCGCCGGCGCGCCCGCCGAGGCGATCGATCGGGCTGTCGAGGCCACCGGGGTGGCGTGGCCGCAGGAGCTGGTCGATCTGTTCGGGCATATCAACGGGTTCCCCCGCGGTGGGTGGGTCTCCCTGTTTCCGGTGCACGAGTTGTTCGATCTGGATCGGGTGGTGGATGAGCGGCGGCTGGAGTTGGAGGTGTGGGGCGAGCTCGACGCGGATGTCGGTGCCGAACCGCTCACCGAGAGTTTCGCGGGGGAGGCGGTGGAGACGTTTGTGCCCGAGTTCGTGCCGTTCGCCGGTCGGGATGGGAACCTGTTGTTCGTCGACACCCGCCCGGGTCGGCTGCATGGATGTGTCACCGAGTTCGACAAGGTCGGTGCCGATGACGTCGGCCCGCGGTGGGGGTCGATCAGTGCCCTGCTCGCCGAGCTGGCCGACAGTCTCGAGTACGGGACGGTCTTTGATGGGCGCTGGGTTCCGACGGTGGCCGATGGCCGGTTGGAGTGGCACTACCACCAGTGACACTGGCGTTTTCCGCTATGGGGTATCAGTTCCGGCACCGGCTCGTCGGGCCGTTGCTCTGCGTCCTCGTTACTGCCCAGTGGTGCCTACAAGGGCAAGGCACGCCGTCTGCCGCGTAGCCCTATGCTCCTTGTGGCCGGGGAGTGGCCACCTCGGGCAGGGTGGAATGTCAAAACCCCGGGGACGTGCACTGTGGGGTGCAGAGGCCGCTCCGGGGTCTTCGCTGTCAACTATATCGGTACTGGAGGGATATGCCCAACCGCAGCGCGGCCGTGACGCAGGCGATGGGGGTGTTGTTGACGCCGGAGCGGTTGTCGTCGTATCTCGCGGCGACCGGTGGTGATCTTGAGCGGGCGTTGGATCTGTACGAGTGGAATGCACGCCTGGGTGCGGCGGTGTTCGAGGATCTCGGCTATCTTGAGGTGGTCTTGCGCAATGCCTGTCATGCCCAGCTCGATCGGTGGAACCGCAGCAACCTGGGTGCCGATCCGTGGTATCTGACGGCACCGTTGACGCCGCAGTCGCAGAAGGATGTTGCCGAGGCGCGGCGTCGTGCGACGCGTGGAGGCCGCGTGGAGGTGCCGGGTCGGGTGGTGGCGGAGTTGATGTTCGGGTTCTGGCGTTTTCTGCATGCGCGCACCTATGAGGCCACGTTGTGGACTCCGTGTGTGCGGCATGCGTATCCGCATCAGCGTCCCAACCGACGTCAGGATGTCTATCGACGGCTTGATCACCTCAATACGCTGCGGAATCGGATTGCTCATCACGAGCCGATCCACGGTGCGCAGATCGCCAGCACCGGTCAGGACGTCGCCGGTCTGCATGGGGAGTTGCTCGAGGTGTTGTCCTGGATCGATCCGACGGTGGCGGGCTGGGTACGCGAGCGCAGCGCGGTGCCGGCGTTGCTGGCGGCACGACCGTGTTAACGAAGTACGTGTTACCTGTATCGGAGTGGTGTGTGAGGAGGGGGGACCGGATGTCCGTAAGTGGCGAGGTGATGCTGGGGCGGTTCTGGCGGGTGGGGAGACCCCTGCCGGTCCGTCGCGGGGAACTGAGGGTGCGTGCCGGTGCGGAGGTCGAGCTACGTGTCGAACGACCGATTTCGCCGAGCCGTTCGATTCGGGTCGAGCAGCGCGGATCGAACGGGATGTATGCGGTGATAACCAGCGGAGATCCGGATGATGTCGTTGCGGATTTTCAGCCGGTGATAGTGCATGGTGTTCTCGACGATGGGACCGAGGTCACGGTCGTGGACGCCCAGGCTGACCACGATGTCCTTCTGCGGCAGTGGTTTCGGGCCCCTGTCGTGGTGGTGGGTACTCATGTGGACGGTGAGGAGCAGTGTTATTCGGCGGTGCGGTTCTGTCTCGACGATCCCCGCTGGTGGACTCACCTGATCGAGCCTGCGCGGGGGCCGGGTTGCGGCGAGGTCGGCTCGTTGCGTGTGTGGGCCGATGACGATGGGCAGGTGTGGTTCGAACATCGAGCACATAGTCCGCTGACTCGCCGGGAGTATGACCGTCTCGTTGTCGATCCGGTGCTGACGCTGGCGAAGTTGGCCACACAGCGCCGGTTGCATGTCACCGCACTCGAATTTCGGGTCGCGGAGGATCAGGATGCGGAGGACACGCGGTGGCTGCCGGTGATCGGCAGGATCATCGACTCCGGGACGGCCGGCTCCTATCCCGACGCGGTGATCCCCACGCGGGAGCTGACGTTGGAGGTGTTCTCCACGTGGATCGATGTGAGCCGGTCCTTGGATGGGTTGGCGAGCGCGGTGGCCGACCCGATTGGTGGGGCTATCCAGGCACAGGCACTGACGATGTGTGCCATCGCGGAGGGACTGCACCGGCGCCTGTATCCGGTTACCTCCCGCTTTCCGGGACTCACCGGCAATGCGCGTGATCGTATTCGTCGCGCGGCACGCACAACCGGCGCAGAGATGATGGAGCAGAAGGGGTTCGACCGCGAAGAGTCGGAAAAGGCGCTGACCGAGGCCCTGAGCCATTTCGACGAGCTTCCGTATCGCCGGCGCCTGGAGCAGCTACAGGACTCGGCCGAATGCGCGGTCCCCGATATCGTGGCCGACTTCTCGGATTGGCCTGCCCAGGTGTGTTCGGCGCGCAACCAGCTCGCGCATCAGGCGTACACGGCGGACGCGTCGTCCGACGGTCTGATGCTTCTGCTGATAGCAGTGGATTATTCGTTGTCGTGGGTGCTGCGGACGGTGCTGTTGCGGCGGGCGGGGGTATCGGATGAGGTGGTGCTTCGTTGTTATGGGAACGATGCTCGCTATGGGTTGTACCGGGCGAATGTGCGAAGTTGTTTGAATTCGGGGGACGGGCCGCGGACCTGAGCCGTGTCGTCCCTGATCCCGTGGAGTTCATGGCTGTCGAGGCAGCTCTGATCGAGGTGCTGACCGGCATCGAGCTGCACGAGGATCAGTTCGCATTCATCGGATCAGCCCCGACGTTCCTCGCTGGCGGGTCTGCGGTGGTCAATCGTGTGGCGACCCTGATTGCGAGGGCCCACGGCTTCGTGTGGCAGCGGTATGTGGGTGCGGTGGTTCACGTCGGTGGACGACGAGGGGGAGGCGCAGAGCCTGCGTGAGAGCCAGGTGGAGGCGTTGATGACGACGGTGCGTGTGGGTGGTGCGGTCGTGGTCGACGCGACGGTGGACGGGGCGGAGGTGGGGGCGTGATGCGTTCGGTGGTGATCGAGTGGACCGACGTGTCGTCGCACCGTGCGGTGGTGAATGTGCCTGCGGATTTCGATCCGGAGGTCGTGGAGTTGGGTGATGCGTTGGGTTCGCTCAAGGGTGACGGTTTCCTGGGGGTGGTGCGGGAGGGGATCGTGGTGCGGTTTGTGGGATGCGCCTGATCCGGCGGCTGAAGAGTTGTTCGGTTGTTGATGGGGTGGGGGCCGGGTCGTGTGTGGCGGTCCGGCCTTCTGCGTGTCGGTGGTGGTGTCGTGGTCTCGGTGCGTCCCTCGGCGTGTGTGCCCGGTGGTGGGTGTGGGGGTTGTTATGTGCTGTGAGCTGGGGTGATGGCATGTCCCGGTGTGGGGCCGGCGGTGGTGCCGGCGGGTGGGGTCGGTATCGGGGGTGTGTGGGGTGGTGGGGGCGCGGTGGGGTGCTGTTTTCGGTGTGTTTTTGAAATGTGTTGTGGCGCAATGGTTGTTGCTAATCCTATTGTTGTGCAAGTGTTTAATGTTGTAATGCGCATGACGATCCGGTGATATCGGGTTATGTGCTTTGTGCATAACGCGATTGGCGAGTGGGAGTGTTTTTGTTTGTCTGGTGCTGCTTTCGGGTGTGGGGCATGATGGGAGCATGATGTCGGGACGGGGAGTCAGCAGCGCGGCGGTGATGTGTGTGGCGCGCGCAGCGCGTCCCGGTCTGTCGATGCTGTCCGGTGTGGCATGTGAGGCACGATGAAAAATATTGGTACACATGAAATCGCGCTTTCGAGCGGAGCGCAGCGACGCGGGCGACGGCAACGTGACTGGACTCCCGCCGAGCCGCGCAGCGGCTCCCGA
>NZ_JBKFBA010000083.1:0-8694 GCF_053345925.1 Rhodococcus sp. C26F
CCCCGGTCGGGCTTCGGGAAGGGGCAGCGCTCTCGGGTCCTTTCTCCAGGTCGACGTCGGCTGGTGTCTCACGGTCAGGACCAGCAGGTGGTGTCGTAGTCGTTGTGGTCACGGGTCATTGCGTAGGCGATGCGGTTGGCGCGGTGGGCCAGAGCGCAGGCGATGATCCCGCCGTGCTTGCCCCGGGCCCTCAGGCCGGCGGCATAGGCCTTCGCGGTGGGTTCGGCCTGCCACAACCCCACTCCGAGGTCGATCAGTGCCCGCCGTAGCGTGACGCTGCCTTCGCGGCTGATCCCTCCGTCGCGACGATGGCCGGCAGATTCGTACTGCATCGGCGACAATCCCGACGCTCGGTAGATCTGCCGGGGTCCTGGCCACCGCTGTGGATCTCCGAGTGCGGCACCGTAGTTCGCGACGCGGACCACACCCCATCCGGGGGCGGTGGTCAACGTGGCGAATGGAGTCCGTGGTAGCAGGGCGGCCAGTTCGGCCTCGGCCGCGGTGATCTGGGTGTCGAGATCGGTCAGCAACGCCAGATCGGCGGTCAGGATCCGGCGAGCGATCACCGCGTCGCTGGTGGGCAACGCCTCGCGGGCGGCGGTGATCAGACGCTCCGCCAGCGGGCGCTGCACCCGCAGGCCCCGATGCGCGGCGAAGCGGATCAGACGGCTCGATCCGAGGGTGGCCAGGCGGGCCGGGTCGCTGAACTCGGCCGCGACCAGACGGCCGATCCGGGTGCCCAGTACGTCCGGCAGTGCCCGGGTCAGGCCGGGAAAGGCCCGGTCGAGTTGGCCGAGGAGCTGGTTCTTCGTCGCGGTGCGGGTGGCGACCCGCCGCATCCGGTGGGTCGCCCAAGCGGTGAGCTCACCGAGCACCCGATCGGGGTGGGTGACCGGTTGTCCTTGGCCGGTCAGGAGCAGGTCGGTGATTGCGTCGAGGTCGATGGCATCGGTCTTGATCCGCCGGCGGCCGTGGATGCGGCGTTGTTCGCCGACCCGGGCGGGATTGAGTTCGAGGATCTCCCATCCCGCAGGCCAGCCAGGGTAGTCGAGCATCGGTCGGTGGTAGTGGCCGGCGGCTTCGATACCGATCTTGACCTGCGGTGACGGTGGGAAACTCTGGGTGAGTCGGTCTACGAGCAGCCTCAGGTCGGAGCGGGTCATGGCGATGTCGACCGGCCCGAACAGGCGGTGGCGGCCGGTGTCGGTCGCCGAGACCGATGCGGTGGTCTTGCCGACGTCGACGGCAACAACGATCGTGGACGGTGTGACTGGAGCGGCATGCACAGGCACGACGAACACCTCCGGAGGGTGTGTCAGCGAGGAGCGGAGCGCCCGAACGCTCGACTCCTTCGGAACGGGAACTACGACATTCCCTTCCTGACACCTCCGGAGGTGTTTGTGAAGGACTGACTCAACTCATATCAGCGGCGCCTCCGCACTGATAGTGCGCTTCCTGCGACCAGGCGAGATCGGCATGGCTCTTGCCCGCGTACGGCACGTGGCGGCGCACTCCCCGGAAGCCCGCGAGCACGTGTGGGAAACAGCAGGATCAGACGATTTGGTACCGGTTGTCGCCCACCTCGACTTCGATCCGAAGCGATCCACCCACGGCGTCGACGTACCGCTTCAGAGTGTCGAGCCGCACCCGATCGAGATCGCCGCGCTCGATGTTCGAGATCCGGTTCTGTCCGACACCGAGGCGGTCGGCGACCTGGCCCTGTGAGAGCAGAAGCTCTTTCCGAAGTTCCTTCAGTTTGTACGCGCGAACCTGCGAGCGCATCCGCTGCTTGTGAGCGTCTACCTTCTCACGGTTGGCCGGTCGCTGAGCCAACATATCGTCAAGACTCTTAGCCATCACGATCACTTCCCTTCCCACTGCTCGAGATGTTCGTCGAAGAGGTCATCGGCTATCGGAATGTTCACCTTGTACCACTTCTTCCACTGTCCTGATTTGTCCCCGGCGATCAACATGATCGCCGACCGCTTCGGGTCGAAGGCGAAAAGAATTCGCAGTTCGGATCGTCCACGTGATCCCGGTCGTAGTTCTTTCATGTTCGAGTGACGTGAGGTTTCCACGGTGTCCACCAAGGGCCGCCCCAACATGGGGCCGTTCTCCGCAAGCAGCTCGAGTGCAGCGATCACCTGGTCGTACGAATCGTCGTCCAGTTGTGTTAACCAAGCCTCGATTCGCTCGACGTCCACTACCTATTTAATCACCTACAGATGATATCACTTACAAGTGATATCCAGAGTGTCTGCGACGCTCCCAGGCCATGTCCAGCAAGCCGAACGCCGCAGATCAGCGAAACAACAGCCGCGGCAACTCCACACCGGCGGCGACGCGGTCTTGGGCGTCCGTGAGCAGCATCCGCACCGAGCGCAGCAGCACGAGTAGGCCTCCAGGACCGCCCGCTCGCTCACCCCTTCACTGCTGTCACAGGGGAGCATCTTCGACATCACATGCACAGGCATGAGAGAAACTTCAACGCGCTCTAACAATCTCGGCACACTGATCATTCGACCGGCGTCGAAGCCGCCGTCCATGTCAGATGTAGTTCCCCACCCTCGGCCGACCGCTCACGACGTTCGATGTGCTCAGCGCCGCGGCTCACATCGTCGGTGCGATACAGGTCGTAGCACCCGACCTTGGTGTTCGCCTCACTCACCTCGAGCGCATTGACCTGCGTGACCGAGCGGCCGCGCAGCGGCAGATCATCGGGTTCGCGGAACTCGGTGAACAGGGCGTCGACCGCGGTGGCCGGCACCCACCGGCCGCCGAGACGTGCGACGGGATCAGCGGGCTCGCTCAGCGCGCGCACAAGTCCGTCGCGCCAGCGAGTGACGATCCGCTCGGCCGCCACGTGCTGCGGCGCTTCGACATCGACGACGTGGATCGTGTACCCGGCCTGCGGCAAGTGACACAGGAGCCGCTCGGCGTGGGCCTTCCACGCAAGAGTGCCATCGATGATCACGTTCTCCCCGTCGGCGACAGCATCACGCTGCGCGGCCGCGAACAGAAAGTCGGTCGATTCCCGATGGACCAGCGCGGACAGCTCGAATCGGTAGAGTCCGCTGCCCCTCCTCTGAGGCTGCCCGCAGCTGCGGAGGCAGCAACTCGTCCACGGTTCCCTCGCCGAGAGCTGCTTCGAGGAGGTAGCGCTTGAACACGTCGGCATCGAGTTCGCGCCAGCGACGCCGATCGCGGCCGTGAAAGAGCCGATCGTGAGTCGAGGACTTACCCGTCCCCGGTGGTCCGGCCATCACGATGGCAGATCGCTCACGGACCACATGCGGGTTCGCGGCGCGCCACTGCCCCAGGATCTGCTCGTGTAGTCGCCGGCGCGCACTGGTGGGCACCGCAGCGCCGTCGATCCGCCGAAACCAGCGGCGGTTGTTGACCGTGGCATGAGGTGCGTCGGGTCGTAGCGGGCCATCTCCGGTCGACAGGGATGCGAGATAGGCGCGCCGAGCGTCGATGTCGGTGGGGATCAGCACAGGTCAGCGGTCTGCCAGCGCCTCAAGGAGCCCGTCGTAGTCCTCATCGGTGAGGAACCCATCGCGCAGAGCGCGTCCGACCTGCATAGTGAAACTTCCCCCTGTGACGGGGTTTCCGTCCTCGGCCCACTCGAAGGGGTTGGGCTCGGCAGGGCGTTCGTACTCCCATCCGGTCAGCTCGCGCATCATGGCAGCGCGCGGGATCTCACCGGCTGCGTAGCGAGCAGCGACCTCGTAGGCGGTCCCCCGTGGGTACCGGGCCGCAGATCGGGAGCATCGATGCGGGCGCGGCGCAGCATATCGCTGATCGTCGGCTGACTCACGCCGACGATCTTGGCCAGACGCACCTGGGTGAAACCCCGCTCGTGAAGCTGGCGCAGTCGCCGCAGATACGCGATATGCGCGGCCGTTTCCTTAGCCTTCTCCCGGCCCAGATCCGCGATGAGTTGCTCGTCGGGATTCATCATCGTCGTCATGCCACACCTCCTTCGCCGGACACCATCCACAATCCCATGGTTAAGCGTATAGGAAATCTTATAATTGCTGCTCACAAACGCAGCGTTCGTCCTCCGTCGACGTGACGCCGATTGTCCAGCCGTACGGCGCGGTGATGTCGACCGCCAAATCCTCTCCGTGGCCGAGGCGCCGTGCGGTGACGTCCTCCGGCCGCAGAGCGGTGATCTTGGTACCGGAATGCGTAGCACCCCAACCCATGACGATGCCGCCCAGACCAGATGATGCTGATGCCGAAGGCATGCACCAGATGGATCATGTCATCAGCCGGCTTGTGAGGCACCAAAAGAGCACTGACCGATGGCTCGGCGTAGCGGGCGTAGTCAAGGATTTGCCCGAGGACGAGACGGATGGTCGCTCGGTCCGTGCTGGCTTTGACCTCAATCAGCTTCAGGGCTGCTCGCGATTGTCTGCGTGAAACACCGGCTATCACACCGTGTTTTGTGTGTGGGCTATGTAACACATCGACATGAGCGGTCGATCTGCATATCAGTACTTACGCAGAACAGGACTCGCATGAACTCAACAGGCCAGTACCCCGGCGGACCGAACGATCCGAACGCAGGGGCACCCAAGCCACGCGGCCGCAAGAAGTGGCCGATCATCGCCGGCGCGGGCGCAGCCGCCGTACTCGCTATCGGAGTCCTGGGGAACGCCGCCGGAGACGACGCGGACCCGTCGCAAATTGCGAACACCTCGACCGTCGCAACGACAACGACACCAGCTGCAACAACCACCACGCGGGCAACCACGACACCGCGGGCGACGACGACGGCGCCGATCACGACGACGACCCGGTTTGCACCCGCTGTCGCGCCCCCGCCGACGCAGAGTGTGACCCCCACGACCACTCCCTACGTGGCGCCCACGCCGGTGTACACACCTCCGCCGACGACCTATACGCCGCCTCCGGTGTACACCCCGGAGCCGGTCTACACCCCACCCCCCGTGTACACCCCGCCGCCGGTCGTGGAGGCCCCGTCGAGTGTGTACTACAAGAATTGCTCCGCTGCGCGGGCCGCGGGTGCCGCGCCGGTGTACATCGGCGAACCGGGCTACGGCTCGCATCTGGACCGTGACAACGACGGTATCGGCTGCGAATAATTAACTGCAGCAGAACCTTTTGTCGCTTGTCGGCTCGTCGCCACCATGCACTGACGCTGCCTTACAGCTCTGACGCCGCCGAAACCACGTCCACCGCATCAAGATGCTCGAACGGCACATGCACGGTCGGGGCCGAATTCGACTTGCAGCTACTTCGGTCCCGCCGCCATCGTCAACGCGCACCGGTTCATCTTCGACAGCCGCGACGAGGGCGCCGCCGAGCGTCTTCGACATCCTCAACGACGTCGAAGACGTGTGGCGCTGCCGCACCACCTTGAACTGTCCCGACGCGTGCCCCCGCGGCATCCAGGTGACGAAGGCGATCCAGGAGGCCAAGGGCATTTCTGGGGATCAGCCCGGGACGACCACGCCGCGACCGCGGATGCTGCCCTCGCGCAGCCGCCGGTAGGCCGTGGGGCCCTCGTCGAAGGTGAACGTCTCGGTGTGGATGTCCAGGCGGCCCGCGCGGGCCAGGTCCACGACCTCCATCAGCTCGGACCGGGTGCCCCAGTACGGGGTCACGACGGAGGCCCCGAACGGGATCATGAAAAAACCGACCTTGGCGTGTGCGCCGGCGTGGATGCCCACAATCGAAATGTGCCCGTCGATCGCAACCACCTGCTGCGCCATGTCGATCGTCGACTGAGCGCCGACAAAATCAAACACCACCGTCGCGCCCTCACCGCCGGTCAGCTCCCGGATCGCGTCCGCCGCACCGGCGCCCGACTTCACCGCCGCGTCGGCGCCGACCTCGCGGGCGAGCGCGAGGCGATCGTCGTCGAGATCGACGGCGATCACGCGCGCGGCGCTGACCGCGCGCAGAATCTGGATGCCGACGTGACCGAGTCCCCCGACCCCGATGACGACCGCCGTCGAGCCGGGTCCCAGCAGCGGCAGGACCCGTGAGATCGCGTGGTACGGCGTCAGGCCGGCGTCGGTGAGCGGAGCCGCGGCGACGGGGTCGAGGTCCCCGATCGGGACGAGGTGGCGCGCCGAGTCGACGATCATGTATTCGGCCATCGACCCGGGCGAGCCGAGACCGGGCGGGGTGATACCCAGATCGGCGGCGCGGGTGCAGTAGTTCTCGCGGCCACGCGCGCACGCGTGGCACGCACCGCACCCCCACGGCCCGTACACGGCGACCGCGTCCCCCGTCTCGAATCCGGTGACGCCGTCACCGAGTTCGGCGATGGTGCCGACACCCTCGTGACCGAGGGTGAGGGGAAGACCGTAGGCGTACTGCTCCGCCGGCATGTCCATCACGAAGATGTCCGAGTGGCACAACCCGGCCGCGGTGACCTTCAACAGGATCTCACCCGGCCCGGGCGCCGGAGTAGGGAGGTCGACGACGACCGGCTCGGAGCCGATCTCGGTGTACTGGAGGGCTTTCATGCGCCCGACTCTACGACCGGAGGTGTGGGCCTGCCTGGCACTACAGCAAATCTTCCGCTATACGACGCCGGCCGTTCCGGCTCCGGACGTCAGACGGTCCGGACGAGGACACCGACGCCGAGCCGGTTGTAGACGAACACGAGCATGTAGAGCAGCCGGGCGCTGATGCACACAGTCCGTCCTGGACCGGCGAGCTCCCCGCCCTTGTGCGTGGTCGGGCCCGATAGCTGACGGCTTCACCCGTCGGCCACGTCCGCGATCTGCGCAACGGGCGTCGGCATCGCGTTTACGTGCAGCCGAAAAGTTCCGCTTCGCCCGGGAGTGATTCCCCTACAAAGGAGTTCACGATTTTTTCGGCTCCCGCGAGAGCCACTGCACCCCGAACAGCCGCGGTCCGGTATGGGGAGGAATGAGGATCTCGGCCGCGCACTCGATACATCTGTAGGTTCGATGACCTCTCGCACCTGATGGCCGCAGAGACGACTCGCACCAGCAGGCCGTCCATCCCACTATCACGCGCTTCGGTCCCAGTCGATGCCCGTTCGGGCAGAACTTCGGAGCGCGCTCGTAGGACGCCATGCCTACGATTTTCGCACATATGTTCGATACTGCGCGTTAGAGTGAGAGTTGGCAGGTCGATGGAGGGACGCGCAGAGCGGACTTCGGGAAGCATCGGCCTGCCTTCTTGCGTCGGCGCGCTCAGGCCGAGACTCCTCGAACCCGATGACCAGCCGGTCGAATCCAGGCCGAGAACCCCATCGACTTCCCACCCGAGGATCGAGAGGTAGCAGTCCCCCTCACCCGCTGGACGGGACTACAGTTCACTCTGCGGACTGACCGGTACACGTCCTAGGGATCGCGATCCGGGCAGAAGAGCAGAGTATTGGGGGCGGGCCTTCATCACATGGATGAGAAGTTCGTTGCCGCTGTCGAAACGGCAGGACGACCAGTTCCAGGAGACGGCATCAGGGTCGACGCCGGAGGCGGAATTTTCGTGCGGTCGGGACCGGGTTTGACGTCCCGGAGGGTATTGAACGCCTGTGGTGCCTGTTCTTGCTCCACGGCACTGGGAGGTTCGACCGCGGATATGCACACCTCTTATAACTGAAATGTGTGCAGCAAGCGGAACAACGCACGGAGGTCGGTGCTCGAACCGTGAGGCGGCGGGACGGGCATCTGCCTGGGCCGCTGGGCACGGCCGCGAGTGTGCTGTTGAACGATCGTCGACAGCACGGTCCGAAGAACGCGAAGATCTTTCTTGTCCTTACTCGCCTCGCTGCTGCTGGTGCACCCGCTCGAGAAACGACTGCGCGCTGACCGAGGTTGCAGCGTCCCTCTCCGCCAAGCGGCGATGGAACCCGGCGAGCACAGTTGCAGGCACCGCAGTGGGGACCAGCATCATCGCGACACCGCCCACCCTCACGAAAGCCACGACTGCGGCAACAACCAGCGTCCCCACCGTCGCCCACGCCACGCTTCGCCGTGGGACAACCACCGGAACGGCACACAGCACAGCCGGCACCAGCAGTGCCTCGACGTACCCGGCACCGCCCCGATCGATCAACGATTCACTGCACGCAACGGGATCGTAGGCGGGGTCGATCTCGCAACTGGTGAACTGAGATTGGGGCCAGGACGCCAAGTACGTGGCGGTCATCGCGAACCCGCCCACCGCGAGCGCCAGCAACGACCACGCAACTCGGATCATCCTCATGCCCCATGCCTGCCAGTGACCTCACCGGACGGTTCACCCAGCACGTGAACGACGGATCATCGTGGCATCGTGATCGACATGAGTCGGACAATCGGAACGGTGCGGGAATGGCACGGCAAGCTGGGATGGGGAGTACTCGACTCACCCGAGACTTCCGGCGGATGCTGGGCACACTGGAGCAACATCGACGGAACCGGATTCCGCGCACTCACGGTAGGCGCAACTGTCCAGCTCGACTGGGAACACGCACAGCAGGATGGATTCTCGTTCCGGGCCACCCGCATCCACACGCCGCCTGAGTGACCCGCGATGACCCCGCACGACGAGGACCGGGAGCTGGTGTGGCAGGCACACGAGGTCCTCGACGACGTCTCTGCTGGTGACTAGTGCCGCATCACGCAACGTTTGCCCTGTCGACGATCTCCCGTAGCTGTTGATCCTCGGCGTGCTTGTTGCGCCAGATGATGTAGCGAC
>NZ_JBKFBA010000084.1:0-6888 GCF_053345925.1 Rhodococcus sp. C26F
GGGGAGGGGATCTCGGTGTCGACCTTGTCGGTGGAGACCTCGAGGAGCGGTTCGTCCACGGCGACCTCGTCGCCGACGGCCTTGAGCCAGCGGGTGACGGTGCCTTCGGTGACCGACTCGCCCAGTGCCGGCATGGTGACCGGGGTGCCCTCGCCGCTGCCACCCGAGGATGCGGGCTGCGCGGGGGCGGACTCCGCGGCGGGCTCCTCCGCGGGAGCCTCTTCGGCCGGTGCCTCTTCGGCAGCGGGTGCGGAATCTCCGCCGGCTTCCTCACCGGCGTCACCGATCACGGCCAGTTCGCCACCGATCTCGACCGTGTCGTCCTCTTGGGCGACGATCTTGACCAGCACGCCGGCTGCAGGCGACGGGATCTCGGTGTCGACCTTGTCCGTGGAGACTTCGAGCAGGGGCTCGTCGACTTCGACCGTGTCTCCTTCCTGCTTGAGCCATCGCGTGACAGTTCCCTCGGTGACGCTCTCACCAAGCGCTGGCATCTGGACGGAGAAGGCCATGTCTGTTGACTCCTCGACGGTTGTGTTCGTGTGTGTTGAGTTGTACCGACTCGTGGTCGCCGACCATTGTGTGGTCGTTGACCATTGTGCGCGGGGCAGGAACCCCGTGCCTGCTGGTTCACGTGTTCGGTCGGGCCGATACCGGCGGGGCATGGCCCCTCCCATCCTTGCACCTATCTTTCGGTGATGTTCGGGGAGGGGCGGATCACCTCACACCGGGGGTTCCGCTGTTGCCGATCACACCGGTCCTCTCCCTCGCCCCGGGCGGGGCCCGTCGGGAGAGGACCGGTGCGGGAGATCATCCGTTGGCGGCGACGTCCTCGATCACGGCGAGCATCGTGCGCACGGGCACGCCGGTGCCGCCCTTGCCGACGTAACCGAACGGTCCGCCGGTGTTGAAGGCCGGGCCGGCGACGTCGATGTGCGCCCACTGCACGCCCTCTGCGACGAACTCCTTCAGGAAGATGCCGGCCGTGAGCATGCCGCCCCACCGGTGGGGGGAGACGTTCGCGAGGTCGGCCACGCGGGACTCGAGATCACCGCGCAGTTCCTTCGGGAAGGGCATCGCCCAGCCGTTCTCGCCGACCTCCTGGGACAGCGCGGCCACGCGGTCGCGGAACTCGTCGTGACCCATGACGCCCGGCGTCCGGGTGCCGAGGGCGACCATCTGTGCGCCGGTGAGGGTCGCGGTGTCGATGAGGTAGTCGGGATCGTCCTCGCATGCGCGCACGATGGCGTCGGCGAGGATCAGGCGACCCTCGGCGTCGGTGTTGATGACCTCGACGGTGGTTCCGCCGTACTGGGTCAGCACGTCGCCCGGACGCTGCGCGGTCGACGACGGCATGTTCTCGGCCATCGGCACGGTCGCGGTGACGTCGGCGGCGACACCGAGCTTCGCGGCGAGCACGACGGTCGCGACGACCGCGGCGGCGCCGGCCATGTCGGAGGTCATCGCCTCCATACCCGCGGCGGGCTTGATGGAGATGCCGCCGGTGTCGAAGGTGATGCCCTTGCCCACGAGCGCGACCTTCGGGGCCTTGCGCTTCTTCGACGAGTAGGACAGGCGCACGAGACGCGGGGGACGCGACGAGCCCTTGCCGACGCCGACGATGCCGCCGAAGCCCTTCTTCTCGAGCGCCTTCTCGTCGAGGATCTCGACCTTCAGACCGGCGGCCTCGCCGAGTGCCTTCGCACGCTCGGCGAACTCGGCCGGGAACAGGTGGCTCGGCGGGGTGTTCACGAAGTTCCGGGCCGTCGCGACGGCCTCGGCGATCGCGACGGAGCGGGAGAGCGCCGCCTTCGCCGCGCGGTCGCGGGTCGAGGGCACGAGCAGTTCCACCCGCGCGACCGGCTGCGCGTCCTCCTTGGGTGCGGACTTCTCCGACCGGAACTCGGTGTAGGTGTAGGCGCCGAGCGCGAAGCCTTCCGCCGCGGCACCGAGGTCGACGGCGGACAGCGTGGTCGCGACCGTCTCCACACCCGTCAGTGCGCGTGCCGCGGTACCGGCGGAGCGACGGACCTGCTCGGCGTCGATCTTGTCGGCGTCGCCGAGTCCGACTGCGAGCACGCTCGCCACGGGCAGGGAGGCAGGGGCCGGTACGCGGGTGAGCTCCTCGCCGCGGCCCTTCGTGCCCACGGCGACCAGGGCGTCGAGCAGTTCACCGAGAACCGCTTCGTCGATCGGTGCGTCGCCCGCGAGGATCTCGGGGGTGCCGTCGGAAGAGGTCACGCCGATCACCAGGACATCGGCTCGTTTGGAAACCGAACCGGCGAGAACGAGTTCGGGAAGATCGGGCGTGGGTGCACTCACAGGGCATCTCCTTGGAGCTGGGTCGGGAACGAGCGTGTCGTTCTCTTGCGGCGTCGTTCGGTGCGAGGGGAATCGCCTCGATGCCATCGACCCTAATGACAACGACGCCCGGCGTCGCTGTCGGACACGATGGCGGTGGGATAGCGTCGTACGCCATGAGCGACGAGGAACTGAAGCAGGGCCCCATCCACACCGTGCACGTCGAACTCGGTGCGACCTTCGCTTCATTCGGCGGCTGGGAGATGCCGGTCTCCTACGCCGGGACGGTCGCCGAGCACACGGCCGTGCGCGAGAACGTGGGACTGTTCGACGTCAGCCACCTGGGCAAGGCGCTCGTCGCCGGACCGGGTGCCGCCCAGTTCCTCGACACCACGCTCAGCAACGACCTCACCCGGATCGGTCCCGGCAAGGCGCAGTACACGCTGTGCTGCACCGAGAACGGCGGTGTCGTCGACGACCTGATCGTCTACCACGTCTCCGACGACGAGCTCTTCCTCGTTCCGAACGCGGCCAACACCGCAGCGGTCGTCGAGGCGCTGGCCGCCGCGGCACCGGCCGGCGTCACAGTGACGAACCAGCATCGCGACCACGCGGTGTTCGCCGTCCAGGGGCCGAAGTCCGTCGAGGTCCTCGAGGCGCTCGGCCTGCCCACCGACATCGCCTACATGAGCTTCGCCGACGCCGAGTACGAGGGTGCTCCGGTGCGCGTGTGCCGCAGCGGGTACACCGGTGAACGCGGCTACGAGGTGCTGCCGCGCTGGGACGACGCCGAACGCGTCTTCCGTGCCCTGCTCGATGCCGTCCGCGCCCAGGGTGGTCAGGCCGCCGGTCTCGGCGCCCGCGACACCCTGCGCACCGAGATGGGCTACGCGCTGCACGGGCACGAGCTCTCGGTCGACATCTCCCCGCTCGAGGCGCGGGTCGGCTGGGCCGTGGGCTGGAAGAAGCCGCAGTTCTGGGGTCGCGAGGCGCTGGTCCGCGAGAAGGAGGCGGGCCCGGCGCGGAAACTGTGGGGTCTGCGGGCACTCGACCGCGGCGTCCTGCGTCAGGATCTGACCGTGCGACGCGACGGCGACGAGGTCGGGCGGACCACCTCGGGCACCTTCTCTCCGACCCTCAAAATCGGCATCGCCCTCGCGCTCCTCGACACCTCCGCCGGACTCGAGCCGGGCGACGAAGTGACCGTGGACGTGCGCGGACGATCGCTGCGTGCCGAAGTGGTGGCTCCGCCGTTCGTCGAGGACCACACCAGATAACGGTTTTGCGGGCGGTTGTACCATTGTCGTCCATGACAGGTGTCCTCGAATTCGCCCGCGTCCAGCATCCTTCACCGAGCTCTGCGGAGCGGCGACAGGAGATTCTGTCGAATCCCGGATTCGGGCAGCACTTCACCGATCACATGGTGTCGATCACCTACACCGACGGAATCGGCTGGCACGACGCGAAAGTCGAGCCGTACGCGCCGATCCCGCTCGACCCGGCCGCGATGGTCCTGCACTACGGGCAAGCGATCTTCGAGGGCCTCAAGGCCTATCGCCAGGCCGACGGCAGCATCGCGTCGTTCCGCGTGACCGCCAATGCCGCGCGCATGAACCGGTCCGCGGAGCGGCTCGCGATGCCGTACCTGCCGCCGGAGCTGTTCGTGAAGGCGATCACCGAGCTGGTCGAGGTCGACAACGAGTGGGTTCCCGCCGCCGGCGGCGAGGATTCGCTCTACCTGCGTCCCTTCGCCTTCGCGACCGAGCCGGCTCTCGGCGTGCGGCCCGCGAAGGAGTACAAGTTCCTCGTCATCGCGTCCCCGGCGGGTGCCTACTTCCCGCGCGGCGTGAAGCCCGTCAACGTGTGGCTCTCCCGCGAGTACGTGCGCGCCTCCCCGGGTGGCACGGGCGCCGCGAAGTTCGCCGGCAACTACGCGGCTTCGCTCGTCGCGCAGGCGCACGCTGCCGAGCAGGGCTGCGATCAGGTGGTCTGGCTCGACGCGATCGAGCGCAAGTACGTCGAGGAGATGGGCGGCATGAACCTGTACTTCGTGTACGGGTCCGGTGCCGACGCGCGTCTGGTCACCCCGGAGCTGTCCGGCTCGCTGCTCCCCGGCATCACCCGCGACTCGCTGCTCACCCTCGCCAAGGACTCCGGTCTCTCGGTCGAGGAGCGACGCATCAGCACCGACGAGTGGCGTGAGAAGGCCGGCAGCGGTGAGATCACCGAGGTGTTCGCGTGCGGTACCGCCGCGGTCATCACGCCGGTCGGCAGCGTCAAGGACAAGGACGGCGAGTTCACCATCGCCGACGGCGAGCCCGGCCCCATCACGATGGCCCTGCGCGACACCCTGACCGGCATCCAGCGCGGTACTTTCGCCGACACCCATGGATGGATGACGACGCTGCGCAAGTGACGTAGCCACGAACGCGAAGGGTGCTGCCGGATTTCCGGCAGCACCCTTCGTCGTTTCCGGACGCAGTGCGATCTAGAGCAAGGCCGCCGCAGCCACCGCGACGGCAGAGACCGTGCCCTCGGTGACCGCGCCGAGCACGTCGCCGTTCATGCCGCCGAAGCGCGCGACGCAGTGACGGGCGAAAAGCACCGAGGCGACCAGCACCACCGTGACGACGAGCGGTCCCGCCCAGAGCGGACCGGGCAGGCACACGAGCGACAGTGCCACCGCGGCCACCGTCCACACCGTGATCGGCACGACACCCTGCGTCCCCGCCACGAGCGAGCCGAAGCCGCTGCCGTGCGCTGCCGGGACACCGCGCCGGCACGCGACTACCACGGCCACACGTCCCGAGAAGACCGCGAACCCCACCGCCCACCACGCGTCGGTGTCGGCGAGCGCGCCGAACGAGGCGGCCTGCAGACCGAGGACGACGACGAGCGCCGCCACACCGAAGGGACCCGCGCCGCCGCTGTGCATCACCTCGCGCGCCCGTTCGGGCGGACCGTAGCAGCCGAGACCATCGGCGGTGTCGCTCAGGCCGTCGACGTGCATTCCGCGGGTGCCGACCGCCAGCACCCCGACACACACCAGGCCCGTCACCAGTGGTGGCGTCCCGACGGCGGAACCGATCAGGCAGACGGCCGTGGCCGCGGCGGCGAGTACGGCACCGGCGATCGGCGCCGCGGAGATCGCACGTCCGGCGACCGTCCGGTCGATCTCCGACGGGCCTCGCGCGGGCAGGACCGTCAACCACGACAGGGCCAGCGCGACCCCGCCGAGCCAGGCGCGGATCATCAGTCGGCGGTCGCCGGGGCGCTCTCGTCGCGGGTGCTCACACCCGCTTCGGAGAAGGTGGCCATCTGCGCGAGGATCGCGACCGCACCCTGCAGCACCGGCAGCGCCGTCACGGCTCCCGATCCCTCGCCGAGGCGCATACCGAGGTCGACGATCGGTTCGAGCCGGAGATGACGCAGCGCGATGGTGTGGGCGGGTTCGGCCGACCGGTGACCGGACACCCACCAGCGTGCCGCGCCGGGTGCGAGTTCCTCGGCGACCATCGCGGCGGCGGTGACGACGACCCCGTCGAGGATCACCGGCGTCCGGCGGACCGCGGCCTGCGCGAGGAATCCCGCCATCGCGGCGAAGTCCGCGCCACCGGCGGTGCGCAGCAGGGCGACGGGATTGCGTACGTGGGGCCGCGCCCGCCACATGGCGTCGCGGATCGCGGTGACCTTGCGCATCCACCCCGCGTCGTCGACGCCGGTGCCGCGGCCGACCGCGGCCACAGGTTCGGTGGAGGTGAGGATGGCGATGAGAACGGTTGCAGGAGTGGTGTTCCCGATCCCCATATCGCCCGCGACGAGCAGATCGGCGCCTTCGTCGACCTCGCGGTCGGCGAGCGCACGGCCGGCCTCGATCGCGCGGACCGTCTCGTCGTGCGTAAGCGCGTCCTCGCGGTCGATGCTGCCGCTCGAGCGACGGATCTTGAACTCGGACACCTCGGGGGAGGTGTCGCTCTCGACTGCCATGTCGACGACCCGCACTCCTGCGCCCGCGGCGGCGGCGAGCACGTTCACGGCGGCGCCACCCGCGGACAGGTTCGCCACCATCTGCGCGGTGACCTCCGGCGGATAGGCCGAGACCCCGTTGCGTGCGACGCCGTGGTCACCTGCGAAGACCACGACCCGCGGTCGGCGGAAGGGATGGGGCGGGACCTCGCCCTGGCAGGCGGCGACCCAGCACCCGAGTTCCTCGAGCCGTCCGAGTGAGCCGGCGGGTTTCGTCAGATCCCGCTGGCGTTCCTCGGCGGCGACGCGTACTTCGAGATCGGGTAGGTCGACGCGCGGGAACTCGACGTCGGCGGGGGAATCGGAACCGCTGGTCACAGGTCACCTCTCGGACGGATCTTCACGCGAGAACGCTATCAACCGCCCGGTCTGGCAGAAATTCGACGTTATGCGTCATCACTGCCACTTTTCGGCGATCGGGTTCGGTCGGAGGATCGAGACATGATCGAACTCACAGTCACCGTCCTGGTCCTGTCCACCCTGGTCATCGGTCTCGAGGTGCTCCGCCGGCGGACCGCTACCGCGCCGGCCTGGGTCCGGCGCGCACCCTGGCGGCTCCAC
>NZ_JBKFBA010000084.1:6916-8473 GCF_053345925.1 Rhodococcus sp. C26F
GCCGAGATCCGGCAGCTACCGCCGGTGGTGTGCGGGGCGCCTCACAACTGAGGGTCGCCGGAAGGTCAGACGGCGTCGCCCGGGCCGACCCGGGGGAGCGGCGCACGCAGCTTCTTGATCTGGGAGGCGCGCACGAAGGCGTACCAGCCGAGCCCGAAGCCGCCGTCCGTCGAATCGGGGAAGCGCTCGCGCACCTTCTTGTTGACCATGCGCCCGAGGTAGATGCCCTCGATGATCATCAGGAACATCATCACGAACATCGCAAGCGTGACGTACTGCTGCACCACCGGACCGAGGAACATCGACATGATGAGCACGAGCGCGAGCGGCATGAACAGGCCGACGAGATTGCGCCGGCTGTCGACGATGTCGCGCACGTAGGCGCGGACCGGGCCGCGGTCGCGAGGGAGCAGGTACTTCTCCTCGCCCGCGAGCATCCGGTTGCGGCGCTCGGACGCGTCGGCGCGACGCTGCGCGGCGGCCGCCTTGCGCTCCTCCTTGCTCTGCGACTTGCGCGCGGCCTTACGGCGCTCGCGGGCTTCCTTCGCAGTCAGGGGAGCGGGGGCGACGGGACCGCGGCGACGGTTCTCGGCGTCGCGCCGTTTGGGCGTCGGACGACCCTTACCGGTCGTCGCCTTCGCGGACGCGGAATCGTCGGGAGTCGCGGCCGGGGAGTCCTCGGTCGCAGGAACCTGGTGATCGGCGGAGTCGTCGGAACCACCGCGGCGTAGCAACTTCACACCACCAGGCTATGGGATAGTGGAGAGAAGCGGGAAATTCCGCACGCCATACCACGCTCGGCGCAACTCGTCCACGAGGAATAGATTCCGGCGCGGTACCGTTGAACCATCGGGTTTCGACACGAACGACAGGGAGCGCCCATGACTGTGCAGCAAGAGACCGATACTCACGGCGTCATCCTGACCGAGGCCGCCGCTGCGAAGGCGAAGGCACTGCTCGATCAGGAGGGCCGCGACGACCTCGCACTGCGTATCGCCGTGCAGCCCGGAGGCTGTGCCGGTCTGCGGTACCAGCTGTTCTTCGACGACCGCACGCTGGACGGAGACCTCACGAAGGAATTCGCCGGTGTGACGCTCGCCGTCGACCGGATGAGCGCGCCGTACGTCGAGGGTGCGTCGATCGACTTCGTCGACACCATCGAGAAGCAGGGCTTCACCATCGACAACCCGAATGCCACGGGGTCGTGCGCCTGCGGCGACTCGTTCAACTGAGCTGAGGACGCACTTCGGAACCCCGGCGCNCCGGGGTTCCGTCGTTTCCGCGGTAGTACCGTGGGACCGCTACGGCTCTCCGTGTGAGCAGCCACACCATCGACATCCGCGGAAAGGCTCAGCCACGTGACCATCGCCGTGACCGGCTCCATCGCCACCGACCACCTCATGCGCTTCCCCGGCCGGTTCGCCGAGCAGCTGCTCGCCGACCAGCTCGCGCACATCTCCCTGAGCTTCCTCGTCGACGACCTCGTCGTCCGGCGCGGCGGAGTGGGCGGCAACATCGCCTTCGCGATGGGTGTCCTGGGCGGAACGCCGGTGCTTG
>NZ_JBKFBA010000085.1:0-7510 GCF_053345925.1 Rhodococcus sp. C26F
CCGCTGGGACACCGGCCTCGTCGACATCGCTGGCCACCAGGGCCTGCTCGCCCAGGTCAACGGCCGCACCTCGACGGCGGTGATCGACTGGCTCGATGCCAGGGACGAGGCATGGAAGGCGCAGATCACCCACGTCACCATCGACCTGTCCGGCGTGTACGCCAAGGCGGTACGGGAGGCATTGCCGCATGCCGAGCTGGTCGTCGACCGGTTTCACCTGGTCAAGAAGGCCAACGAGATCGTCGATGCGGTGCGCCGGCGGGTCACCCAGACACAGCGGGGTCGGCGCGGCCGCAAGAGCGATGTCGAGTGGATCAACCGTCGTCGGTTGCTGCGCGGCGCCGAGACCCTCACCATCGAGCAGCGCACCGAACTGTTCACCAAGCTGCTGACCGCCGACCCCAGCGAGGAGATCGCCGCCGCCTGGATCGCGAAGGAGCTCCTGCGCGATCTGCTGGCCTGCACCGCCCGTGGTGGGCTGCGGTACGAGACCCGGGCCGCGTTGTATCGGTTCTACAAGTTCTGTGCCGCCTGCCCGATCCCGGAGGTCACCGCGCTCGCGCGCACCGTGGAAACCTGGCAGGACCCCATCATCCGGGCGATCGAGACCGGCCTGACCAACGCACGCAGCGAAGGTTACAACCGGATCGTCAAACACGTCGGCCGGATCGCGTTCGGATTCCGCAATCCCGACAATCAACGCCGCCGGGTACGGTGGGCGTGCACCCGCCGCTCCCGGCGGAGCACACCCAGCCGGCATCAATGCCACTGCTAACCGCGAAGAGCCATATTGAGTGCAGTTCCGGCATCCTGGGCCTCGACGGCCCGTTCCATCCAGGCTGCGGGTGTGGAGTTGGTGCACACGAACGTCGAGGTTCACCTGTTTGGTGTGGATGGGTTCGCGTTGCTCGACGAACCCGTGCTTTGCGCGTCTCGTCCTGATCGTTTGCTCGTTGACGTGGCTCGTCTCGGGGAGCTCATCACCCCTGATACCCGCATGGACTCCATGGTGGGGCGGATGGCTTTCCCGGAAGCGTCCGGGCTGGTCGTATCTGCCTTGACGATGCTCGGGGTCGACGGATGGTGGCGTAAGGCCGACACCCCTCCCATTGCAGAATGGGGTGCGGCGCGGACTTTGGCTCAGCTGGTGTGTGAAGCGAACTTCGCCAGCGCACATCGTTCCGAACGGATGTTGTTGCAGTCCGCCCTTGCGGTATCGGCCCCACTTTCCCCGGCAATGTCGCAGCGGCAGCTGGCACGGTTGCTGCTGTCCGAGATTTTGCCGCGGGCTGATTTCCTGATCCTGCCGGTGAACGTCGTCAGAGGTGCTCGCACGTGGCTGACCTCGCAGAGCAGTCACGAAGCTGTGTCGCGTTGTGTGAGCTTGTGGAGGCATGCGCGACAGCTGGATCTCACGGATTCGACCGCGTGGAGACATCTGGGCCGTGACTTCGATGCGGCAGTAGAACTGGTCTGTGGGGACATTCCCGATGCCCAGCTCACCCACAGCATTGCGAAGGACATCATCGAACCGATAGGGCGGGTTATCGCTCAGGCTGCCGTCGTGTGCCGGGACGCAGCCGCACGCTTCGATGAGGACACCGAAAGCAGCGCGATGTCCCCATCCGACAGGCCCGATGCATCATCCGGATATGGCGGTGTGGGGCTACCCCACCACCGGATGCTGCGCTACAGCCTTCCCACCGAGAGCGAGCGTGCTGCACGAGACCAGTTCGCGGCGCGACTCACCGAAGCGAGTTATCGCTCTCCAGGCATCCAGAGCACCCCGGTCCCGTATCCCGCCGGCCGTCTGAACACCCGAGAGCTCGTGCGACTGAGCGCGCAAATGCACCTTGGTCTGGCACCTACCGCCAAGCCGTGGACAGCGAGAGTGATGATGCCCCGCGCGCGAGTTCGGCTGACCTTCGCGTTGATTTTCGACGCTTCACTGTCGATGTCCCCCTGGACACATCATGCAGGTCCACTTGGTTGGTCGATCGCAGCGGCGGTCAACGAGCTCGGTGGAAGTTGCACTGTCCGCGGATTCGGTGGGGGATCGTTCGAGGTCATCCGGCCTGGCACCGCCCCGGTGAACGTGCCTCGCGTCGTCGACACCGGATCGGGATCGGACGGCTGCGACCTCGCCCTGGACCACGTTGTCGCCGACAGTCGGATCCTCACACAGACGGGAGCGCGAGTGGTCGTCGTGCTCACCGACGGCAAACTGCCGGCCGACGACGCGACAGGAATCGACCGGACAGTGGGCCGCCTCCGCGATGCAGGAGTGGTGGTCCTGTGGGTGCTGACCTCAGCGAGGGTGGCAGCTGACGTTGTCCCTGACCGCGCGATTGTTCTGACATCGGTGACCCCAGAATCGTTCATCGACGTGGTATCTCGAACGGTCGTCGAGGAACTTGCCCACACCTGAAACCGATAATCACGGCGGCCGATGACCCGAACCACGACTTCTACGGTATTCGCAACCACGTAGGCCGACCCTGTCGGCAGGAAGGTGTGTGTCATGTCGAATACCCGCATCCAGGCGGTGACACGAGAGGCCGTGGCTGCCGCCGACCCGAATGTGCCGTGCGGCCCACTGGTTCTCGGGGACGGCGACGTCCATGCAGTCGGTGAGGCGCACGGACGGTTGGTGCCTATGGTCGGCCAACTGCGACCGTTCCTGTATGACGTCGCCTACGACAATGTCCGTGTCTACGCCGACCGAGTCGAGGACGTACTGGCGATGATGCTCGGCGACCGGTACGCGGAACTGGTTGCCCGTGTCGACAGCCTGGATGCGAACCCGGCGCCGGCGCCGGAAGAATCCGACGTTACCCACTTCGATGACGTGCTATCCGTCGTCGACGACCACACCGCTGACGAGTTCGATCCTCCCGCGACCGCCGAGGACCTCGAAGCGTTCGCGGCTCACATGGCCTACAACGAGGAGCTCGCCCAAGCGCAGTACGAGATGGCGCTGATTCGCCGCCAGCATGCGGACTCGGTGCGTATTCGGCTGCAGGCTCAGATAAACGACAAGGCCCGTGTCGACGGCAGCTGGCAGGTTCTTTCCGATGAGCAGCAGCAACTACTCACCTCTGCAGCAGACGAGAACGGTCTTTCACCGGCAGGAGTGATCGAAGAGGTGCCTGTGCTTGTCGACGGCGTGGATGGCACCCTCACGCAGACCACGGTCGAACGCGGAGTGTGGACGGCCGACACGCAATTGGTCGTCAACACGGGAGATTACTCGCCGTGGGAACCGATCCCGTTCCCCGAATCTGCGTTGATCCGCCTTGACGAGAACGATGAGGAAGTCGAGGTGCGGACCCGCAGCAACCTCGTGATCCTGCGGATCGACACGCCAGACGATTACATCGAATCCCTTGCAGATGCCGGCGTGATCCGGCTGACGGTGACGCCGACCGAGCAGCCCGACGACTTCTTCCGAGACGCAGAGACAATCCTCATGGAGGCTGCGGCGGAAGTGCGTGCCGCGAAAGGATCCGCAGCGCACTCGGACCAGTAGTTCTGTGGGGCCGGTAGTGGCCAGAACCGCTGCAATAGCAATACTGCACAGATGTCCTAGCGTCTCAGTGACACCATCACTTGGAGCCTCTGGCCTGCAGATATAGCCGGACAGGGTACTGGCGCAGCAACACGAATCCGGGCATGATGCCCCTATCGGAGATCAACATCCCACACCTCACAGGAGGGACGCGGCAATGGTTTGCCGAGAGAACAAAGGCCGTTCGTTTGTCATCGGCTTCACGAAAGCCCTGCAACGACAGATGGGCGGCGACGCGTTCCACGACGCTGAGGTGCAATCGTCGCAGCACGAGTTCAAGCACCAGCTCGAGGACATGAACCGACAGTTCACCGAAGACCCCGAGCAGTGGCGCAATACCCAGATCAAAGTCTGGGAGTCCGTGAGACAGAACGTCGCCGACTCCACGGCGTTTTCCGATGAAGCCAAATACCGCGTCTCTCCTGGACGAGGCGGTCAGCCCGGATTCATCACCCGTATCGATCAGGAACTCGAACGCCTCAAGAGCGGCAAGGACGAGCACGGGCGCCCTCTGCGACCCGAACAGATGAACAGTCCAGCCGAACTCGCCTCGATCATGCGGATGGGATCGATCCTCGAACGGATCGGACCAGCGAAGAACAACTTCCTGGAAATGAACGCCCGGCACCGCGGCATCAGCATGGATGATGCACGCCGCGAATGGAATCAGCTGATGAACCGCAAGGGTGACTTCTCCAACATCAGCCTCACCGACGACTACCGCAACAGCATGGCCGGCGCCGGCATCACCGCCCGAGATCAGTCCGACCTCGGCATCTCCGGTCGTGCTCGCGACTCGATGCGCATCATGGAACAACGCCGCCTGCAGGCTGTCCACACCCTGGAAACCCGACCTGCAATCCGAACGGAACACAAGCTCCGAACCTTCATAGATCCCAAATCTGAAGCCGCGCAGATCCGCTGCGAAAAGTGCGGCCAGTTCGGGCATCACGGTGGCGGATGCCCCAACGGCGACATCCTCAAAAAGAAGCAGTCGCTGCAGCAACAGTCCGACATTCTCGCTCGCACCGCCAAGGCCAGCCAGATCCGCAAGATGTTGGGCCGTCCCGATGAGGAACTGCAAGCATCGATGGACACGCACTTTCCCGGCCAGTACGCGGATGTCTCAGCCTTCCGTGCGGTACAAGAGAAGCGAATCGACGGCCTGCTCGCCGGGAACCCTGAGATGGACGACGACGAGCTGCGCGATGCACAACGTCAAATCAGCCGCCAGGAAAAACGACTCAACAAGGAACTCGAAGCCCGCGGGGGCACCACCTCCTGGATCAAGGAAGTGCACTACAACCCCGAGAACGGGCTCCTTGTGGTGCGCCCGCACGACTACACCACCAAGGACGGTCAAACCAAACAGGCCCGGCCGTTCATGCGGCGCGTCTCCCCGGAGAACGTGCAGGCCATGCTCGACAGTGACGAGTCGTTCGGCAAGGCCATCAACGACCTCGGCATGATCCGCGGCCCGCAACTCGACAACTACGGATTCGAGAACCAAGACGATTACGCCGAGTCGCTGGTTCAACGCAAATGCCCTACTTGCGGACAGTTCGCGTCGATGAACACAGGTCACCGCTGCCCCGTACCCGGCAGCCCCAGCGAGGAATACAAGGCGCGCGAACTCGCAGCCAGCAGCGCCTACCGCACCCTCCTGGCCCAGACCAAAGGCAAGACCACACCCGGCACAGCGAAACCGATGCACCGTCGGCAGGGCTTCCAGGCGGAAAGCCGCACCGTCCGTATCCGCGGAGCGAACAACCAGCCAGTAGAGGGCAAGATCGTCACCGCCCGAGCAGCGGATGTCATCGGAACCTCCGACGCCGGTCACATCGCCAACCCTGCGGTGCGCGCAAGCTACCCCGACGCCACAGTGACCGGGACCGTCGCGGTGTGGGAAGACCTCGACGGCAGACGCGTGATCTCACCGTTCTCCACAGCAGGTGGCCGCGGCCTCAAATGCAGCTGCGAGGACTACGCGCAGCGCCGGTGGTGCAGGCACTTGGCGGGCACCAGCAACGCCCTCGCTCGCAAGTACGAGGCATCCAATGCCGGAAAGTCCCAGCCCGGCGGCCCGGCCGCCTCGGATAACACCGCTGCCGACGCCCCCATTGGTGCACAGAACAGACTGTCCTACGGCAGGATCCAGAAGATGCGCTCTGGCGCAACAGCCGAGTTCGTCGAGGCGTACAAAGCCCGCCCCAGCAACGGTGTCAGCATGGCCGCGCCCGCGGCGATGCCTCCGCGCGACATAGAAGGCAACCCCATACCGGAACCGGATCAATGGACTCGCTCTGAAACGCAAACGTCCCGATTGGGTAAGCCCGTCGACCTGAACGACACCAAGCAGGTCACACACCGGGTGCGCAAACTCCTTGCCGGTCGCCCACCGCGTGTGTCGTTCTCGGTGAGGCCCGACAAGGACGGTGGCATCACTGTCGACATCCCACCGATCCACCGAGGCACCCCCCAGGAGGCGTACTACCGGAAGGAACTGGGGAACCTGCTGGGAACACCCGCCCTGAAAGGTCGTCGCGGCTTCTACATCCCACCCACGCCGTCAGCGCGGTTCGCTGCCCTCGAACGCGCCGCCGGTGACCCTGTCCGGATCCGCCCCTCCGAGTGGGTTACCCGTATCGACCCAGAGCGGGATGAGATGAACCAGCAGCGACACCGCGCGACCCGTGGTCAGAACAACCAGGGCGCCGACCCGGCGATCACTGGTCAGCACGTCGGCGTCTAGCAGTTGGGAGTGAGTATGTCGGTAACGGACGAGATCGACGCGGCTGTCGCGGCCGCGGCCGGGGGTCTCGATGTCCTCGACCCAGACGTTCGATCCGCCAGCGAGGGACCGTGCAGCCCTGAGGAAGCCCGCGCGCTGATCAGCAAAGCGATCGATGCCGCGGACACATTCCAGTCGACCATGCGCGAGCTGTTTCGGCGCCGTGCCCACGAGGCGCTGGGCTATCCGACCCCCCGGGAGATGCTTCTCGGAGAGTTCAAAGGGTCGCTGATCAATCCGCGCACGGGTGCCCCTTACGGCGATTCGCACGTGCACCGGATGGCTCGGGTGGCGTGGTTGACATGGGCGGTTGCTGAGCGCACCGGTGTCGACATGACCGAGTTGGCCATACCTGAACGGCCGCTACGAGAAATTTCGCCAGGTGTGGACCGGGCGGGGGACAGGGATCTGGTCGATCGGATCGCTGACCGTGTCGCGGACGTGGCGCGCAGTAAACGCGCTACCGCCGACGACGTCAGCGAAGTGATCGACGAGGTGATCAACGAGGCTGCCGGCCGGACACCGCGCCGAGAGCGTGACCCCGGGGACATTCGACCCGAGGTGCCCGAGGGCAACTTCACGTCGATCCAGGGGGAAGGAGAATTCGGGGGACGTGCCGTTTCCCCACGTAACGGGAGTAAGACCGGGTTCGACGATGACGTCGACGGCGATTACGACGATGGCGCCCCCAGCCGTCCTGCCGGCTCCGGACGTGTCCCGGCCGGGACCGGCGGGGCAGCGGCAGATGCGTTCGGTGACCCTAGCGACTTCGTCCCACCAACCCCGCCCGGAATGGCGGACGGTGCCCTGCTGGATATGGGGGCGGCGATGGCAGCATTGCGGGAGCACGGTGACTTCGTGCGCACCCTCGAGGACATCAATGCGATCGGGGAGCGACTACCGACAGTGACCGCGGTCCGCGACAAGTTGCCTGATTTCCTCGACGCCGTCGATGACAGTGAGTTGCACTCGTTCAAACAGCAACTCGTCTCCGCAAGAGAGTTCATCGACAACGCGATCGAAGCCAAACGCGCCATCGACGCCGTGCTCGAAGAAACCGAGTTCCGCATCGACGACCTCTACTAGCTGACCGTATCGTCGGAGATTTGCTGGACGCGTCCCGATCGGCCGTGCGAAACCGTGACCACCAC
>NZ_JBKFBA010000086.1:0-7178 GCF_053345925.1 Rhodococcus sp. C26F
TAGGATCGAGTGTTTCGGTCATGATCGTGCCTTCTCGCCAAGCAAGCTCGGCGTGTCGGCCAAAACCAGATCAACCTTTATTCCGACAGTCCCCACCTGCGTCAGATTCGCTCGCACATCGGGGCTGCGACGTCGTGCTCGACCACCCGAACTGCCGTCTTCCCGCGCTCGATATCCGTGCACCCCGCACTGCGAGCACGCCGCCCCGGATCATCTCGGATCGTCGGGCGGCGCCTGCCAGGTCGCCATCTGCGCCCGGAACGTCGCGCACGCCACGACGTCCGGTTTGCTGCACCGAACGGCGTGCGCCAGGAGTTCGTGGGCGTGCCGCAGATCGACGATGCGGCGCTCGATCTCGGTGAGTTTGTCGGTCAGCATCGCCTTGCGTTGCGGCCGGTCCTGCTGGACCTCGCGAATCTCGTCGAGGCTGAGCCCAGCCGTTTGGAAGGTGCGCAACACCACGACTCGGTCAGCGGCCTCGGCCGGATAGCGTCGCTGCCCACCCCGTCGCTGAGCTTCCGGCAGAACCCCCTGCCGCTCCCAATACCGGATCGCCGATGCCGGGACTCCGGTGCTCGCGGCGAGCTGACCGATCGTCATCACAGCTACTCCTCCTCGGTCGACACAACGCTTGACTTGAACCCGAGTTTAAGGCGCACCGTGGTCTTCACCGGCGCCGAACGGCCGCCGACCACCGAATCGGAAAGGTCTGATCATGACGGGAACACCAGCCACGACATCCCAGGCCCAGCAGATCGCCGAGACCGCCGCGCAACTGTTCACAGCCGGCGTGATGTCGCACTCCGGGCACGCCAACATCAGCGCCCGGCTGGACGACGAACGCTTCGCCATGACCCCGGGCTTCATCCGCGAGCTACGGCCCGAACACGTGGCGATCGTCCACCAGGACGGGCGCGTCCTCGAAGGACAGCTGCGATCCTCCAGCACCGAGATCATCACCATGCACGGCATCGTGTATCGCAAGCGCCCCCAGGTCGGCGCAGTCATCCATACGCACTCGCCCGCCTCCACCGCGTTCGCCGTGGCCAACCGGCCCCTGCCATGCCGCACCGAGCCGATGCTGCGTTTCGGCCAGGCCGAGGACGTACCGGTCGTCGCGTGGGGACCACGCGGATCGGACGTATCGGTCCGCAGCATCGCACAGGTCCTCGACGAACGTCCGACCACGCAGGCTGTACTACTGGCCAACCACGGTCTGATGGTCTTCGGCCCCGATCCGACATCGGCCGCCGCGCTCCTGTATGCGATCGAGGAAAGCGCCGAAGCGGAGATCGCCGCGCGCGCCATCGGCGGGGCGGTGGACTTTCCTCCGGGTGCCCTCGAGGCCGTCCGCGCATCGATGGCCCGCGTGTCATGAGCGCCGGCGCCTCCCGCACCGAAGCGATCCGTGACCGTTATCGCTCGACCCTCGGCGCCGTCCCCCACGGCGTCGAGGACCGCCTCCACTTGGCCGAACAACACAACCGAATCGACACTGAAGAAGCGATCACGGCGCTGCGGCACATCGTGCTGACCAACAACGCGCTGGGACCACGCGTGCAGCAGCTCGTCCACTTCGGTCAACTGCTGGCCCTGGGCCGCTCGGGCCCTGCCCGGATCCACGCCCGCGGCGCCCTCCACGCCGGTGCAACCACCGCCGACCTCATCGGAGTGGCCGAAACCGCAGTCATCACCGCCGGTGTGCCCGCCTACGCACTCGGCATCGAAATCATCACCGAACTCATCCGACAACCCGACTGACATCCAGCCGTCAACTCCGGCCTAGTGGATTGGCCGGTACTTGCCCGGGCCTCCCAGATTGCCGGCCAGACCATCGGCGCCCAGAACCGGACCATCTACCCCGTTACCTTCTTCGTAGTCCCGCACCGCGGGGTCACGGTCGCCAAGTTCGGTATGACTTCTTGTCCCTGTCTCTCGAATGATCCGGGGGTGGTGTCGCCGAACCTGGTGACGTCGATGGACCGCTGAGAGGGACAGGGCCGCCTGTTTGCAGCGAGCACCGGGCAGGCCTCTTCGCAGGCGTGGGTGCCGGGTGTCGACGTCGGATCGGTGACCGTCCGGAGCGGACGAAAGGCACGCTTCATGGACCCCACCTACGCCGTGTTCCGCGGCATCGACGTGGGCAAAGGCGATCACCACGCCGTCGGACTCGACCCCACCGGCACCCGCCTGTTCGACAAAGCCCTGCCCAACGACGAGACCAAACTCCGCACCGTGTTCGACCGCCTGGCCGAACACGGCCCGGTACTGGTGATCGTCGACCAACCGAACACCATCGGTGCGCTGCCGGCCACCGTGGCCCGGGGCCTGCGGCCATGCCGTGGCATACCTGCCGGGGCCTGACGATGCGCCGCGTCACCGATCTGTACCCCGGCCAGGCCAAGACCGACGCCCGAGATACGTTCATCATCGCCGATACCGCCCGCACGATGCCGCACACGCTGCGCCGGGTCGATGTCGGCGACGAGGCACTGGCCGAGCTCGGGGTGCTCGTCGGGTTCGACGGCGACCTCGCCGGTGAGGCCACCGAAGATCAGCAACCGTATCCGCGGATTGCTCACCGGAATCCACCCTGCCCTCGAACGGGTTCTCGGTCCCAGGATCGCGCATCCGGCGGTCCTCGAAATTCTGTCGCGATGTGGCGGTCCGGTCGGTATCCGCAAAGCCGGCAAACGCCGGCTCACGACCCTCGCGACCAAGCACGCCCCGCGGATGGGCGCCCGCCTCGCCGAGGAAATCCTCGCCGCACTCGATGCACAAACAGTGACGGTGCCGGGCAGCAACGCCGCCGAGATCGTCCTGCCGAAGCTCGCAGATTCCTTGAAAGAGGTTCTGCAACAGCGTAAGAACATTGCCGAAGACGTGGAGACGATGCTCGATGACCACCCTCTTTCCCAGGCCGGAGATGTCGATGCCCGGCGTCGGCGTCAGGACAGCAGCCCGGATCCTGCTCGAGGTCGGTGGCGGCTCGGCGTTCGCCTCTGCGGCGCATCTGGCGGCCTACGCCGGTATCGCTCCGGTCACCCACCGTTCCGGCTCGTCGATCCGTGGTGAGCACCCCGCCCGGTCGGGTAACCGCAAACTCAAACGGGTGTTGTTCCTGTCCGCGTTCGCCGCGTTGCACGACCCGACCAGTCGCGCCTATTACGACCGCAAACGCGCCGAAGGCAAGCAGCACAATGCCGCGTTGATCTGTCTGGCACGTCGTCGCTGCGACGTCCTCTACGCCATGCTCAAGAACAAGACCTTCTATCGCACCCCCGCTGCTGCCGCCGCTTGACGAAAACCATAGGGACACCCCCCGTTCGCCGTTCGCAGCCAGATCGCAGGCCAGGGCCACTCTTGCCTAGCAGGAACACCCATTTGAACCGCTCGATGTGGTGCGTGACCTGCCAGAAGTCGACTGCTCCGGTAACCGCGGAGACGACACCGATACCGGCTACGGCCATAAGGCACCCAGATCGTCGTTGGACTTGTTCATTCCCTCGGGACGAGTCGTTTTCCCAGATCAGAGTGTGGAGGTATCCGTCCCGGCAGCCCGAACATCCATCCACCGTGTGTTCGGTGTTCGGTATTGACCGAACACCGAACACTTGCCAATCTGGAGTCGTGGACCTCGAAGCCCTCACTGTCGATGCCTTCAACCAGCTAGGCATCGACACCCGACGTGTCGACGCTGCCGACCACGGCAGCAACCTCGTCGTGGACCCCGCAGGCCTGGCGTTGCCGATCCGTATGACCTGGCGTTCCCTGGTCACCGACGACGTCGCTGAACGACTGCTCGCCGACGCCCCATACTCGGATGTTCCGCTGCTCGTCATCGCCAACAGGGTGACCGAGACCGCACGCACGCTACTCACCCGACGAGGCAGCGGTTACCTCGACCTCCGAGGACGATTGGCACTCCGCACCGATCGCGTCCTCATCGACGCCCCGATCGAGCCGCTCACCGAACGAGCCGTCCGCTCGACCGCACTGGCAGGAAAGGCCGGACTCGAGGTCGCCACCGCGCTCCTGCTACGACCCGAACACCCTGTAGCCGTGCGCGAGCTAGCCCGAGAGATCGGTCGTTCCCCCAGCACGGTCTCCGACATCCTTGCCGCACTGCGACGCGACGGTCTCATCGACACCCACAACACGGTCTCAGGAACCGAACTGTTCTGGAACGTCGCCGAGTACTGGCCGACCAAGCGGGCTCACCTGGCATCATTGCCCGCCCCGGGCGACGCAAGCGTCATACGGCCGTTGCGGCTCGGACTCGATACGGCGGGAGTCGAACCCGGTTGGGCGCTCAGCGATTCCGCCGCGGCATCCGCATACCGCGCACCCGTGGCCTTCCGGTCCGACCAGATACTCGACTTCTTCGTCCCCGATCAGTCGACCCTCCGGCGCGCCACCACCCTGCTCGGCACAGCACCCTCGAACAGACACGCACGCGCCACCGTACGCGTCGCACCCGTACCCGCAGCAGTCCAGAACCGGATCGACACGGACACCAACCCATTCGAATGGCCCCTGGCACACCCACTGTTCGTCGCCCTCGACCTCGCTCAAGACACCGGACGCGGACGCGAAATCCTCGACACATGGACCCCCGACGAGCGGTGGACCCGTGTCTGGTAACCACGTCACCTTCTTCGGCGACGCCATGTCCGCCGTCGCCCACGGCATCATCGAAATCCGCTCCCTCCTCCACCGACCACCCGTCATCGTCGGCGGACTGGCCGTGCTCTCACGACTGTCCAATCCCTACCGCGCCACCGTCGACCTCGACCTCGTCGACCGACTCCACGACGCAACACCCCACCCGGAAATACTGCGCGCCGCCTCCGGTGCACAACCGGTCGAACCAGCCGCAGTCCTTCTCCCTACCACCTACGGCCCCGTCAAAGTCGACGTACTCGAAGTACGCCAGATCGAACTCGACCACCCAGCGACGACCCCGGCGACCGACTCCACGCCGCCGCACACGCCTGGGCCAACGACACCGCCACCGACATACGCATCGAAGTCATCAGCAACCCCGGCGACCACATCGACGTCACCACCCCCGTCGCCGAACCTGGACCACTGATCGCCATGAAACTCCAAGCAGTGATGAACCGCTCCACCAACAAACAAGGCACCGACCTCCTCGACATCGTGCACCTCACCCTCGACCCCGCCACCCGCCCCGCCGCACTGGCCCAACTCCACACCGTCGACCCCGCCATCGCCCACGACATCGCACTACACATCGACCTGTGGTTCACCCGCAAACGCACCCACTCACTCCACCGCATCCACACCGCCGGCGGACACGACATCACCACCGACGACCTCGACCTCGTCACCGAACTACTCACCGACGCCACCCACCGCTGAACCACAACGACCCCCGCCACGCATGAGCACAGCTCGGCGCGCACCCTCCCCACCGACCACGAACGGTTCACCGAGCAGCGACAACAATCCGACTGGAGCCTGCTGCAGAATGGCCATGTCTTCCGCTACCACACCGGATTCCAGCTCAACAGTGCCAGTGAACGACTGCACATCGAAGAAGTGGAGCTTCCAACCCGTGGCGGCATTCGGACTGTGGCTGCTGTGCGGGCAATCGACTTCGGCACACGGTCGGACCGGCACGATTCCCGAGCACATCGCCTCCGATTTCTCGAACAATGACCCAGCCCCGATCGAACGGCTCATCGCCGCAGGACTGTGGGAACACGTCGGCGAGGGGTACCGCATGCCGCAAGACCCCTCGAACGATCCCGACCAGCCGCTGCCCGTGTGGCGCTACGGTGACGACCTCGACGGACACCTCATCACCATCGACGACACCCCCAACACCTGACAACATGACTCGCCTTCAACCCAGACGACAGCGTTTCGATGCGGTCCCTACAGGATGGGCGCCCTCTACTGGGCTCAGGGCATCGAGGCGACATCGAGGACCATCCCCGACTGCCCGGGACGATTCGTGTAACCGAGTTCGGTGAAATATTCGTTCGCGACAGACGCCGTGATGGTCTCCGCCCCGAGGTCCGCGAGCATGTGCGTGAGGCGATGTGCGAGTTGAGCAGCCACTGTCTCCGGGGTGCCGGGCACGGTTTCGAGCACGTCCACGTGGACGGTGGCCTGGCCCGACCAGCGAGCCGCGGCATGCCCGACATACGGGCGCCCGACCTCGTTGTTCACGTTGGCCTGGATCCACACCGCGAGTACACCGGTGTTCTTCCATTCGAGCGGCCGGTCGATGTCGAGGCCCTCGCGGGCGAGCCACGCCCCGGAGCGTTCGTGCAGCGCGACCTCGCTGACCCAATATTCCTGGCGGACCGGGGCGGAAGGCGGAGCCGAGATGTAGATGGTGTCACCGTCGCGGCGTCGGGTACCGCGCACCAGCAGACCTGTACACAGCTCCTCTTGCCATCCCGAGATCATGGTGCCGGCGACGGCGGCGGGGGTGTGCCAGGGCGGACCGGCAAGCTCGTCGCCCGTCTGGGGTGGATGCATGGTCACAGCGAAGGTGTTCGGGTTGCGGGCCCACTTGAAGTACACCACCACGTGGTCGAGTTCGACGTGTAGTCGAATCGGGCGGAACTGCGTGGCGATCCTGCCGCGGACCCGGATACCGTTGCGCAGTGCGCGCACCGTCTCGGCCGCGGTGTCGGTGAGCCGGTCGAGGGGCACACCGGTGACCTCCAGGCGCCAGCCGCCGTCGGGTTCGGTGTCGGGATGGCGGATTCCTGCGGTCGGGGCGTACGGACCGACCCGGGCAATGTGCTCGAGCAGTTCCCTCGATTCGGGATCCGGATCGAGTTTGCGGGCGTCGATGACTTTGAGCCACACCCGGTTCCAGGCGATGGTGTCCGGGGCCAGCACCGGGGTGCCGTCCGAGGCGACGAACACCACGAACAGCGGCTGGGTGTAGCTCAGGTTGGTGCGCATGCGCGGGTCCACATCGGTCCGGCGGATCATTTGGTACGCATAATCCGACCACTGCCGGCCGAGCACCGCACGCGCCCACGCTTCCGGTTCGACGGCCGGGTACTCGTGGACCAGATCGGAGCCCGCTGCCCGCCGGTCGGGATACTTATCGGGATAGCCCTGCACATGGATCCGCACGCACACCGGCCTCATATCCGCAGGGAAGGATCCCAGCTCGTCGGCGTCCT
>NZ_JBKFBA010000087.1:0-6706 GCF_053345925.1 Rhodococcus sp. C26F
CATCTTGTCGCTGTCGGCGAAAGGCCTGACCACCGGTGAAATCGCTGCGCACTTCGACGACGTCTACGGCGCGACGGTGTCGAAGGAGACGATCAGCAAGATCACCGACAAGGTCCTTGCTGAGATGGCCGAATGGTCTGTCCGGCCGCTCGACCCGGTGTATCCGGTGCTGTTCATCGATGCGATCCACGTCAAGATCCGCGATGGTCAAGTCGCCAATCGGCCGGTTTACGTGGCGGTGGGGGTCACCACCGCAGGGGAACGCGACATCCTCGGCTTGTGGGCCGGCGACGGTGGTGAGGGCGCGAAGTTCTGGTTGGCGGTGCTCACCGAGATCAAGAACCGCGGTGTCGAGGACGTGTGCATCGCCGTCTGCGACGGGCTCAAAGGTCTGCCCGAGGCGATCACCACCGTGTGGCCGCCGACGGTGGTGCAGACCTGCCTGATCCATCTGCTGCGCAACACCTTCCGGTATGCCGCCCGGCAGTATTGGGAGGAGATGTCCCGGGATCTGCGGCCGATCTACACTGCTCCGACCGAGGCGGCGGCGAAGGAACGGTTCGGCGAGTTCGCCGGCAAGTGGGGTCCGCGCTATCCGGCGATCGTCCGGATGTGGGAAAACAGCTGGTCGGAGTTTGTGCCGTTTCTCGACTACGACGTCGAGATCCGCCGGGTGATCTGCTCGACGAACGCGATCGAGTCACTCAACGCCCGGTACCGGCGGGCGATCCGGGCCCGTGGGCATTTCCCGAACGAGCAGGCCGCGCTCAAGTGTCTGTATCTGGCCACTCGTGCTCTGGACCCGACCGGCAAGGGACGCGCACGATGGACATCACGGTGGAAAGGAGCTTTGAACGCTTTCGCGATCACCTTCGAAGGACGCATCACTCCGACCAGCAACTAATCCCATGTGTCAGAACCAGATCCACCGATTACCTGACAGTCCCTGACCGATCCGTCAACATTAATGGCGCGGAACGTCATTGCTGCGGTTGCGGATACATCATCTCTCAAGTGTGAATGGCGACCGATCGCTGAGTTGGCCTCGCAGCATGTCTCATCGCGCGTGAGGTCGTGGGGTGAGCACGCAATCAAAATGTTCGATCTTATGAAAAACGGACGGGGGCCCTCCTGAGCGTTTCAGGCAGCCGGGCGTGGCGCCGGGACCCCATACCCAATCTCCTTCGGGGGTTGTTCAGCCGGCCGGGGTAGAGACGTTTGTGTTCGACCCCGCGCAGTAGGCCACGCTTCTCGTGGCCTACACACTGATGAGTGTCGTCTGGACAGGCTGCCGAGGTTCGTTAGTGAGGAGTGGCACTGGGGCATGGTGGGTGCCGATCGGCAGTGAGGTGCACTTCGCGTTGGCGTTGACTCCAAGTGGTCAGCAGTGTCATTTGGGTAGATGACAGAGGACTGACGGGGTCTGATCGGCTCGCTCAGGTCTGCCACCTGCCTCCGTGCTTTGATTGGCAGGTGGTGATCGAAGGCGAAATCGGACCGGCTAGTATGCGCACCGAGGCGCCAGGCGCCGAGTAGTTGAGGTCTGCCTCGGTCTGACGCGCAGATGATGTGATTCGAATCGTTCGAAGGTGGTGCGGAGTGGAGTTTCCGTTGCTGTCGGGAGGCGGAGAACCTTTTCTGCTTGACGATGTGGGCAAGGCGCACACCTGGGAAGAGATCGGAGCGCGGCGATGACCCCGAGTGCTAGTGCTGCATTACCTGATGTGGACTTTCGGCGGATCCGTCCCTACGGCTCGCCGGCGTCCCGTGCGGATGCGTTTGAGGAGTTGTCATCGATCCTTATACGTGATGGTTTGTTGGACTGGCCCGCCGGTACGGTCTTTCACCGATTCGGTAATCCTGATGGTGGGCGTGAGGGCAGGGGCGTCCTGCCGAATGGTGAGGTATGGGCTTGGCAGGCCAAGTATGTGTTCGAGCTCGGTGACAACGAGCTCGGGCAGGTCCACAAGTCGGTCGTCCGAGCTCTTGACACCGATCCGGCGTTGAAGCGGTACTACGTCGCGCTGCCCTACGACCGGCCCGCCGGAGATATCTCGGGCAGGAAGTCGGGGAGATCAGGTACGAAGCCGAGAAAGTCTGCGTTCACCAAGTGGACCCAGAAGAAGACCGAATGGGAGGAACTCGCTGCTGCTCGGGGGATGGAAGTCGACTTCATCTATGTAGGTGCCCACGACCTGGTGAGTGAACTGACGAAGCCTAGACACGCGGGCCGGATGCGATATTGGTTCGATGCCTCGGTCCTGTCCCCGGATGGTCTGAATCAGCGGCTTGCCGACGTGGTCGCTAAGGCCGGTCGCCGGTACAGCCCGCAGGTGCACGTTGAGGTCGAGGCCGTTCAGGTACTTGAGGGACTGGGACGTACGGAAAGATATGTTCGGAAGGTCCAGGTCGCCTTGGCCGGCATTCGGAAGGCCCGAAGCGATAGATGGCATGCGCCGAAGGGCGACGAGGCTGCGTTCCAAGACAGCATCGACCACTGCATCGAAACGTTGACGAACGCCGAGGCGGCCCTTCAGGGGTTCCTGGGGGCGGTAAGAACAACCGGTCCATTACCCGACATTGTCAACGAACTCCGGCCGGTCGAGGACAAGCTCGACGCGGTTCACCGACTGCTCCGAGACCGCCACCTCACGGGCGGCGGGCATTATGTCGATCAGGCCGGATTCCTGTACGGCACTGTGCAGAAGGCACGTGAAGCGTTGTGGGAGGCGCTCTCGCTGTCAGAGTCTCCGGACACTGAAGCAGCCAGGGTTGGCCGACTTCTGATGACCGGCCGTGCCGGTGTCGGGAAGACGCATCTGTTCTGCGACGTCGCGACCCGACGAATCGCGGCAGGGTTGCCCACTCTCGTTGCACTCGGCCAGGACTTCGACGCGAACAAACTTCTCCCTCAGATCGGGGAACTCGTCCAGATCGACGGGAACCTTGATGAGGTCCTGAAGGTGCTTGATGCCGCCGGCGAGGCATCCGGCAACCTCGCCATGTTGATGATCGACGCCGTCAATGAAGGAACACATGCCGAGCGGTGGGTCGACGATCTACGCGTCCTGTCCGGCGCGGCAGAGCGGTACCCGAACGTCGTGCTCGCAGTCTCATGCCGCACCGAGTTCGTCAAACCCGTCGTCGGCGACGCGGACGGATTCCCCACCGTCGAGCATTACGGATTCGCTGAGGCCACCAGCGAGGCCATCGACCGCTACACGCACGAATATAACCTCGAACCGCTGACCTTTCCGGTGCTGAACCCGGAATACGGAAACCCCTTGTTCCTCAAGCTCGCGTGCGAAGCGCTCACCACGCTGGGCGGGACCCACTTCACATTCGGAGCTGCAGGCCTGGCCACGGTATGCAACGCGTTTATGGAGGCGGTCAATAAACGTCTCGCAGCTCCGACCCGCTGCGACTATGACGAGACGACGAACCCAGTGCAGGCTGTCGTGCGTGCGCTCGTGACCCTAGGCCCGGGCCCGTACGAGCGCGCTGAAGCGCTACGCATCACCGAAGAGTTGTTGCCCAACCGCCCGTGGTCCAAGAGCCTGTTTCTCGGCCTCCTGCGGGAGGGCGTTCTGATGGATACACACGACAACCACGTCGCCTTCAGTTACCAGCGCCTCGGAGACGTCCTACGCGCACTTCTCCTGGCGGAGAAGACCGAGGCTGAGTTGTCCGCATGGCATGCGTCGCTCGGCGACAAGCGGTGGGAGGAACGGGGGACCATCGGAGCGCTCGCAGTCATCGCACCGGAAACCCTCAGCATTGAGATCATCGATCTCTTTGCGGACGAGAAGCGCCGCGTCGAGCACGACGTCGTAGATGCTTTCGTAGAAAGTCTCGCGCTGCGCGCGCCGCAACACACTACCGACCGGACGGCTCGAATCGTCGAGCAACTCGTCGAGTCCGACACGTGGGCGAGCGAGGTTTGGGAGAAGCTGGTCCGTGTGGCCTGTGTCCCTGGGCATAAAGTCAATGCCGAGTGGACCCACGAGTTACTGTCATCGAAGCCGTTGCCGGAAAGGGACTCGACCTGGTCCGAATGGCTTATCGAATCGAACGATTATTGGGGTGAGCAGCCAGTCAAGGTGCTGCTGGACTGGGGCTGGAATCCAAGCAAGACTGTCCGTGAAACCTCCGATCTGCCAGCGGATGTCGCCCGCCTGACGACCTTAATCCTGGGATGGATGCTGCCCACGCCGGACCGCCGTGTCCGCGACCGCGCGACGAAAGCGCTCGTCGGCGTCGGTGAGCGTGGACCAATCGGATTCGCCGCTGCGATTCGGCAGTTTCGGGGTTGCAATGATCCGTATATCGTTGAACGGCTTGCCGCGGCAGTATGTGCCGTCGCCCTCCGCTCATCTGACCCCGCGGTGGTCTTGCAGGCGGCGGATGCTGCGGTCGAGCTGGTCGCCGATGAATGGCCAGTGCACCTTCTCACGCGTGACTATCTGCGGCGTACGTCGGCGATTGCACGCACGAACGGCTGGACCGGACCAAAGTGGCTGCCTCCCTATGGCGCCAAGTGGCCCGTGCGTGCACGGTCCGCTAAGACCATTGAGGCGATGATCGAAGAAACGGACTACGGTTACTCATCGATCTGGGGGTCCCTGAACGGAATGTTTGGCGACTTCGGCCGTTACATTCTCGAACCCGCCCTAAAGCACTTTGACCACCCCGATCACAGAAAGCTTCGCGCCCGCGCCGAGCGAATCATCTTTAGCCGCGTCCTGGAACTCGGTTGGACTCCCGAACGGTTCAAGCATCTCGAGAGCGGTCGGCGACGCGGTCGCCGCGACGGACCGGTCGAGCGATACGGCAAAAAGTACCAGTGGATCGGCCTTTACGAGGTCCTTGGTCGTCTCGCCGACAACCACCACCTACGGGACCGATGGAGCGATGCAACCGAACCGTTCGAGTACGAATACGCCGAGCAACTCGTCTACAGGGACATCGATCCGACTGTTCTGACACCCGGCGGTATCGAGGCCCCCCACGACGAAACAAGTCCCTGGTTCATGCCCGTCTCCGCAGCTTTTCCCGTCGAAGTCGACAACGATTACCCCCGCGATCTTCAAGGCGTGCCCGACCCACTCGACCTCATCGCGCTGACCTCACCCGACGGTACCAAGTGGCTGTCGTTGATCCGGCACGGAAACTGGACACAGGTGCACCCCCCAGAGATCGCGGTCCTGAACGTCCCCAATCTCAACATCTGGATGCAAATCCGCGGATACCTCGTGCCTGTCGACACTACTGATGCACTCCGGACCTGGGCGACCGGGAAGGACTGGGACGGCCGCTGGATGCCAGAGAACGCCGAAGTACATAGCCGATTACTCGGAGCGCACCCAGAATCCCCGGACTGGGATTGGGCCGACGGAAACGCTGAGTCGGACAGCTTCAACAGTGAAAAGCCACCAACAGACCTATATCAGCCCATCGCCTTCTACGGCGGCACCGGCACATCGCGCGAAAGTGCCGGCATCGAGGAACCCACCGGTTACGTCCCTAGCCGAATGCTGTTCAACACCCTCGGTCTACACCGGGGGAAAGACTTCCAGTGGGCTGACACCACGGGACTAGCTGTCTTCGACCCAACCGCCGGCATGAACGAGGCATCGACTCTAGTGATGCGACGCGACTTGACTGACCTGCTCGCCGGTGCCGGGTACAACCTCTTCTGGACCGTGCTGCTGAACAAGCAACGACACGACCACGACTACGGCCGCCCCGGGCCCAACTACAGGTGGCTGAGCGCCAGTGCGTCGTACCTCATGACCGGGGAGACGATCGAGTGTGTGTCTGCAGACGCATGGAGGTGTTCGCCCTACGGGGAAGGGGACCCCGAACCGGTCGAATGGCAGATTCGTCGGACAGGGTGACCCCCTCCAGATTGTTCACGTCTGCGCGTACTACTGCGATCCGTCATGTGGCGGCGCGGCCCACCCAAGCCAGATGACGTTCTGCCACAGATTTTTTGTTGCGGTGACGTCCCTTGAGGATTCCAACTCGTGTTCTTCCTTCAATGACTTGGAGACCATGTCCTGGCGGATCGAGGAGTTCACGATCGATCAAGATCGGCCACCGCTTCCACGTCCCGTGCGTTTCCCAGCACTGAGGTACACCGAGGTGGACCCCGTGTTGGCGAGCTTGGACCCAGTGGTCCGGATCGGCGGCGATCTCGTCGATGTAGCCGTCATCGGTTGGCCCTGTCTGCATGGTAAGGAAGTCCTTGAGGGGGATCGCTTCGACGTCCCATCGAATTTGTGAGAGATCGACGCTCCTATAGTCATGGAGAAATGAGCTGTTGTCCGCGTGGTCGTACAGCCATTGCTCCAAAACGTCATCGGGCCACTGGAGCGCGAGCACGCTGGGGTGCCTACGAAATTCCGCAAAGCAGTACGGGGATTCGCGAGATGTCATTGCCAGTTTGGAGAAGTCGGTGAGATACACGACTCGATTCTGCACCTGTCGGCGCCGTAAGTAACAGTCTCCTGAGGCGGGCCACGGTGCTTGGTCGGCAGCGCTGGGTCTGCCGGATCTGGCGAGAAGGCGTGCACACCTCTGTTGTAGACAGTCGACGGCCGCGGCGGTCTTCACTGACTACCGTCGCTGACGTATAGCGACCGCTCCGATTCGGTTCCCAGGCGACGGCACCATGCCGCGAGGCATTGCGGCCGCAACTGTTGAC
>NZ_JBKFBA010000088.1:0-6451 GCF_053345925.1 Rhodococcus sp. C26F
GGCGTCCGCTGTCCCGTTCGGGGTGAGCGCGACGCCCGCCGTGTACTGCGGTGTGACGTACCGTCCGGGTCAGGCGTTGACTGTCTCCAGATCCGGCGTGTTCGGCCGATCCGGAATCCGCTCGGTGCGGGCCGGGACGAGGAGCGCGACCAGGGCACCGGCGAGGGCAGCGCCCGCACCGATGAACAGACACAGCTGGAAGGCGGACTCGCTCGGGATCGTATGGCCACCGAGGTCCATCGTCTTGCTGGTGAGCACGGCTGCCATGACAGCGCCGGCTACGGTGGTGCCGACCGAGCGCATGAGCGAGTTGACGCCCACACTGGAACCGGCCTCCTCTATCGGGACGTTGTCCATGATCAGAGTCGGGAAAGCGGCGTAGCCGATACCGACACCGGCGGAGGAGATGACAACGCTGATCATCAGCTTCCACGGCGCGTCCATCAGCAGGGCGCCGAAGATGTAACCGCAGGCCACGACGGTGGCGCCGATGGCCAGGGTGAGACGAGCGCCGATGGCGTTGATCAGCCTTGCGGAGATCGGGGCGAAGACCATCATCATCAGGCCGCCGGGGAACATCCACAGGCCGGCCTGGAGGATCGTCTGTCCGAGACCGTAGCCGGTGCCCTCACTCATCTGCAGAAGCTGCGGCACGACGATCGAAGAGGCCATCATGCCGAATCCGATGAGGATGGCCGCGACGTTGGTGAAGAACACCGGGCGGCGGCCCATGGTGCGCACATCGACCAACGGGTCGTGGTGACGCAGTTCGAAAAGACCGAAGAGCACCAGGACAACGACGCCGACAACGATGCAGGTCCACGTGGCGCCGTTGTTCCAGCCCCAGGTCGAGCCCTTCGAGACCCCGACGAGCAGAGATACGAGACCGACGGCCATCAGTGCCACGCCCACGAAGTCGAGGCGGGCCGGGTGGGTGTCCTGGGTGGCCGGGACGATCAGAGCGGTGGCCACGAGGACGACGAGCGCCAAGGCGCTCGAGACGTAGAACAGGGCGTGCCAGTCGAAGGTCTGGGCGATCCATGCGGACAGTGGAAGTCCGATGGCGCCGCCGACGCCCATCGTGGCGGAGACGGTCGCGATCGCGGTGGCCTGCTTGTCCTTCGGGGCCAGTGCACGCACAGCCGAGATGGCGACTGGGATGTAGCCCATCGCGACGCCCTGCAGGGCGCGACCGACGAGGAACGGCACCAGGCCGGTGCTGACGGCGCACAGCAGCGAGCCGACCACCAGGACTGCGGCAGAGGCGACCATGATGCGCTTCTTGCCGTACATGTCGGCCAATCGGCCGGTGACCGGCATCGAGACGCCGGCGGCCAGCAGTGTGGCGGTGATCGCCCACGACGCGTTGGCGACCGAGGTGTCGAGTAGTTCGGGCAGTTCGGACTGGATCGGGATGACCAGCGACTGCATGAGTGCTCCGGCGAGGGAGCCGAAGCACAGGGTGATGATGACAGCGGTGGCGCGGCTCGGTGAGATGCTCGGTGCCGGTGCGCTCTTCGTGGTGAAGGTGTTCATAGGTTCCTGACGTATCGAGATATGTAAGTTACATATTTGGATGATGTGTAGAGTACATAAACAGGAACGGGCACAGATACTCAAAGTGGGGTGGTTCGCATCACAGGGCTGGTCGATTCGGTACGCGAGATGCGCGAATGGGCACTCGTCGTGGCAACCGCGCGCCTCGAGCGAGGACAACGCGCCTCGAAGTCCCTCAACCAACTCAACGCGGCCGACAACCGCCTACTCTGGTTGCTCACCTCGCAGGGCCCACAGACGATGCGGCAGATCGCCGAAGCCCTCCGACTGGAACAGTCCACGGTGAATCGTCAGGTCAACGCCGCCCTGACCCGCGGCCTTGTCGAGCGCCTCGACCACCCCGTCAACGGAGCCAAGGCCCTGCAAGCCACCCCCACCGGCCGGAGCATGTTCGAAACCGAACTTGCCCGAACGATGACGATCTTTGCGGCCGGACTGGACGCGCTCCCCGCGGACGTGCGCGACGACTTCGTCCGCAACCTCGGAGTCTTCGCCGAGGCCTACGCCATCGCAGCCGAGCAGCAGGTGCAGCGCGAAGACCCCAGCTCCCCCGGTGCCCACTCGAGTTGATCCGACGACGACGCCACCGTTGCACCGGCGCTACGCTTCGGGCGACCACGGGGGAGTGCCAGTTTTCCGGTGGATCCGCTTCTGGCGCATCGGTTTAGTTCTCACTCGCGGTGATCCGGCCCTCGAACGTGATAGCGAAAGCGTTCAACGCCGGCTTCCACCTCATCGCCCATCGTGCTCTTCCCTTCCCCCGTCGGGTCCAGAGCACGGGTCGCCACATACAGACACTTCAACGCGGCCTGTTCGTTGGGAAATGCCCGCGGGCCCGGATCGCCCGGCGGTACCGCGCGTTGATGTTCTCGATCGTGTTGGTACTGGCAGATCACGTGTCTGATCTCGAGGGTCGTAGAGGCTGTTGCAGAATGCGTGTCGTCGGGCTCGTTTCGGACACCGCTCTGGGAAAATACGGTATGGCCTAGGGATACCGACCGGTTCTGCGTGATCAAATGTATCTCTTACCTCCGGATATGCGGGAGTGGCTTCCTGCCGGTACACATCGGCGAGAGCTGGGCCACTTTTCGTGGCGATCGCACCGTGGATATCTCGACTACACACTAGGTTTGTATTGCATTTTGTGTGACATTGACGGGTGGGTGCGGGTTGTCGGGGCCCGCGCTCATCCCCGGAAAGAAAGCTGAGGGTCCCGACTGTGCCGGACATCGACATGTCCCCTCGTGCTCGGTTGTTCGCGACGCTGTCGGGCTCCGCAGCTCTGGTGGTCGTGCAGGGCAGCCGGTTCTCGGGAAAAACGGTCCTGGTGCGGTCGTGGCTGCTCAGCGGAGCCGTATCCGGGGTGAGCACGGTACCGGTGAGCGCTCCGTCAGGCCCGATGACCGCAGACGGGTACTGGACCGACGTCCTGTCGGCAGTGTGCGCGCGAACCGGCGCCACGACACCGCACGACGAGCTCGACTCGTTCGGCGCATTGTCCGCCGTGCTTGCTGCGTTGCGGCGACCGGTGGTGCTGGTTCTCGACGCGATCGACCGGGTCGAGCACATCGAAGCGAACGTCTCCGCGCTGCTCGACCTGTGCCCGCGACTGCGGATCGTCGTCACCACCCGGATAGTCGGAACGTGGCAGCGAGCAGTCGAGGCGGGTGCCGACCGCACGATCGTCCAAGCGGCCGAACTTGCCTGCACCGAGGAGGAAGTCGCCGCGGTCCTCGGCGCGGCAGCGGTTCCGCAGACTCCGCGCGCGATCGAGTGGATCACTCGTCGCACCAGCGGATTACCCGCACTGGTCGATGCCGTACGTGAGAGCCTGCACCAGCACGCCGCAGGCTTAGTCGATGCGGCTGTCGAGAGCCTCGACGAGCTCATCGACCATGCGATCGATCGTGCGGTGCTGCGCGCTCTCGACGATCCCGAGGTCGCACCGCTGCGCCGGGCGATTCTCGTATCCTCGGCCCTGGCCGTATTCCCGGACGATCCCTCCAGCTCGCACCCCTCGGACATCTCCCTACTAGGGGTGTCCAATCTGGGCGCCTTCATCCGCACCCTGATCGCTGCCGGATTCCTCGACCCCGGACCGGGCAGCGTCGAGGCCACCGGTCCGCTCACATGGTGTTATCCCGAACCGGTCCGTGCTGCACTGCGACGCATCGCCGAACACCAGCATCAGGCCGAACTACATGCCACCGAGAGCGCAACGATCGATGTCTTGCTCGACGCCGAGGAGCCACATACCGCGTTGGCTCACGCCATCGACGGTCGCCACTGGCAGCGTGCGCTCGCCATCGTCGACGCACACTGGACGACGCTGTACACCGGCGGCTTCCTCGACACACTCGGCGCAGCACTGGTCGCACGTATTCCCGCCGAGATCGCCGACGCCCATCCCACGATCGCAGCCATCCGCCGACTGCACCGTCAGTTCTCCGCACCCCGCGATGCCCCCGTCGTCACCGCCGAACCCGATACCGCGGTCGGCATCGGTCCTGAACCTGCCGAAGTCATCATGCGCGCAATGATGCTGCGGATCGAGGGCCGGTTCGCCGAGGCCGCCAAGGTGTGCGATGCTGCGGCTGGCCATCCACTGCCGGTCTTCGACGAACTCGACGAGCCCATCCGCCACGCCTACGCCTTCTATTACCTCCACGTCGGGATCACTTACCTGCTCGCCGATCGTCCCGCCGATGCGACCACGATGTTCCGCCGCGCGCACGTCGCCGGCGCCGGGATGTTCGTCGAACGTGATGCCGCCGGAAAACTCGCGCTCACCTGCGCACTGGAGGGTGCGCTGGTCGATGCCCGAGCGTGGATCGACGAGGAACGACGCCACCCACCGCTGGCTGCCGAGAGTGAGAAACTGGTCCGCACGGCCGGCTGCGTGGCCGCCGCATTCGTCGCACTCGACCATCTCGAATCCGGCACTGCTCTCGACATCCTCGCTGAACTCGGAACTCCCGCCGACAACGAAGAATTCTGGGCCTACGTCCTCTACGTCCGCGGACACCACGCGCTGTTGACGGGGATGGCGGCCGACGGCCTGCGCTACGTCGAGTCCCACCTGCCGCGTTACCCGACATTGCGCGAGGGTGGCGTCGCTGCGCCCCTGATCGACGCGGTGCTGGCGGATCTACAGCTTGCGTGCGGCAACTTCGACCGAGCCGAAGACGTGATCGCCGCGTCGACCCATCCCTTCGCGGCGCCGGTGCGAGCGCGGGCACGGTTGCTCATCGCGGATCCTGCCGGTAGTCAGCAGATCGTCGACCGGTACTTCACCGAGGCGGCCGGTCCTGTTCGCACCTCGATGGAGTTGGCCGTGCTCGGTGCCGCAGCCGCCGCTGCCCTCGACGACCTCGACGAGGCCCGCGGACATCTCGAACGGGCTGTCACCTTCTCACGGCACACCGGCATGCTGCGGCCGTTCGTGCTGCTGCCGCCGGCGATGCAGAGGACGCTGGCCGAACTCGGCGTCGAGCTACCTCTGGATCTGAGCCGCACCGTCGCACGATTTCCCGCCTTTCCGGCCTACCGGCCGCTGCTGGCACTGACCGCGCGTGAGCGTGCCGTGCTCGACGCGTTGCTCTCCGGGAGGACGGTCGCAGCCATTGCTGCGTCGCAGTTCGTCAGCGTCAACACGATCAAAACGCAACTGCGTTCGCTGTACCGCAAATTCGGCGTGCACAATCGCAAGGATGCCGTCGCTGTTGCCCGGCGCTTGCACCTCGACTAGAACATCGGCCGGGACTCGCCATCGGACTTTTGGATCTTCGTCGGTCCTGGCGGGTGCGTCGCGTCCACCACGACGGTGGCGTCGAGTGCCATGGAGCTTGCGGGGGATGACCGACGCACTCGATACGGCGAGGTCCGCTGCAAACCGCAGGTGGCAGCGGTGTAGTCATTACCCGACTTATGAGCCAGATCGAACTCCGGATGGGTACCCAACCACGCCAGAATATGCAGGCGACGCAGGAAGACCAGGTCCGGAATCGCAGCGAAGTCCTTGACGGTCAAGGCACGCACCTCGCGGTAACTGTCAAGTCAGGACTCGACGATGGTATCCAGGTGCGGGGCTTGGTCAAGGAATGTCGTTGTAGAGACCAGATCCCAGAATTTCCAACTGAATCCGCAGGCATCGAAGTTGATGACCCACGGCCGCTGATCGGTACCGCGAAGCAGCTTCGCCCCCGCAGGTCCCCGTGGACAAGTTGGTCGTTGAGGATCTCCCACTGGCTTCGGGTGATTGACGAGACGGCGACGGGCGGCACGAGTACCGAGGACCTTGCTCTGAATCGCTGCACGTGAAGCCCTTGCGGCCCGCACTTTTACGGCAATCGGTGCGTAAATGGAAATTATCAGCACCAACCCCGCACAAACTATGAGTGGCATACGCCCAGGTCACTTCATGTGCCCGATTTGTATTTTGTAGGTTCTCGTTTTAGGTGTCAGTTTCTCGATTTCATGTCAGTTGTCTGTCAGCTGCGTGTCGATTTCTCAAATTCGTGCCAGTAACGGGACCCTGAAAAAGTACCCAGGGCCAGCAAGGTTGAGGTCAGGTACGTGCAGGACTCCGGTGCCCTCTCGCGACGACCCTTACTGCGACGGATCCTCATTGGATATCCGGACTGCCGGTACGGAAAGTCCGCAGCCATCCCCATCGGCGGCACTATTTCGGGATGTTCTGGTCGTCCACCAACCGCCGCCATGCCCTCTACGAGAGCCGACTCGAACTGGACTGATTGTGGTTGGCGGACTACGCGCCGGAGGTGGTGGGGAGATCGCCCGCTAGTGCCGCATCACGCAACGTTTGCCCTGTCGACGATCTCCCGTAGCTGTTGATCCTCGGCGTGCTTGTTGCGCCAGATGATGTAGCGACGGA
>NZ_JBKFBA010000089.1:0-6236 GCF_053345925.1 Rhodococcus sp. C26F
CCTGCGATGCCGATGCCGTAGATCAGTTTGCGACCAAATCGGTCCGACAGGTAGGCCGTCGTCGGGACGATGGGGATCATCACCAGCGCGCCCATAAGGACCCAGAAGAGCACTTCGGAGCGGGCCATTCCGAGATTGGTGGTAGCGACCTGCACGCTGCCGGTCATCGTGATGTAGAACATCGCGATACCGACGAGGTAGGTGCCGCCGGCCAGAAGCAGCGTGCCGCCGTTATGACGGATGACCTCCAGGATCGGGGACCTGCGCTTGGCCGGTGCGGTGGCCAGTTTGGCCTCGGCCTCCTGGAATTCTGGGGTTTCCTCCAGGTATCGGTGGATACCTCGCCGAGGAGATCGACAAAGTCGTAACCCACACCCTCAAACAGTCCTGGGGCAACGCCGGCGCCCACAACCGAGGGGCGCGCCGCGCCACCGCGTCGGTCTTCCGAGATTTCGGGCTCAAACCCACCGGGGAACCCTGCGACTCCACCGTCGCTTACATCGAAGCCCATTACCTCGTCGACTGAACCCAAACGCGCCGGCAAGGCGAGGACCACAGCGGAGACACAATTCGCCTTCGGCGAGAAGATTTCGACGTGGGGCGGGCCCGAATGACGGCTGCGGATCATTCCTCACGATCCGCCGCGCTCGACGACGGGATCGAGGTTGAGCCGCCGGCGGCCCGGAACCAGGGAGCGGACGGGCGCCGACAGCCGCGGACGACGCCGACGCTGCGATCGGGGACACAAGAGCAGGAACCATAGGCAGATCCCTCAACCGCAGGGACGACACGTCCCTTTGCGTCTGGGGCTGCGATCCGCGCGCCGGGCTCAGCTCTGCTAGGTATTCGTCGCGCTTGTGCCCGAGCTCGACCATGCCCTAACACTGTCCACGTTGCTGCGCTCGACGAATCGGCTCGATTCTTCCTCGGGACCTGACAGCCTGTGGGCCCAGCGGCACCAGAGGGAGAACACCCGAGCATGAGATGTGCTGGTTCGTGCGGATACTGCGCCGACAGCTCCGCCTGGGCGACGCCGTTGGTCTCTGCCATTGAGATGGCAGCTTCTGAGTAGATGTCACGACCACATCTTGAGACAGCGGCGTTATCCCGTAGATTGGCTCTGAACCCGAGAGGGTCGTTTCAGCGATCGCACCGTATATTCTCCTTCCGCCTTGTCCAGTAGCCGGCCGTTGGGCAAGGCGGTGCTCAGGGGAACGACATAGGGAATCGCGATGAAGGTCAGCAGGATTTGGCCCGTATCGACCGGGTTGCGGCGAGCCGAACACTCCCTTCTGCCGTCACACCATAGACCGGAAGTCACACACGTTCGCACCCTCGCGCCCGTCCAAGACTGCGGGATCGAACCTACCGGCCCCGCAACGCTTCACACGCACCTACTCGATCGGCCTCCCGTCATTTACGTTCGCAGAAGGCCGATCGAGCTCACTCACCAAGATCTTGAGCGCTGTTTCGGCACGCCTTCGGACCGGATCACGCGTGCGGCTGCCAGGCAACGCGCTCTCCCGAAAATAAGGGCGCTCGACGTGTTGAACCCAAGGCCACCGGAAGCTTGCCCAGAGCATCCCTTCGCAATTGTCGGTGACCGATCCCTTATTTCTTGCTTGATGTGACTCGGAGGTCAGCTACACGGGGACTCCGATCGCGTATCGCACCAACGTGGAGCACCAATCTCCATGACGCCTATAAATAGTGCTCAGCCCGACCCTTCAAAGGCCGCAATTGGCTCTTCGGTCACAACTGGGCGCCGGTGAAACGCTCTTGCAGCGTACGTTTTACCAACTTTCCGGTAGGAGTACGGGGGAGGTCCTGTGCGAACAGGATATGGCGTGGAAGCTTGTACTTGGCGACGCGTTCACGCAGATGCGCGGTCAGCTCCTCGGCAAGAGCGTCGTCCCCAGCGATCCCGGCAGTCGGCTGGACCACCGCCGTCACAATTTCGCCCATCTCCGCGTCCGGTACGCCGATCACCCCGGCGTCGAGAACCTTCGGATGCTCGATGAGCGCGTTCTCGATCTCCTGCGGGTAGATATTGACCCCACCCGAGATAATCATGAACGACCCGCGGTCGGTAAGGAACAGGTAGCCGTCCTCGTCCAGGTAACCGACGTCTCCGGTCGTCGTCCACGCAGGGTGGTCCGGATGCTGGGCGTCGCGGGTCTTCTCCGGTGCGTTGTGGTATTCGAACGGCAACACGTCGCGTTCGAAGTAGATCGTGCCTATCTGCCCGGTGGGCAGCTCGTCGCCGTTCTCGCCACAAATGTGAATGACGCCCAGAGCGGCCCTGCCCACCGTGCCTGGTTTGCGCAACCATTCCTCGGTGTCGACCAGCGTGAGGCCATTGAGTTCGGTGGAGGAGTAGTACTCCGACAGGATCGGGCCCCACCACGCGATCATCTGCCGCTTGACCTCGACTGGGCAGGGGGCCGCGGCGTGCACGGCGACCTGCAGGCTGGACACGTCGTAGCGCGCACGTACGTCGGCGGGAAGTTTGAGCATGCGCACGAACATCGTAGGTACCCACTGGCTGTACGTCACGCGGTACCGCTCAATGTACTCAAGAGCCTTCTCGGCGTCGAAGCGGTCCATCACGACGACCGTGCCCCCGAGTGCCTGCACCGCAGCGCAGGTGCGCAGCGGCGCCGCGTGGTACAGCGGCGCGGGAGACAGGTACACGGTCTCCGAGTTCACGCCCCATACCGAAGCGTTCATCGCGGTCATCGTGTCGCCGGGCTCGTGGACCTGGCGATCCGGCAGTGCAGGCTTGATGCCCTTAGGGCGACCGGTGGTACCGGACGAGTAGAGCATGTCTGCCCCGCGGGGCTGATCGTCCATAGGAGAATCGGATTCGGCCGCGGCCGCCTTGTCCAGATCGGTATACCCGGCTATTGGGCCACCGAACGCCAACCGGTGCTCGGTGGCCGGGGTCAGTGCGGCCAGCTCGCGTGCGATCGCGTCGAGCGCCGCGTCGACAACGACGGCCTTCGCGCCGCAGTCGGCGACGATGTAGGCCGCCTCGGCAGGGGTGAGATGCCAGTTCACCATCGTCACGTACAAACCGGATCGCATTGCTGCCCAGTATATGTCGAATACGCGAGCCGAGTTCGTGGCGAGTACCGCGACATGGTCGCCGCGCCGTAGGCCCAGGGCGTGCAGGTGACGGGCGATCCGGACGGACCCGGATTCGAGTTCGGCGAAGGTGACGGTGTGGCCAGTGCCGGCCATGATCACGGCCGGCTTGTTCGGGGCGGTGTCGAGATAAGCACCGGGATACATCGATACTCCAAACAGTCAGTGTGCGAAGAGTCAGCGGCGACGACGGGCAAGGACCAACAAGCATGCGAGGGCGAGAACGGAAAGTCCCACAACCAGCAGCCCCACACGCCAAATATTGGCGACCTCACCGTTGACCAGAGCAACCATCGCCATCGGCGACATGCCACCGAGGATCGCCGCCGCTTGGTAGCCCAATGACGCTCCAGAGTAGCGGATCTCCGGCGGGAACAACTCGGCGAACAGCGCGGCCTGCGGGCCACTCTGGAACGACATCGCCACGCACGACCCAACCAACGCGATACCCAACGGCACGGTATTGCCCGGCGTGGCGGACCCGACCAACATCCACATCGGCACCGCCCACAAGCCCATGGCGACGATACCGATACCGTAGATAAGCTTGCGTCCGTAGATATCCGACAGATACGCGGCCAACGGACCTAACGGCACAAGCACCGCCGCTGCGAGCAAGATCCAACCCAGGACCTCGGAGCGAGTGATGCCCAAATTGGTAGTGGCCACTTGCGCCGCGCCTGTAATGGTGATGTAGAACATCGCGATGCCGACCAGGTAGGTACCGGCAACCAACAATACGGTACCGCTGTTGTGCCGCAGTACCTCGAGGACGGGGGAACGCCGCTGCGCCGGGGCGGCCTCAAGTTTCGCCTCCACTTGCTGGAATTCGGGTGTCTCCTCCAGGTATCGGTGGATGGCAAAACCGACGAACAACATGAACAGGCTGATCCAGAACGGCACCCGCCAACCCCATGACATGAAGGCTTCCGGGGACACCGCCCACGTTACCGCCAGGAATACTCCGTTACCCAGAATTACCCCGACCGGGATGCCGAGCTGGGCGAAGCTGCCGTAGAAGCCTCGACGGTTCGCAGGGGCGTACTCGGTGGCCAACAACACTGCCCCGCCCCACTGTGCCCCCACGGCCAGGCCCTGACAAAGACGCAAGGTCACCAACATCGCCGGGGCGAGCCAGGCGATCGAAGAATTCGGCACGAAACCGATCAAGGTCGTGGCAAGCCCCATCAGCAAGATGGAGATGACCAAGACCGGTTTGCGCCCGACCTTGTCGCCGAAATGGCCCGCTACGATCCCGCCGATCGGCCGGGCGACGAAGCCGACGGCAACCGTGGCGAAGGAGTTCAGGGCGGCGACCACCTCGCTGCCGGTGGCAAAGAAGGTCTTGTTGAACACCAGCGCAGCGGCGGTGGCATAGATGTAGAAGTCATACCACTCGAGGGATGTCGAAACCGTTGCCGCAAAGGCCGCCTTGCGGGCGGCGCGACGCCGTGTAGGTGTCGTCGCTGTCGATGGGGCGCTGGACGCGCCGTGGGGCGTCGAAGAAGCCGAGGAGGTGGCCATCAAAGCCTCTTTCCGGGATGCAAGCTAGGGAGAACCAAGCGATCGTTCGGTTAGCTGGAACTACGGTAAGTGGTCAACCCCGCTGCCGTCAATCGTCGCTGGAGCCCTACTCGCTGACACGTCGCAACGTGGGGACACGAGATGCACCAACGGCTATCCCCGACCTAGATGGACACGAACTCGGCGTAGAGCCGAGCATGGCGTAGTAGGTCAGCTGCATCGTGGTCATTACCCTGTGTCAAGTACGCCGGGTGGACGGAGACAGGCAATGGGCGCAGCACACATGGGGTCGACCGGGACTACCACCGGTAGACAGGCCATCCTCGACTCCGCTGTACACAACATGAATGCGTGCGGATACCACGGCACATCGATGCGCGACATCGCTCGCGATGCCGACATCACGGTCGCCTCCATCTACCATCACTTCAAGTCCAAGCAAGAAATACTGCAGGACATCATTATTCGGGCACTTCACGATGCAATTGCAATGACCCGAGGGGCGCTGTTGCGGGCGGGCAGTGCGCCGGGTTCCCAGCTACAAGCCCTCGTTCGGGCATGGGTTATATTTCACACCACACGCCAGCTCGATGCCGTCGTGGCGGCGGCGGAATTACGCAGCATCAACGAGTCGGGGCGCCGTCTCGTCATAGCACTGCGCGATGAACAAGAGGCGCTGTTTCACGACGTCATCCAGCGTGGTGTCGAGATGGGTGCCTTCGAGACGGAATTTCCGCGCGACGCGGTACGCGGCATCATCAGCATGGGGCAATCTGTGTGCTCATGGTGGCGACCTAGTGGACTGCTACACCCTGAAGAACTCGCCGACCGATATGCAGACTTGGCTCTGTCCATGGTGCAACACCGACCCCAACGGCGATGAGCCCCAAATCACCGAACGATTGATCGGTTACATAGTTCTCGCTCGGGACACCGATGCAGAGCGGTAGACACGGACGAACTACGGCCATTCAGGCTCGATCACCTCCGGAATGAGGAACCGGTTCTCCCCATCCCACCATCTGCGATCCTGCGCCCACCCCGGAACCCCGCCCAGCAGTGCCGTCGAACAGGGGCCGTCGAACAGGCGCACGGCGACGCTTACAGGCTCGGAAGAGCGCAAGGCCCATCGGGGAGCGGCGGAAAGGGCCGGAACCACCGCGCTGAGTAGCGCAACAGCGCAGAGATGACCGTGGCTTTCTCCCGACCGAGGCGGCCAGCAAGTGAGGGTGCGGGTAATCGTGTGACTAAGGGAAACAAGCCCGTCATCCCCGCGCTCGGCCGAGGACGATGAAAAGTCGTGCGGTGTCGGTTGTCTCCTTGATATCCGACACCGCACGAGCAGCAGATCGTGTTTAGACCGGGAGCTGGATCTCGTCGCGTCGTTTCGCGTCGCGTCGAACCAGACCGAGCAGGCACAGCAGGGCAACGGCGGAGAGGACGGCGATCATGATACCGACCCGCCAGATGTTGTCCACCTGACCGTTGACGAGGCCGACCATAACCATTGGCGACATGCCTCCGAGGATGGCAGCGCACTGGTAACCCAACGAGGCACCGGAGTA
>NZ_JBKFBA010000009.1:0-169220 GCF_053345925.1 Rhodococcus sp. C26F
CCCGAACGAAGGTGCCGATGCTGTCGGAGTCGGTCTTGCTCTTGATCCGAGCCCGATGGACATCGACGGTTTTTACGCTCATCCCCAGCTTGCGGGCGATATTCTGGCTCGGCAGGCCTTCGACGACCAAGGCCAGGATCTGCCGCTCACGCGGCGTCAGCCCCTGGAGTTTCTCCCGCAGCGCTGCGCGTGCAGCATGCTCCGCGAAACGCGTCCGAGCGCGCTCGACGCCGGACTGGACCGCGTCGAGCAGCCGTTGCGGATCGTACGGCTTCTCCAGGAAGTCCATGGCGCCCTTCTGCAGCGTCGAGACGGACATCCTGATGTCGCCGTGCGCCGAGACGAAGATGATCACGACATGCGGCGCGAACTCGTTGATCCGCTCCTGCAACCTCGTGCCGCTCATGCCCGGCATGCGCACATCGAGCACGATGCAAGCGGGATGCGTGCCGTCGTAGACATCGAGGAAGACATCGGCACTGTGGCAGATGACCGGTCGGATGCCGATGCTCTCGAGAATCCAGTCGACGGAATCGCACAACGCTGGATCGTCGTCGACGACGTATACGGTGGCCTCGGACGCCGGCGCATCGTTGCCGGTCACATGCTCGGCCATGTCAGCTGTCCGCATCCCACACTGCTTCGGCAGTCCAGTACGGAGCCCCGACTGCGCTTGTCTTCGGCTCCCAGTCGGTGGTGCGGCGGAGCAGGGGTTCTTCACGACGGACCGATACGTCGGCCGCGTCCGGTCCATCCGCCTCCACGGTCCAATGCACCCAGTTGACCTCGCGTCCGTACTCGTCGTGGACGAACAGGTCGACGTGATGCCATCCGTAGTTGAAGGTGTCCTCGTAGCAGGTGAGGAACATCCGATGGTGATTGACCGGGCGCGGTTTCAGCATCGAGAATTCTCCAGTCGTCATCAGGGGCATGGTCTTCGAATCACTCGTCCAGCGGGGGACTTTCGCGGAGAATTGCTTCGAGTCTCTCCCCGACCTCGAACAGGTAATCCTCCCTACCCGGCAGGCCGACGAGCTGTATTCCGAGCGGCAGTCCCGCAGTGGTGCGCGCTCCGGGCACGATCACCACGGGTAGGCCCAGCAACTGCCACGGGCGGCTGAGGATCGGCGAACCGGTCGCCGACAATCCCTTCGGTGCAGGCCCGGTCGCGGCAGGACCGACGATGAGGGATGATCCGTCGAGTATCTCGCCCAACAACTCCCGCGAGCGATCCCGTCGGATCAACGCAGCCGTGTGGTCGGAGACCGAGATTGTCTGTCCCCGCTGCAGCAGGTCTCGGATCTGCGGGCTCAGATCGTCCCGCTGCCGTTCGAACTCACGAGCTCGGGTGCGTGCGGCCTCGAAGGCCATGATCGTCGCGTGGTCCTCGGCGAGAGTCTGCACGTGGTCGTCCCAGTCGAGCATTTCCGAATGCAGGCCCAGTCCCGCCAGAACAGACGGAAGACGGCCCAGCAGAGCGATCATCGGAGGGTCGAGATATCCGAGATAGCTTCCGCCCCAGACGAACGCACATTCCGGAAGACCGGACTGAACAGCGGCGGCTGAGCCGAGGAACGCATCGTGGACGTAACGCAGATCGGCGACGGTGCGGGTGAGCAGCCCCAGGGAATCGAGGGAGTCGCTCAGGCCGACAATTCCTGCCATCTCGGTACTGCCGTGGGCGAGAACCAGTCCGGCCGTGCCGCAATAGGACGCCGGTCGGGTCAGGGAACCCGCGGTCTGGGTACCGAGCGCCAACGGCACGGTGCCGGCACCGACCGCGGCGGCGGACCCGCTCGACGATCCTCCGGGCGTGTGCTCGGGTGCATGAGGATTGCGCGTGGGACCCGGACGGAAGTAACCGAACTCGGTCGTGACGGTCTTGCCTTGGACGACGGCGCCGAGCGAACGCAATCGTTCCACGCAGGGCGCGTCCGCGACAGCTGCCGCGGCGGCTGTGACCGGCGATCCCGCACGGGTCGGCATGCCGGCGACGTCGATCAGGTCCTTCACACCGACGGAAATCCCTCGCAAAGGCAGGTCTCGGCGGTCGGCATCGATCGTCGCGACGTCCTCGGCAGTAGTGCTCGACAGTTGCACCCACGCCTGCAGTACGGGTTCCTGAGCGTCGATTGCCGTTCTGGCTCGGGACACGAGTTCCGTCGCCGTCGTCGAACCGGTCCGGACCGACCTCACCTGATCTTCGATGGACACGTCAACCACGGGCGCGTTCACATCATCCTCCTGCAGTCGCTGACCTCCCCATTCTGCCCAGGAAAAGGACGTACCGACAGTAAAGGTTTCCCTCCTACCCGAGTGACGCAAGGCGACATAGGTTTTCCACACCGTTGGGCTTCCGATCACCAACGGAGCACTCGCCGCTCACTCCAGCCCCATTCCCAGCCCACAAGAAAGGTGGCCTCTCATGGCTTCGACCGTGGCGCCGGACAAGATCATCGATCCTTCCGATCCGAAGGCATCGAAGAAGATCGACTTCGGCAGAATGAACCGCAAGGCCTGGTTGATCACTGCACTCCTCGTTCTTTTTCAGATCGTCGCGTTCGCCGACAAGGCCGTACTCGGACTCGTTGCGTCAGAAGCGATCCCGGACCTGGGAATCTCGGCCGTCGAGTTCGGTTTCATCGGCAGTGCATTCTTCTTCCTCTACGCCGTGGTCTCCGTCGTTACCGGATTTCTCGCAGCGCGGTTCTCGGTGCGGTGGATCATCCTGACGATGGGCGTCGTGTGGGCCGTGATGCAGTTCCCCATGCTGCTCGGTGGCGGCGCCGCGATCCTTCTGGTCACCCGCATCGTTCTCGGCGGCGCCGAGGGCCCGGCCACCGCGATGTCACTGACCTCCGCCCACTCCTGGTTCGAACCCCGACGTCGCGCGCTTCCCTCCAATCTTGTCGCTGCGGGCTCGACCCTCGGTCCGGTCCTCGCCGCACCTGCCCTGGCCTGGGTCATCGGTGCTTGGGGATGGCGCTGGGCGTTCGGTGTCCTCGGTATCGTCGGTCTGGTCTGGGTGATCGCCTGGTTGATCCTGGCCGGCGACGGGCCCTACGCGGGCCACGGGAAGAAGGATTCCGCCGGCAAGGATGCCCCTGAGGCGGATGCCGAGTCCGCTCACGAAATCGCCACGGATGATGTCGACAAGCAACCGGCCGTCTCGCTCTGGCGGGCATTCGCGAGCTTGACCTTCCTCGCCGCGGTCATCGGCGGAGGTTCGAACTTCTGGGTGCAGGGGTTCGTGACCACATGGCTACCCCAGTACCTGGGGACCGTGGTCGGACTTTCGTTGCCCCAGGTCGGGACGGTCACCACGATTCCCTGGATCCTGGGAGCGCTCGTGCTTCTCTTCCTCGGATTCCTCGGTCACCGACTGATGCAGCGGGGATACAACGCGCATCGGTCCATCGCGATCCCCTTCGGTGTCGCAGCACTCGTTGCCGGTGTGTGCTTCATCCTGGTCCAGGCGGCCTCCGGTGTCGCCGCCGTCGCGTTGCTCTGCATCGCCGCAGGTTGCAGCCTCGCCTACCCGATGACCGCCTCAGCGCTGGCATTCGCGGTCGGCGCACGGCAGCGTCCGATCATGATGGCCACGCTGGGCGGTGTCGCGTCGATCGGCGCAATCATCTCCCCCACCCTCGTCGGATGGCTGATGACCCGCGCGGGGTACGTCTCGCCGCCCTCGGGCACGTCCCTCACCCCCGAGATGGCGAACAACATGGCCGTAGGCGTACATCAAGCCTTCACGATCACCGGTGTCGTCCTGCTCGTCGGCGGCGTGCTGTGCATCCTCTTCCTTCGCCCCGAAGCCCTCGGACGCACCCTCCAGGCGCGTCACCGCAAAGGCTGAACCGAGCCGGATCGATCGTCGTTCCGACCAAGGAGTGCTTATGTCCCTCGACACCGTCAGTATCGCCAAGGGCCTGTTCCGCGAGGTGATGGGCCACTATCCCACGGGCGTTGCAGTGATCACCGGACGCGCGGCCGACGGCGAACTGCTCGCCCTCGTCGTCGGGACCTTCAGTTCGGTGTCCCTCGATCCTCCCCTGGTCTCGTTCATGCCGATGAAGACGTCCCGGACGTTCGACAAACTCCGGCGGTGCGAGTCGATATGCATCAATGTCATCGGGGGCGAGCAGGAGGATCTTGTCGCCACGATCGCCCGGCGCTGGGAGAACAAGTTCGACGGCATCGAGTGGTTCACCTCTCCGTCCGGCAACCCGGTTCTCGAACAATCGGTCGCCTGGATCGACGCACGCGTGACGAACACGGTCGATGCCGGCGACCATTGGATCGTCCTCTGCACCGTGAGCGATCTGGCGGTCACCAACCCCGTGGCGCCTCTGATCTACTTCCAGGGCGGTTACGGCAGCTTCGTGAGTACGTCGCTGATCGCTCGGCTGCAGCACGAGATCACCGATTCGATCAGCGCGGCGGAGGCCCTCCGCCCGGAGGTGGAAGCGCTCGCCCACTCGATCGGTTGCGAGGTCGCGCTGTATACGACGATCGGCCGGGACGAGATGGTCCGAGTGCTGTCGGCCTTCGGCCCCGGCGTGGAACAGACGAACGGACTCGCACGACGTATCCCGATCGTGCCTCCGATCGGCGACAGTATCGTCTTCGACCTGTCCGAGGACGAACAGGAACGCTGGCTGTCCAGGGCCATCGGAATCGACGAGGACACGAAGGGGGTCTACCGCCGGCGACTCGGTTTCGTACGCGCCCACGGATACGCGCTCTCGCTTCTTCCTCGAGAAGGCCGCACCGCCTACGAGACGATGCGCGAAGCGACGCGACGCTACGAATCAGGTCTGCTCACGCCCATGGAGGAACGTGACATCCGGACCGTGATCCCCGGGTCGGACGTCGACTATCGCGTTCAGGAGCTCGATTCCGACGGTCGCTACGATGTCGGGTCCCTCGTCTTCCCTGTACGCGATCCGGAAGGCCGCTGCACCTCGACCTTGCGTCTGGCTCAACTCCCGCTTCGGAGCACCGGCGCGACGGTCGCTGCATGGGTTTCGCATGCCAGAAGCGTCGTCGCAGCACTCGAGGGCGATAGACACCCCCACGGTTCGTAGGCGGTCGAATGCACCTCTTGTGCCTACATCGCTCTCGAGGGAACTGCTGTGGACCGCCCGACGGACGGACTGTGCGTGATCGGACAAACGATCACAGAGAAGCGGTGTGGTCCTCGACGATTCGCTCGGCAACTCGGGACAGGGCGACATTGAGATCCTGCGACAGTGTCCGCAGCATCACGAAGGCGCGGGCGGCATCGACACCGCAGCGCTGCATCAGAAGACCTTTGGCCTGGCCGATGGTGTCTCGGGTGGCCAACGCCGAGCGCAGATGCAGCTCCGCGCGTGCAGCCGTGAGCTCGGCGGCCGCCTGCGCCGCCAGTGCGATGCCCAGCGCTACCGCGGCACCGTCGAAGGCCTGCGGTTTCGATGCGAACAGGTTCAGCGAACCGGCGATGTCGGTGCGGGTGTGGAGTTGGAAGGACAACACGCTGCCGACCCCGACCATCAGGGCTTCTTCCGTGAACTGCGGCCAACGCATCTCGGATCGGAGGTCGCTGCTGTAGACCACGCTCGTAACTCCGGCCGCGTCGATACAGGGGCCACCGGCGTCGCGTTGGATCCGACCGAGTCCCCGGGACAACGACGAGGTCGCTCCGTGGGATTCGAATGTGTCCTTGCCGATGAGGACGATGTCGGCGCACTCGACCCCCGCAATCGTGGCGGCCGCAGCCGCGGTCACTGCGCGCAACGCTTCGCCGAGATCCTGCCGTCCGCTCGGCGGTCTTCGTAGATCCCCAAGGGCCTTGATCAAGATCTCGATCGATTCGGCCATGTTGGGAAGCCTCTTCCGCCTGTTTCACGATGCCGCGTGTCAAGGCGAAAAAGTGGCGGGCAAGGTGCCCGTACCACTACGGTACCCGCGAGTGCCGGTACGGAGGTGTGAAGAGCACCTTCTGGGCGTTCGGCAGATACCTCAGGCATCGGGTGGCCGACCGTGGGTCGGAAGGTCAGAGCGTGTGGCCGAGGATGTGGGTAAGGGCGAGGAGAGCGGCGAACCAGATGAGCGTTCCGCCGAGTGTGGCGAAGTCTGTGTACATGAGTGGTCTCGATCGTACGCCGGTTGAAGCATCAACGAAGATGTTCGCGGTCACGGTCCGTCGCGCACGCGTTCGGCTTCCGCACGCTTGTCCCCACCGGGAATAGATGGCTATCGGGTCGCGTTGTGCTGGGCGGATCGGGTGCGTATTCGTGTCCCCCGGGCTCAACCCATTGCCTTCACGGAAGTTCCGTTCGGCTGGAGCCGTGTTGCGCCTTTCGCCGAGAGGCGACCGAACGCACCCGGTCCCTTGACATTTCGTACGTCGAGGCGACGCATACCGCCACAGGGGTATGCGCTGCCGATGTACTCCCCGAGGATATTGCCGACCCGCCGCGTCGCCCGAACATCACCAGGTTCAGCCCGCACTCGACCGGGTACCTCCGAGAGGACACAACGGTTCGAGAGACGAGCAAGTGCAGGAGGACATGTGCCCACCAAGTTGACCGCCACCGACCTTCGAGAACTCCTCGATTCGACGCTCGATGACCCCGCACTCGTTCTGGAGGAGGGCTGGTTCCGCGTTGTCGGAGGTCAGGAGCTGACCGATCAGAACCGACCGCTTCTCGTAATCACCAGAGAAGACCTCCGAAAGCAGCTACCGCAGGATCGGAACTACGAAGAGAGCGACCTCGAGATGCAGGCGGGCGTGCTCGACTCGACCGTCGCGAACCTCGGCGGGTGAGTACGGCGCCGACACCGATCGTCGTCGGGTGATCACCTTGTATCGGCCACCGACTGGAACAGTCGGTGACACACTCGAAGAATGAGCGAAGAACCCACATCCGCGCCGGTCTGGAATTACCTGATGGACATGGATGGTGTTCTCGTGCACGAGGATCACTTGATTCCCGGCGCCGACGCGTTCCTGACCGAACTCCGCGATACCGGTACGCCGTTCATGGTGCTCACCAACAATTCCATCCGCACGCCCCGAGACCTACGGGCTCGCCTCCTGCTCTCCGGCCTCGACGTTCCGGAGAAGGCGATCTGGACTTCGGCGTTGGCGACGGCGACGTTCCTCGCGAATCAACGTCCCGGCGGCAGCGCCTACGTGGTGGGCGAATCCGGATTGACCACCGCGCTGCACGACATCGGTTACGTCCTCACCGACAGCGACCCGGACTACGTCGTTCTCGGAGAGACACGCACCTATTCCTTCGAGGCGATCACCACCGCGATCCGCCTGGTCGAACGCGGCGCCCGGTTCATCGCGACCAATCCGGATCCGACCGGCCCGTCACGAGAAGGTTCGCTCCCTGCCACCGGAGCCGTTGCGGCGCTGATCACCCGCGCGACCGGCCGCGAACCGTACTTCGTGGGCAAGCCGAATGCCTTGATGATGCGCTCGGCCCTGCGCGCGATCGGTGCGCACTCCGCACACACGCTGATGATCGGCGACCGCATGGACACCGACATCGTCTGCGGTCTCGAGGCAGGCTTGCAGACGCTGTTGGTCCTCACCGGCATTTCCACCCGCGAGTCCGTCGAGCGGTTCCCCTATCGTCCGACCCGCGTCATCAACTCCGTCGCGGATCTGGTTGGCTCCACGGCGAATCCGTTCTGATCTCAGTATCAGTGGTCACGTCGACAGCAGATGACCGAGTCACCCCTCGTTCGTTGCGGCTCCGCTGGGACCTTCGCTCGACAATCGCCACGCGAGACGTCTCTGGGATGTCCCGACGAAGGACCCTTGCCGTCCGACCGACGAACTCGTCACAGTGGATGGCAGATCGGTGCCCGAGCCCCACCGTCCGGTCCGGCCGACGGATGCACCGACCTGCACGACAGGACGGGAGCGCAGATGGACGCGCAACATGTGATCGAGGTACGCGATCTTCACAAGCATTTCGGTCACGCCCATGCACTGGACGGGCTCGATCTCACCGTCGACGCCGGAGAGATCCACGGCTTCCTCGGGCCGAACGGCGCCGGCAAGTCCACGACCTTGCGTGTTCTGCTGGGGATTCTGCGGCCCACCTCCGGACGGGTACGGATGCTCGGACTCGATCCCTGGTCCGAGGCGGTCACCCTGCACCGCGATGTCGCGTACGTGCCGGGCGATGTCACCTTGTGGCCGTCACTGACCGGGGGCGAAACGATCGATCTGCTGGCCCGGTTGCGGAGCGGACTCGACGAACACCGTCGCGACGAGCTGATCGAGCGGTTCGCACTCGATCCTCGTAAGAAGACTCGAAGCTATTCCAAGGGCAACCGGCAGAAGGTCGCGTTGATCTCGGCGTTGTCGTCGCATGCACGGGTGCTGCTGCTCGACGAACCCACCTCCGGTCTCGACCCCCTGATGGAGCAGATCTTCCGCGAGTGTGCCCGCGAAGCGGTGGCACGGGGTTCCACCGTCCTGCTGTCGAGCCACATCCTCTCCGAGGTCGAGGCGTTGTGCCACAAGGTCACCATCATTCGTGACGGCCGGACGGTCGACTCCGGTGCGGTCGAGGAGATGCGCCATCTCGGACGCATGTCGATCACCGCCGAGTTGGTCGGTGATCCCGGCGACCTGCGGCGGGTTTCCGGCGTCACGGACGTCGTCTTCGACGGCACGACGCTGCACTGCCAGGTCGACGAGGACGGCCTCGGTGATCTCGTCCGTCTGCTCGGCGCCGCGGGGGTACGCAGCCTGATCAGCACACCCCCGACGCTCGAGGAACTGTTCCTGCGCCACTACCAGGTGGAGAACGGATCGGAGAACCGGATCGCCGCCGAGGTCGAGGAGCTGACATGACCACGATTGCGGCGCCTGTTTCCCTCCGCCCCGGCCCGGCACCGGGCAATCTCACCGGTACGACACAACTGGTGCGGCTGTGTCTGCGTCGCGACAGGATCGTGCTGCCACTGTGGGTCCTCATCATCGGGGTGCTGTTGCCGATGACCTATGCCGGCAGCATCGAATCGGTCTACCCCACCGCGGCGGATCTGCAGCGCTTCGCTGTCGCGACCTCGGCCAGCCCGGCTCTGATCGCGATGTACGGGCCGATCTTCGCAGCCACGCCAGGGGCCGTGGCGATCTGGAAGGCCGGTGCGCTGTACACCGCGATCGGGGTCGCGGTGATCCTGACCGTCATCCGGCATACCCGTGCCGAGGAGGAGTCCGGACGATCCGAACTGGTCGATTCGACCGTCGTCGGCCGATACGCCGAACTCACGGCCGCAGTGCTCGTCGCCGCCGGCGCGTCGATCGTCGTCGGAACGTCGTTCGCGCTCGTGCTGTACCTGTACGACCTGCCGGCAGCCGGCTCGATCGGCTTCGGAAGTGCGCTGGCGGCATGCGGTCTGGTGTACACCGCGGTCGCCGCGGTCGCCGCACAACTGACCGCCTCGGCACGTCCGGCGCGCGGTATCGCACTGGGAACCCTGGGAGTGTTCTTCGCGCTGCGTGCCGTCGGGGACGCCGGGTCCGGGACGCTGTCGTGGCTGTCCCCGCAGGGCTGGTCGCTGCAACTGCGTCCGTTCGCCGACGAACGTTGGTGGGTGCTGCTGCTGCACGCGGCCGTCACGGTGATCGCGATCGCGGCGGCCTATGTGCTGCTGCACCGCCGTGATCTGGGCAGCGGACTGCTCGCCGAGCGCCCCGGCGCACGGGCCGCCGGGCCGAGTCTGGCCGGACCCCTCGGCCTCGCGTGGCGGATGCACCGAGGTTCCCTGATTGCCTGGAGCATCGTCTTGTTCCTCTACGGATTGCTCTTCGGCAGCGCCGCCCACGGGCTCGGTGCCCAGCTCGGCGACAACGATGCCATCGACGAGATCATCGCCCGGCTCGGCGGCACAACCGTGCTCGAAGACGCATTCGTGGCGCTGGCGCTCACCATGCTGGGTATCGCAGCGTCGGCGTACGCCATCTCCGCTACCTTGCGACTGCACTACGAGGAAACCGCGCACCGCGCCGACTCGATCATCGCCGGCCGCGTCGGTCGGCTTCACTGGGTGCTGAGTCACCTGATGTTCGCGATGCTCGGTCCGGCGGTGGCACTGTTCGCGGCCGGTACAGCCGTGACGCTCACGTACGGCGCCGCGATCGGAGACGTCGCAGGCACCGCGCCCGGATCGCTCGCCGGTGCTCTGGTGCAGCTTCCCGCGGTCTGGATCTGTGTCGGCATCACCATGGTGCTGTTCGGATGGCTACCACGGTTCACACCGGCCGCGTGGGCGGTCTACGTGATGTTTCTGCTGATCTTCAGCATCGGCTCGCTCGCGGAGCTGCCCCAGTGGGCCCTCGATGCGGAACCGTTCGGCCATCTGCCGAAACTGCCCGGCGCCACCTTCACGCCGGTGCCGGTGCTCGGAGAAATACTCCTCGCGGTCGTCCTGATCGTTGTCGGAGCGATCGGGTTCCGCCGACGCGATCTCACATGACGGTTCGCGTCTCGTTCGGTTCCGGTTCAGGCACCGAGAGCGAAGGCGACCAGAAAGCCCAAGGAAGTGCAGATGGCGACCCACCACCCGCCTTCTCTATAGGCCTCCGGCATCAACGAGTCGGCGATCACTGCGATGGTGGCGCCTCCGGCGAACGCCTGGATCAACGGGATTCCCGCCGGCGGCAGAGAGTCGGCGAATGCAGTGGCGATCACGACCACCGCCACCAGCAGAACAGACGTCATACCCCAGATGAGCAGTGCGGCGCGATGTGAAAGGGCCGACCGCATCGACGCCGCACCTGCCACCGCCTCGGGGATGTTGCCCACCGCCACCGCCACCAGCAACACGACTCCACCGGCGCCGCCCGCGAGAGTCGTCCCCAGCGCGGCGTTCTCCGGGATGCCGTCGAGCAGCGCGCCGAGCATCAGCGCCCACCCCAGGGCTGCCGGGCCGAGCTTGCTCTCGATCGCGCGGTCGGCAACGACGTAGACGACGGTTCCCAGCATCAGGGCCCCGCCCGCCGCCCACAATCCTTGGTCCGCGAAGGCCGGGGCGAACAGTTCGGTCGAGACCGCCGCCACCATCGCACCTGCACCGAAGGCCATCAATCCCGCGAGCACCGGGCGGGGCAGGTCGTAACGCAGGCCGATCGCAGCTCCGAGGAACAAGGGCACGGTGGTCCCCAGTCCGTACCACAAGGCCGTCAACATCGAACCGATCCCCCGTTTCGACACCGTCCTCCACCCGTTTCGCTCATGTGTACCTCTTCCGTCCCGGCGACCGGATACCCCGGGACGTCATCGCCGACCGACTCGGCGAGATCTTCTACGACGCGACGATCGACGATTCCGTCGGCGCGGACACGGTTGCCAGGCATAATTTGCTGGAATCAACGAATTTCGGCCCACCCAACGATGAAGGACCGAGTCCGAGCGAAGCATCGTGAAGGGCCGAGTCGACCGGCGAAGGATTCGTGCGCATGGGCCGTGCACCAGCTGTTCCTCGCGCCGCTCATCATGTCGGCGCACACTGGCGCGCACTGTCCGAGGTTCGGGGCAGCAGCGAGCGGTTCGTGCCGGCCATGACCGAATCCCTGCCACCTGCTGCGAGACGTTGGATCAACCATGCGGTTGCCGAGGGCACGCCGATGGCCGCAGCCGCACGACTCGAGATGTCCGGGCAGATCAGGCTCGGATCCTGGCGACCGTTCACCGCCGTCCAGCTCCTTGCTCCGACGACGGGATTCGTCTGGGCTGCGACCGCCTGGATCGGCCCGGTGCCTGTGTCCGGGTACGACCGTTTCACCGACGGGAGCGGCGAGATGCGTTGGCGTCTGGCAGGCCTCGTCCCCCTGATGTCCGCCGAAGGCCCGGATGTCAGCGACAGTGCGGGCGGCCGCCTGGCCGGGGAGAGCATCTTCGTGCCTACGTCGTTTCCTCTCGCACGGTGGCGCGGCGACGAATTCGTCGCCTCGGCGACCTGGACGGTAGAGGGTCGGGAGGAGACCGTACGGCTGGACGTCGCCGACGACGGGGCGTTGCGCGGGGTGCGGATGCTGCGGTGGGGCAACCCCGACAATCATGAGTTCGGTCGGTATCCGTTCATCGTCGCGGTCGAGGCCGAGCGCAGGTTCGGTGGCATCACCATCGCCTCGCGGATCCGCGCCAGTTGGGACACGGGCACCGGTGCGGACAGGGAGTTCTTCCGCGCCGAGATCACCACCGCCGACTTCTTCTGACCCCGCGCGACGAATCCGGTGCTGTGGCTACTTCGCGCCGGCGGCGATGGTGCTCACCGTCGCGCGCATGATGTGCCCGACGAACGGCCGGATGAGCCGCCAGTAGCGCGTCATCTTCATGCGGGCCTCCGCGTCCGTGGTCGCTGTGCGGGGTGCACACGGACAGGAAGTCCGGATCGTGCGCAGCGCGGAAGACAGCGGATGTGCGTTCGCGGTAGGCCGGTGCAGGCGGTGTTCGGACCGAACCTGCGGATCGAAAGGACTTCGCGAACCGCACACCGGCCTGTGCCTTCAACCGATGGGCCATCCCGGCAAACGACGCGCCTGCTGCCATTCCTGCTGCCACCGCGCCATCCGATGCCTGTTCATCACGCCGTGGAGCCCGAGTAGCGTAAGCGCGCAGCCGACGACTCCGAGGATGAGAAAAGCCAGCGCCGTACCGAGCGCGGCGATCGCGTTCTCGGATCCGGTACGAGGCGCCGACATGTAATCGCCCGCCTCGTCGACCCAGATGCGTACCGTCTCCCCCGCCTCGACACGGGTTCCGAGATCGACCAGGCCGGTGTGTTCAGTGCCCTCCACATCCCACCGAGCGATCATCGGACCGATACGAGACGTATTTTCGGACAGGGGGTCTCGCACGGACATATCTTCTGGATCATTGTCGACAACGATCGCCGGCACCTGTCGTCCACCGGTGATCGCGTGGTGCGATCGTTCGGCCAGCTGCGTATACGAGACGGTTCCGACGGCGGCGGCAATGGGCACGAGCAGCAACACGACTGCCACCATGAGCACAACCGCGAGGGCCTCGATCCGATCACTGCCGCGCATGAGCGGATTCGCGCTCCACGGGCGCAGGCGCCACCACCGAACCGCTACCGAGATTTCGCGACTCATCGCACTCTCCGGGACGTCGTTGTTCGGTCCTCAGTATTGTTATGTCCCCAGTGTCGGTCGTCGGCAGCTCGTACTGTAGAGCCATTGGTCGCATTCGGGGGCGCAAGGCCACTACGGAACACGGCAACGACCGGTAGACCGTTGTTCCTTTCCCGCCCTCACCTGTGCGACATACACCGAGACCGACCACCGGCAATACACCGACACGAGTAGCTTTCCGTGGTCGGGCATGCGTGTCGTGTCGTGCCGGGACGGTCGACCCCATCGCGGAATCAGAACGGAGTGCTTACGCAGGGACCTCGGTTCGGCGCGATCAGGTCTCATACTGGTAGCGGGTCTCGACGTCGGAGAGGTCGACGTATGCGCCAGCGCATCGAGGATTACGCGTTGATCGGGGATCTGCACACTGCCGCGCTGGTGGGCCGCGATGGGTCGATCGACTGGTTGTGCCTGCCGCGCTTCGACTCACCTGCCTGCTTCGCGGCGCTGCTCCACGACGACGAGGCGGGCCGATGGTTGCTTGCTCCCGTAGCAGGTGGTGTGTGTACTTACCGGGCGTACCGCCACGACACATTGGTCCTGGAGACCGAATGGGTCACAGCAACAGGATCGGTGCGGGTCGTCGACTGCATGCCGGTGCGAAGAGAGACCGCCGACGTCGTGCGTGTGGTCCAGGGCGTCACCGGCTCCGTGCGGATGCAGACCGAACTTCGGCTGCGGTTCGATTACGGGCATATCGTCCCGTGGGTACGCCGAGTTCCGGGATGTCTGACCGCCGTCGCCGGCCCGGATGCGGTCTGGCTCCGCACTCCGGTGCCGCTACACGGGCACGATATGCGAACCACCGGACAGTTCGACGTCCATGCGGGGGACGACATTCCGTTCGTGCTCACCTATGGCCTCTCCTATGAGCACGCTCCTCGGCCGCTCGATGCACGCCAGGCGATCGCCGACACGGACAGATACTGGACCGACTGGATCGACTCGTGCGATTACAGCGGGGAGCATATCGACGAGGTACATCGTTCGCTCATCACTCTCGAGGCCCTGACCTACCGTCCGACCGGGGGCATCGTGGCCGCGGCCACCACGTCACTGCCCGAGCAGATCGGCGGCAGCCGTAACTGGGACTATCGATATTGCTGGCTACGCGACGCCGCCTTCACTCTGCAAGCCCTGCTCGGTTGCGGATTCGTCGCCGAGGCCAAGGCGTGGCGCAACTGGCTGGTACGGGCAGTGGCAGGGGACCCCGCGGACCTGCAGATGGTGTACCGACTCGACGGAGCACGGCGAGTGCCGGAATTCGCCCTGCCGTGGTTGTCCGGTTACGACGGTTCCGTACCCGTGCGCGTCGGCAATGCCGCCGCTGGACAGTTCCAGCTCGACGTGTGGGGTGAGGTACTCGACTGCCTACATCTGGCCCGTGAGAGCGGTCTGCGCGGCGACCCCGCCTGGGACATCGAGGTGGCGTTGCTCGATTTCCTCGAAGGTCACTGGCAGGAGCCCGATAACGGGCTGTGGGAGATACGCGGTCGGCCTCGCCCGTTCGTCCATTCCAAGGTGATGGCCTGGGCAGGGGTGGATCGCGGCGTCCGGGCGGTGGAGCGGTTCGGCCTCCCCGGCCCGGTCGACCGGTGGCGCGCTCTGCGCGAACAGATACATGCCGAGATTCTGCAGAATGGATTCGATGCACGCCGTGGCACTTTCACCCAGTTCTACGGCAGCCGCGGGGTGGATGCGGCGCTGCTGCTCATACCCCGCACCGGCTTTCTGCCGTGGGACGATCCCCGCGTGGTCGGCACCGTGTCCACCGTCGAGCGTGACCTCGACCGGGACGGATTCCTGCTGCGCTACCGCCCCGAACTCGAACAGGTCGACGGCATCGCCGAACCCGAGGCAACGTTCGTGGCGTGCAGTTTCTGGCTCGCCGACGCATTGTACGGCGCCGGTCGCGTCCAGGACGCCCACAAGCTCTTCGATCGATTGCTGTCAGTGCGCAACGACGTCGGATTGTTCGCCGAAGAGTACGACCCCCAAGCCCGTCGTCAACTCGGCAACGTCCCCCAGGCGTTCAGTCACGTAGCGTTGATCAACACTGCACGGCATTTGTCCGGGTATCCTGTCGGCACCCATCGCCCCGGCCCGCGTTGACCTCCGGGAGCGTACCCGCGTAAAGATCCGATCCGTGGAGGGTGCGTCCTCCTCGGGCGAACCCTGAGAGGACTCGATCTCCGGTCACTTCGCATCCGCATCCCGTTCGTCGCACTTCCTCGTGCCACGAATGATCTGTTGTCCTGGGTGATTCGTCGATCGCAAGAATTGCGACGAGAGCGGCAGGAAAGGTTGAGAGCGGTGCGCCCGAGAAGGGCGTCTTCCTTCCGTCCGAGAAGGCAGGAGGCTGCGGGCTGTGCAGATGCCATTTTCGTGGATATGTCCGAAGTCGTGTCCATATCGGCGTACGTACTCGAATACTGGGTTCATGTCGACTGTCGGCGGTCTTCCTGCGCACGTACTGCTCGCCCATTTCATGATGGTTCTTCCTCCGGTGATCGCGAGCCTGGTCGCAGTGTGTGGAGTGTGGCCTGCTGCTCGACGTCAACTCGTCCGGCCGACCGTCGCTCTCGCGACCGTCGTATCGGTTCTGACTCCGATCACCACGAAGGCCGGTGAATGGCTCGAAGACCACGTCGATCGATCTGCGGCCGTGGATGTCCAGACCGAACTGGGCGACACGATGGTGCACTTCGCCGCGGTCCTGTTCATCGCCGCCCTGGCACTGTTCATCGCCGCCCTGGCACTGGTCACCGACGTCGTCATGGTCGTGCAGATCTACCGTGTCGGTGGATCGGGTTCACGGGCGGCGTGGGGCGACGTCGCGGCTCACTCGGACGCGGCCCCTCGGACGCGACAACCCCACGTCGATGACGAATATTCGTATACCGCAGGCAGATATGACCTCGTTGGCCGCGGGGTCCGGTCATGACGGGACCAGACGGTGATCCACCGATCGACTCCGATTCCGAGCGAGTCCCGGATTCCGACCCGATCGCTGCAGCCGAACGGGTTGCAGCCACGCTGAGCAGCGACCGTTCTCCTCGCGGCACGCTCGGTCCCCGATTCGATCGCCGTTCTCCCTTCTTCACCGGGATGACTGCCGCGGCCGGTGCACTGACCACCGTCGCGGTCGTGCTTGCGGCACGGGCTGTGGAATCGATCCTGATCCTGATCGGTGTTGCGTTCTTCCTCGCTCTCGGACTCGAACCGCTCGTGCGGTGGGTAACTGCCCGGCGGGTACCGAGATGGGCGGCGGTCACCGGCGTGTTCGTTGTCGGGGGCGCCGCGCTCACAGCACTGGTGGCTGCGGCTATTCCACCGTTGACCGAGCAAGCGTCGGCGCTGATCACTGCCGCACCGCACTACTTCGAACAACTCACCGAGCCGACATCGTGGGTCGGTCGTCTCGACGCCCGCTTCGACTTGCAGCACCGGTTGACCCAGTTCTGGGGCGGCGCGGGCACATCGGTGCTGGGAGAAATCGTCACGGCCGGGCAGGCGGTGTTCACCGCCTTGGCCGACACCCTCATCGTCACGGTGCTGACGATCTATTTCCTTGCCGATCTGCCCCGCCTACGTGCCACCTTGTATCGGTTCGTCCCATACTCCCGGCGCCCCCGGGCGATCCTGCTGGGCGACGAGATCTTCGCGAAGGTCGGCTCGTACGTGCTCGGCAACGTCCTCATCTCCGTGATCGCCGGCGCAGCCACCCTCGTGTGGCTCGTCGCATTCTCCGTGCCCTACGCTCTGCTGTTGGGAGTGTTCGTTGCCGTCCTCGACCTGGTGCCGCTGATCGGTTCGACGATTGCCGGGATCGCGGTGGCGGCCGTGGCGTTGACGGTGTCGGTGCCGGTGTGTGTGGCGACGATCGTGTTCTTCGTCGCCTTCCGACTCGGTGAGGATTATCTGCTCGTACCCAAGATCATCGGACGCTCGGTCGAGGTACCCGCGCTGAGTACCTTGATCGCTGTCCTGATCGGCGGTGCCCTGCTGGGCCTGGTGGGAGCACTGGTGGCGATTCCTTTCGCCGCCGCGGTCCACCTGATCGCACAGGAAGTACTCTTCCCGCGTCTCGACCGCGGCTGACCATCGGCGACGCCGCGAGAACCGGCGTCGTCACTCCCTGCCGGGTGTCTGCGTGTGGTCCCGCCGGTCGGCCGTCCACACCGATTGCAGCATGTGCCAGTCGGCGGGATGCGCGGCGATACCGGCGGCGAACCGGTCGGCCAGCCTCTGGGTCGTGGCTTGTACGCCACCTGCGGTATCGATCGGCGCGTCGACGTGAAACCCCCAGCCACCCGGAGTGAACCAGCAGTGCACCGGCAGCAGCGGTGCACCGGTATCGATCGCGAGCTTGGCCGGGCCGGCAGGCATACAGGCCGGTTCGCCGAAGAAGGTGACCGGCACGCCCGCTCCTGTCAGGTCACGCTCGCCGAGGAGTCCGACGAACCGTCCCTCCCGGATCCGGGCGGTCAGTTGTTCGAACGGTGGGACTGTGCCGCCTGTGAGCGGGATGATCTCGAAACCCAGGCCTTCACGGAATCGGACGAAGCGGCGGAACAACGATTCCGGTTGCAGTCGCTCGGCGACGACGGTCGGTGTGCCGATCCGCTGTACGATCCACACTCCCGCCAGGTCCCAGTTCCCGCTGTGCGGAAGCGCCAACACTGCACCACGCCCACGCGCGACGGCCTCGTGGATGTGTTCCAGACCGGTGGCCGCTGAGTCTATGGTCTCGGCCAGCCGTACCGGATCCATCGACGGCAACCGGAACGCTTCGCACCAGTACCGCGCGTAGGAACGCAGACTCGCACGCACGAGTTCGTCGGGCACCTGATCGGGAGTGGTGGACAAGACCCGGGCGAGGTTGCGGCGAAGTTGGATCGGCCCGCCGTTTCGGGCCGCTCGATCCGCGGCCATTTCGAACAGGCGCCTCGCCGTCTTTTCCGGTAGTGCGCATACCGCCCACCAACCGGCGGCGTATGCGAGATCCCAGGCCCGATCCTTCATGCGCATCGAGTACCCCGAACGCGGAGGTCGACAACGATGACGACGCCGGCGACAGGGCTCAACAGCAGCATGAAGCCCGCCAGGAGCACGACCTCGACAGCTTCGAGGCGGTCGCGCCCCGTCCGACTTGCCAACAAAAATCCGGCTGCCTGCAGATTCTCTCTGCCGACAGCCGGATTCGGTGTGCTGTATTCGGTGCGCCTACCCCGTGGGCGGGACGGCCGGCGCCTCACGCGACAGGATCGGAAGCCGCGACGCGAACGGCAGAAGCACCACGACGACCAGCGCGACCACCAACACGCCGAGCGCCATGCCCGACAGCACGTCGTGGACGTAGTGCACACCCACCGTCACCCGAGAGAAGGCGAGCACTGCGGCGAGCGGAGCGACCAGCCAGATCAGACGCGGAGCCGCGAGGACACACGCCGTGGCGAACGACGCCGCGATGACGGAGTGGTTCGACGGCCAGGACCAGTCCCCCACCTCGGGGCATTCCAGCACCGTCTCGATGCCGAGCGCGCGGCACGGTCGCGGCTCCGTCACCACGAGCTTGACGAGTTCGCTCGACAGGTAGGCACCCACGACACCGATACCGCCTACGGCGAGAGTGCCGAAGCTGCGTCGATCGTTCCGCCACAGCCACGCCGCGAGCACACCGGTGAAGGCGACCAGGACGAGCAGCCCCTTGTCGGCGACGAGACCTGCAAGCGGTCCGAGGAAGGATCCCTCGACGGTCTGGGCGACGGACAGATACAGGCGGTCGCGCATCGGCACCGTCGCCGCCGCGAGAAGAGTCAGCACGAGCGCCACCCCGACGGCAGGGATGAACATCGAGCGGACCAACCGCGGGGATACAGGAGGTGAACTCTCGGTGACGACCATGACCGAATACGCTATCGCGCCACCTTGCCCGGCTGCAGACCGGCAGGTCGGGCGGGGTCACGACCCCGTGCCGCGACCCGTTCGGAGACGAACCCCGATCAGCGGATGAACACCCACTGCCCGCCGGTGCACTGCTGCTTCCGCATGTCGGGCGTGAACGTGACGGTGCCCTCCTCCGCGGGCCGGCACGGACCGGACACGGCGCCGCCGCCACCCATCTCGCCGGGCGGGTTGTTCACCGCGTCGAACTCGTCGGCGCAGTGCTGCGACCACGGCGACCATGTGCCGTCGTCCCAGACCGTCACGCCGCGATCGTGGACGTACTTGTCGGTTCCGCACCACACGATCTTCGGATTGTTCGGGTCCGCGTTCGGATCGGGTGCCGGCGTGTCCGTGTAGGGATTCGGACAGATGTCACCGACGCAACCATCGGAGGGGTCTGAGGCCGCGTTACGGCCGTGCCGACGAACTGCGTTGAACCACAGTGATTTCGGCGCATACGGATAAATCACTGATCTAGGGCGTGAAGTTCGTGGAGCCACCGGGTTGCGGCAGGAAATATCGGCGCTCGAAGGAACTAGGCTCACAGGCGTGTGGCGAACCTGGATCCTCTCCGCAGCGATGGTGGCCGTCGCGGCCGTCGTTCTGCTCACCGGCGCATTCGACGTGACCTCGGTGGTGACGGCAGTACTGCTGCTCGTCCTTGCCTGGGTCACCTCTCCCCTGTTCTTCCCCCATCACGTCGACGACGCGACCGCCCGTCGCGACGCCGCAACCCGCGGCGTTCCGGTGGTGTACTGGCGCCCGGGGTGCACGTTCTGCATCCGGTTGCGCGCCACCCTGTGCACACGCGCGCGTCGCGCGATCTGGGTGAACAGCTGGCGGGATCCCGCGGCGGCCGCTCGGGTCCGGGAAGTCAACGGCGGGAACGAGACGGTGCCGACGGTGTTCATCGGCGACGTGTCGCATACCAATCCCGACCCACGTTGGCTTCGCGATCAACTGGTCTGACGAACCGACCCCCGACACGAACGAGGTCCCGGNGACCTCGTTGATGCAGAGCGGTCAGCGGCGCACGCCTCGGCCGGTGACGGCCTTGACGAGGAACAGCAGGATGACCGCGCCGAGGAGGCAGGTCAGGAAGCTGAAGATCAGTCCGCCGCCTTCGACATCCACGCCGAAGACCTTCAGCAGGAAACCACCGATCAAGCCGCCGATGACGCCGACAACGATGTTGAGGAGAATGCCCTGCTGGGCGTCGGTGCCCATGATCTTGCTGCCGATCCAACCGGCGAGACCACCGATGATGATCCAACCGAGGATTCCGAGTCCGAGCATGTGCAGTCCTTTCGTGAACACTGGCTAGTTCGACCCAACTCAGATACCCAGTCGTCCCACCAGTCACACCTCTCACTGCTGACAACTTCAGAGTGGCACGAATGCGACGCCCGGAAGGTCGGATTCGACGGTTCCGACCGTGGCACGTGCCGTCTGCCCGACAGGGACGGCTCGCGCTGGCACACTCGTGCGCATGACCCAGCCTCCCGTCACGATCACCGTCACCGGGCACGCCGAGCGCACCGTCGCACCCAACCGGTGCACGGTGGTGTTGCGGGTGCACGCCGACGGCTCCTCGCGCAAGCAGGCCGCCGAACCGGTGACCGCGGCCGTCGCCACCATCACCGATCTCATCACCGAACTGCGCAAGCGCACCCCGAGCCCGGTGAAGCGGTGGACCTTCGATCGGGTACGCCACAGCCGACGGCGCCCGTTCAACCGCGAAGGCAAGAACCGGCCGTGGGTGTACAACTCGTCGGCGTCGATCACCGTCACCTTCCACGAGTTCGACGCTGTGGGTGCGTTCGTCGAACGGGTCGCCGAACTCGAGGTGGTCACCGTCGCCGATCTCCAGTGGTGGATCACCCGCAAGGCCCGGAAGAAGCGACTCGCGCAGGTCCGCAACCTCGCCGTCCGCAACGCCCTCGACAAGGCGAAGGCATACACGACGTCGCTGGGCCTCGACACCGTTCGTGCGGTGGCCATCGCCGATCCGGGCATGCTCGGCTCCCAGCCCTCACCCGTCCACGCGGGCGGCGCCCCCATGATGCGCACAGCGATGCTGCGCTCGGATGCGATGAGCGCCCCCGAGTCGGCCGAACCCGAGCTGGTCTTCGAACCGGATCGGGTCACCCTCACCGCCGACGTCGAGGCGCGGTTCGAAGCTTCCCCCTAGCGCCGGTGAAACTTCGGTGTTCCGGACCCCGCTCAGCGACGTCGAGAACACCGAAACTCGAGCACCCTCCGCTCGATTCCTTGCGCGCCTCGTACAGACGGTGGCACGATGCCAGCACGCCGCCGATTCGCGCGGCCACAATCGAATAAGGCCCGCCAGGAGTTGCAGCTCCCGACGGGCCGGATGTCCGACTGTAAGGGAGTCGAACGTGGGTCAGAATACCCTGGCCGGCGGCGTGCGTCGTGGACCGCGCCTTGCCGCCAACTTCACCGTTCTCAGCAACGCCGTCATCACCGACGAACGGCTGTCCTTCCGCGCGCGGGGTGTGCTCGTCTGGTTGCTGTCCAAGCCCGACGACTGGCGCACCCGCGCCGACTCGATCGCGGCGCAGTCGCCCAAAGAAGGTCGCGACGCCATCCGCTCGGCATTACGCGAGCTCGCCGACCTCGGCTACCTGGTGCGCGAGAAGATCCAGAACGAGCTCGGCCAGTGGATCACCATCCAGACCATCTACGAACGTCCCGTCACCGAACCGGCGCCTGAGAATCCGACGCGCGGCAGCGCGGACATCGGAGACCCAGGCGCTCTTTCAAGTACCGATACACCAAGGACGGAAACCAACCGCACACCGCGCGTCGCGAAGACACCGCTCGGTCCCACGGTGGTCGAGCTTGCGGCAGCATGCAGGCAGGCCGGACTCACCGCGACCTTCGTCTACCTCGAACCCGATGCGGCAGCGGCGATCGAAGCACTCGTCGCCACACACGGCGTGCCGGCTCTGGTTGCGGCAGCGAAATCCGTGCACAGACCGGGCAATCCGATGCGACTGGCGCACGGATGGCTGCCGTTGTGGCGGTCGCTGCCGACGCCCCGTGTCCTCCAACCGAAGTGCGGCGACTGCGACGAGTACGGGTGGCTTCCCGATGACGAGCAGGGGCGTGCCGTGCGGTGCGGGTGTCGCGCGCCGGCTGCGGCCTGAGATCCGATGCAAAGGCGCTCGGCCGAATTCCGTTGACCGATCGGATGGATCGGTTGTCTCATGAGGGGTAGGTGACGTTCTGCGGTAGACAGTCTCGCCGAGCTATCGACGGCGAGGGATAGTGATGGTGTCGGAAACCCGGATCGAAGTGCCCGTCGACGACGGCGTGCTGCCGGGACTCGATTTCGGTGGCCGGGGGCCGGAAGTGCTGTTGGTCCACGGCAGCGGACACAACGCCGCGGTGTGGACCGACGTAATGGCGCATCTGACGGAACACTGCCACCTGGTGGCGGTGGATCTGCGTGGACACGGACAGAGCGCGCTCACCTCGAGTACAGCCGAGCAGTACTGGCGTGATCTCGGCACTGTCGTCGAGGCACTCGGCTGGGACCGCCCTGTGTTGGTAGGGCATTCAACGGGTGGGTACGCGGTCACTGCAGCGGTTGCGGCCGGTCTGGTGGATGCGGCATTGTGCGTGGTCGACGGCATGGTTCTGGACGACCGAGCTGCAGCAATAGATGCCCAGGCACAGTGGCAGGACCCTCGAGCCGTCGAACAGCTCCGTGAGACGTTCCGCTACGGCTGGCGCGCGACCGAACAGCAGATGCTCTCGTACATCGAGCAGTGTGTGCGCGAGGCGGAAACCGGTTGGCTCAACGCCGGATCCCGTCCGGAACTCGTCCGTGCCGTGATGCGACGGTCCTTCCTCCGCTGCAGCGACACGCTCTACGAGCGACGACCGAGCCTCGACGAGATCGCCGTCGTCAGTGCTCCCGATCCGCGTGCACCGATCTATCCGAGCGTGGATGCGTACACGCACATATCGTGCCCGATCACGTTCGTCCTGCCCGACAAGGGCTTCTACGCACAGCGCCGCGACGAGGGGCAGACGCTGGTCGACGCCGCTGCGAACCGAGAACTCGTGGAGATTTCTGCCAACCACAACGTGCCGATGACACAGCCTGCGGAGCTGGCCGCAATCGTCGGCGAGGTGGTACGCCGTCACTCGTGATCGCCTGGTGTTCATTCGTGCTCAGCAGAATGGCGTAAATTCCATTGCCCCAGCACTTGTCGAGGAGTACTACTGGGCGCTGGCGAATTTCGAGATCCTCGAGGAGAAACACGGCGATGGCCACCACGATCGAACGGCCGGACGGCACGAGCATTCACGGTCCGGGCAAGCTGTCTGCGGAGCGCTTGCAGCACGAGCTGGCGTTGCGTCGACGTGCGCAGCGGATACCGGCAAGGCGACGTCACGACGGAAAAGGCGGGCGTCGGCAGCAGCGACGTGCCGCCGCCGGAGCATGGTAACTCTGCCCAGCATCGTCGAGGCCGCGGCGTGATCGGTCAGCGGCTCAACAGCGGCGATTCCCGACGATAATCCGCGTCCAGGACGACCGCCCCGTTCTCGACGTGATCGACATCGGACCACGGAACCAGGCAGGTCCCGCGGTGGCGCCACCGGATCCACCGAGCGAGCAACACCGGTGCGTGCACATCGGTGCGTTCGAATCCGAGGTACGAGCCGCGCCGGCGCGGCGAGAGGAGAATCCCGACGACCTCCGGCGACGGCACTCCCCCACTGTCCGATACAGCCGGACGAGCAGGGATGCGGAAACGTATATCGCACACCCACCCGACGCGGTCGCCGTTGTGATCGTGGACGGGAAGGTCGAGCAGATCAGTCAGGAGCATGACGGCCCCCGGGAATACGACTGATGATCTGATCCCGCACCCATCGCTCGGGCCACGTCGCATCCAACGATTCGGACCGCACCCGTAGTCGGAGAGTGATGCCGATTTCGGCGACGTCGTCCCACGTGATTCGGTGCAAGCGGCTTCGGGGCAGACGACCCCCGAAAATCCGGGTCATCAATGTGGAGCCGGTGAGGATCGCCTCGATACGCGGCGCCGATGAGGTACCGCCCCCGTCGGATTCGATGCCGCTCAGTTCGATGTCGTCGACCGTGGCAACCGGTACGCCGTCGCAATCGAGGATCTGCCGGTCCAACAGGTGCAGGCGGGCATCGATCAGCCGACCGCCTCGGTCGGTGCCGGTGGATGGGTGCTCGGATGTGCTCATTGGCCTGCTCCCGTGACGATCATCAACGGTATCGCCGCCGCCGAGGCAGCGACAATGATGACCAGGTAGACGGTACCGATCGCGTTGACGACCGGGCCGTTGACATGCTCGCCCATGTACTGCGGGTCGTTGGAGATGATCAGGACCGGTAGATACGTCAAGGGCAGGGCAATTGCGGAGAACACCACCGAGTACTCGGTGACCAGGATCGGGTCCACTCCCGTCATCAGCACACCGACGGCGACGATCAGCAACACCAGCATGGTCAGGTGGAATCGTGCCGCCTCCACCGGCCGTCGGAACTTGCCCCACGACCACCCCAGGAACTGGGCCAGGGTGTAGCCACCGGACAGTGCGGTTTCGAGCGCCGCCCCGAACGTGGCCGCCACGATCCCGAGGATGATCACCGCGACCGCCAGTTTTCCTCCTGCCTCCGCCACCGGAGCCAGCACCTGCGACAGGCTGGACACCTCTACCCCACCGGGCATCAGCACGATCGCCGACAGTGCGGCGATGGCCACCGAGAGGATGCCGCCGAGGGGAAATCCGACCAGGACGTTGAGCCGGGACTTCGCGAGATCCCGCACCGTCCACTTCTCTTCCACTGCGCCGGAGGAGAAGAAGAACACCTCGTACGGAGTCATCGCCGCACCGAACAACGCGATTGCGTAATACCAATATGCGGCCAGGTTTTCGCCGTCCGACAGGGATGGGGTGAACACCTGGTCGGCGAGCTGCCCCCAGTCCGGGCCGAGCAGGAACACCGCCACGGCGAACATGACCAGGCACAGTCCGACCACTCCGGTGACGTTCTCCATCACCGAGAACTTCACCCGCCAGATCACCAGCCACACCGCCAGGGCGGCTACCGGAATCCACAGTTTCGGGTTCACGCTGCTTGCCAACTGCAACGCCAGCGCGATACCACCGACCTCGGCGGTCAACGTCAACAGGTTGATCAGAAACGACGCGCTCAGATTCGCCACTGCCATGCGCGGCCCGAGGCGTTCGCGAATGATCTCGAAAGTGGCTCGGCCGCTGACCGCAGCGACGCGGCCGGACATCTGCGCGAAGACACAGATTCCCAGCACGCCTACCGGCACCACCCAGGCCAGGGACAACCCGAAACGCGCGCCCACCACTGCATTGGTGACCAGATCACCGATGTCGAGGAATCCCCCGATCGCGGTGAGGATTCCGAGAGCGACGGCGAAGAGACTCTTCATCCGGCCGCCTCGAGACGGTCTCCGAGATCGAGCAACTCCGTACCTGCACGTCCGAGCTCGGCCGCAACCGCAGTCAGCTCGGTCTGCTCGCCGACTCCGGCAACGATGTCTCGTCCCCGGATGATCTGTCCGGTAACCGTGTTCGCCGCCTGCAGGACCTCGGCGCCCAGGGTTCCCTGGTCGGGGGTGTCCACCTCTCGATCCGCGGTTGCCGAGACGGCCTGGTCGACCTCTTCGAGCATGTCCGACAGGGCGGTGTCCGTGGCGGCGGTGGTGTTGCGACCGTCGGCGAAAACCTGCAGGCTCAGCTGAGCCGAGACCGCCGCCGAACCGATCTGCTGCGCTGCCCGACCGAAATCGCCTTCCACCCCGCCGCGCATCGAAGCGCACCCTGATGCGAAGACACCCAGGAGCAGCGCTGCAGCGACCACAGAAAGCAGCACATCCCTGCTCCGGCGTCCACCCGTCTCACGCGAGACGCTCCGGGAAGACCACGCTTTCCTCACCAACCTCACGATAGAGGCCGGTTTCCGTCGCCGGTCGGTTTCGACAGCCGACACTCGTCGCGCTGTCGACCGGCGCCTATCGTTGTTCCCATGGATCCGCCCGTGACGCGGTACATCCAGCGCGACGGCGCCGCACTGGCGTATCAGATCGTGGGTGAGGGGCCACATCCGATCGCGTGGTTCTTCGAAGACATGATGCATCCGGACCTGATGTGGACCGATCCGCACTTCCACTACAACTTCGAACGTTGTGCCCGCTTCGCGCGTTCGCTGTTCTTCCAGCGACGCGGATTCGGACTGTCCGATCCCGTCGAGCACGTCCCCACGCTCGAGGAGCAGGCCGACGACGTCGTCGCGGTGCTCGACGATGCCGAGGTCGATCGCGCCACGCTCGTCGGCGCGGCCAGCACCTGCGGGCCCCTTGCCCTGGTAGCCGCTCGGCACCCCGACCGCGTTTCCGGACTGGTCCTCGCCGAACCCTGGTCCGATACCCTGCTGTCCGACGGTGATCCGCCACCGGGATGGACTGCTGACGAGCGAGACCGGTTCGTCGAGTCGTATCGGGATGCGTACGCATGCTGGGGTCAAGGGAAGCTCACGTCCCTGACGCACCCGACCCTCGATGTCCCACACAATCGACGGATCATGGCGCTGCTCGAACGCTGCTCCGCCACACCGAGAACTGCCCAGAAACATCTCGAGTGGGCTCTCCGCGCGAACTACTCCTTGATTCTGCCGGCAATCCAATGCCCGACGAAGGTGTTGCATCAGCCGGACACTCTGTTCGCTCGAGAGGCCGGCCGCAGGATGGCCGCGCAGATTCCGAACGGCCGCTTCTACGAGCTGCCACCGATCGCCCTCGGCGCAACGCTGGGTGAAGTGCTGATTCCTGTTCTCGACCACGTGGAGGAACTCGTCAGCGGCACGGACCATCCGGTCGAGGCCGATCGGTTCCTGGGCGCGGTTCTGTTCACCGATGTCGTCCGCTCCACCGACCTGCTCGCGGAGGTCGGTGACAACCGGTTCGCGAGGTTGCTGGGCGCGCACGACCGACTCGTGCGCGCGGAGGTCGAGGCCGGCGGAGGCACGCTGGTGGGCATCGCGGGCGATGGGACCCTCAGTGTCTTCGACGGTCCAGTGGCCGCACTGCAGTGCGCGCACCGGATCATCCGATCGACATCGACTCTCGGATTTTCTGTGCGCTCCGGCGTGCATGTCGGGTCGGTGACCCGCGCCGGTCCCGGGTTGACCGGAATGACGGTCCATATCGGAGCGCGGATCGCTGCCTCCTCCGGGCCTGGCGAGGTGCGATGCTCACAGGCGGTGCGCGAGCTTGCGGTCGGCGGAGATTTCGATTTCACCGACCTGGGCAGGCATCGGCTCAAAGGTGTGCCCGGTCAGGTGCAGGTGTTCAGGGCGTCGATCGGGGCCCGTCCTGCACAGCCTGCGCTGCCACCACGCCCGACCGTCTCGGACCGGGCAGTATTGACCATGGCGCGCCGGGCTCCCGGCATGCTTCGTGAGCTCGCCCGCCTCGCAGACCGTCGCAACAGAGCAGTGAGGCGTCCACGATGATCGTCGCCGACTAGGCTCGGCTCCGTGAGCGTGCGTGCAGGAATCATCGTGACCGGGACCGAAGTGCTGACCGGGAGGATCTCCGACCTGAACGGACCGTGGTTGTCCGACCAACTCCTGAAACTCGGCGTCGACGTCGCCCACATCACGATCTGCGGTGACCGGCCCGCCGACCTGACCGCACAGTTGCGCTTCCTCGCCGAGCAGGGCGTCGATCTCATCGTCACCAGCGGGGGCCTCGGTCCCACCGCCGACGACCTCACCGTCCCCACCGTCGCCGAGTTCTGCGATCGCGAACTGCTGCTCGACCCCGAACTCGAAGAACACATCGCAGGTGTCATCCGCCGCTTCCGCCCGGACACCCCGGATCTCGACGCCGGGCCGACGCGTATCGGAATCCGCAAGCAGGCGCACGTGCCCGCCGGTGCCACCGCCCTGCCGCCCACCGGTACTGCGCCGGGCGTGGTCATCCCCGCGGTCGCCGACGACGGGCCGGTACCGACCATCGTCATCCTGCCCGGCCCGCCCGGTGAGCTGCAGGCGATGTGGCCGAGCGCGGTCGCCTCCCCCCCGGTCGCCGACGTGTTGGCGCGAGCCGACGACCTGCAGCAGCACACCGTGCGCGCCTACGGATTGCACGAGGCACAACTCGCCGAGACGCTGCGCCGGGCCGAAGCAGAGATCGCCGGCCTCGAACGCCTCGAGATCACCACATGCCTCCGACACGGCGAACTCGACATGGTCACGCGAGTCGCCTCCGGTGACGCGGACATCTACCATCGCCTTCTCGACGTCCTCACCGAACACCATGGACGCCAGATCTTCTCGACCGACGGTTCCACCATCGACGACCAGCTGATCGCCGCCCTCGACGGCCGCACGATCGCGACTGCGGAGTCGTGCACCGGCGGACTCGTCGCTGCGCGTCTGACCGACCGCCCCGGGTCGTCGGCCTATGTCATGGGTGGCGTCGTCTCGTACTCCAACGACGCGAAGTCCGATCTGATCGACGTACCGGCCGAGATGATCGCGGAGCACGGCGCGGTGAGCGAGCAGGTCGCCGCAGCCATGGCCGAGGGTGCCCGACGTCGCCTGAAGGTCGACGTCGCGGTCTCCACCACCGGGATCGCCGGCCCCGACGGTGGCACCGAGAGCAAGCCGGTGGGGACGGTCTGCTTCGGCGTCGCGATCGAGGGACGACCGACGTACACGGTCACCCGCCGTTTCCCCGGCGACCGCGAACGGGTCCGGACTCTGACCACCACCGCAGCACTGCATCTGGTTGTCACACAGCTCGGTCGGGATTGAGCCTGCACGCGCGCACCCTCGGCGGTTGTCAGCCCTCGCGTGCCGCCTTCAGCTGAGTCCGAAGAGAATCCACTTCGGCTCGGAGGTCGTTGATCTCGTCGATGTAGGGACGGATCCGGGCGCGGACCGCTTCGTCGGTGTACTGCGGGATCAAGCTCCGAGAGCAGTTCCAGTCGAAGGCCTCGACCTCGATGACGATGCTTCGTTCGCATCGCGCCGAGATTCTCCGCCCGTCGCCGAGATCGCGCAGCCGGTCGAGAAGCTGCGGGTCGTCTTCCGCATCGACCACCCGCGCGGTACCGAAGAGCTTCAACCGTCTCTTCAGCGGAAAGTCCGCGAGGAACAGCGCGACCCTTCCGTTGTCCGCGATGTTCCCGACCGAGACGAATTGTTGATTGCCTCGGTGGTCCGCGAACCCGATCGTCTGCCCACCGAGGTGGTGCAGGAACCCGACGGGTCCGCTGCGGTACTGGACATAGGGCCATCCGCTCGGGGTCACCGTCGCCATATGGAACTGGAAGCTTTCGCGTACGAGAGCGAGTTCCCGGTCGCCCAACGGCTGAGGTCCTCGGTCGGGTTCGTCGAGGTCGGCACCATAGGCAACGATGCTGCCCGCAGCTTCCTGACGCGCGACCGCCTCCGGGCCGAACGCCAGATGGTGATACCTCGAACCCATACCGATCTCCTCGCCGATGTCCGTTATGCCGACAACGAGACAGTGCATCACAATCGACCGTGACCAGAAAGACGCGGGTGTCGACCCTGCAGTTCGCCGACAGCGGCCATCTGGTTTACGATACGGAACGTGTCGTATCTGAATGAGCCGCCTGTGCAACGCGGACGTCCACGCGACGCCGAACTCGAGCGTCGGATCACCACCACCGTTCTCGAACTACTGGCCGAGGAAGGCTACGAGGGCGTGACATTCGAGGCGGTCGCTCGACGTTGCCAGGCGTCGAAGGCAACGCTGTATCGACGATGGCCGTCCAAGCGCGACATGGTGCTCACAGCAGTGAAGGACGCCCCTGCGCATCCCTCGGCGGTCCCACTCCGGCGCGGCGAAACACTCCGCGACGATCTGCTGATGCTTGCGCAACGCCTCAGCCTCACCATGTCCGCAACCGACAGCAACGCCGCCTTCATGCTGCTCCACGCGGGACTCGAAGACCCGGAGTTGTGCGACGCCATCGAGGAGACCGTCGGCCCGACGGGCGCGCGCCTCCCCCAGGCGGTCCTCGACGACGCCGTGGCACGAGGCGAACTCCCTTCGGGCGCTCAACCATTCGCATACGAGGAGGTCGTGGGCACAGTCCTGCTCCTGCGACGAGCGAACGGCCTCACCGTCGACGACACCTACCTCGAAGCCCTCGTCGACACCGTCATCATTCCCGCGCTCACCGCGTCCGCCGACCGAACGGACCTGCCCGCCGGGATCTTCTCCGGCCACCCCGAAACCTCCACCACGACTACGACTACGGAGACCCCATGACCATCTGCACCATCGAGGACTTCACCTACCGCACGATCACCGGGGACGGCGGCGTGAAGCTCAACGTCGCCATCGGTGGGCAGGGGCCGGGTGTCGTCCTGCTGCACGGTTTCCCGCAGACCCACTACATGTGGCGCCATGTCGCCCACACACTCGCCGACGACCACACCGTGATCGTCCCCGACCTGCGCGGCTACGGCGCCAGCGCCCAACCCCCGGCCGGCAACCCCGAGACGTATTCCAAGTGCACCATGGCGAACGACATCATCGCGGTCGCCCGCGAGATCGGTTTCGACCACTTCGGCCTTGTCGGTCACGACCGCGGTGCGCTCGTCGCCGTCCGCGCGGGACTCGACCACCCCGACGCCGTCGACTACCTCGGCATCCTCGACGTCCTTCCCACGATGGACACCTGGGCCGTACTCCAGGGCGTGAACGCGAAGGTGGCCTGGCACCTCTATCTCATGGCCCAGCCCGCAGGGATGCCCGAGAAGATGATCGCCGCCGTCGCCCCGGAGTTCTTCGGCTCGTTCCTCGATGCGTGGGACCCCACCGGAACCACCTTCACGCCCGAGGAGCGCGATCACTACGTCACCAGCTCGATCAACTCCGTCGACTCGATCGTGGCCGACTACCGCGCCACCGCCGGCATCGATCTCGACATGGACCTCGCCGACCGCGAAGGCGGGGCTCGGCTCACCATGCCCGTCGCGGTCATCTCCCAGGACTGGGGCTCTCAGCTGGGCTTCGACGCCTCGGCCCTCTGGCGGGCGTGGGCACCCGATTTCACCTACCAGGCCACCACCAGCGGCCACTTCATGGCCGAAGAGAACCCCGACGAGATCGCCGGCTTCATCACCGAGCTGGCCGCCCGTACCCCGGCCGAGCAGCCCTGACGGACATGCCACCGGAGTCACCGGTCAGGGGTGACCACGATCACCGAAAAGCGCGCATCCTTAACATGACGAACAAACGGGACATCGATATCATCGACCTCAATTGTTGTCTGTCGGGGGCACACGAGGAGAATCGCGCATGTCCCGGATCGATCGCAGACGCACTCGCACCGTCGGCCTGCTCGCCGCAGGTCTGCTCACCGCAGGTCTGAGTGTCGCGGGTCCGGTCGGTTCCGTGTCCGCCGACCCGGTCCGCAACTGCCCTGAGCGGTACGTCCTCGCCGTCGACGGAACCCGCGGCTTCGAAACCCTCGACTCGATCGATCCGGAATCCCCCTTGGCGAAGATCTCCGCTCGGTTCGAGGCTCCCGGCACCGTGGTCGAACACATCCGCTACCCCGCAGTGGTCGTGCCGCTGCCCGGGACCGGCTCGCACGACGATTTCGACGGCATCGACGACGACGGCACCATCGCCTACGACAGGTCGAAGCAGATCGGGCATCAGCGACTCCGCCAGACCATCACCGTCCGACACAGCACCTGCCCCGACTCGGACCTGTTGGTGCTCGGCTACTCGCAGGGCGCCTCGATCGCGGGCGATGTTCTCGCCGAGATCGCAGCCGACGGGTCCGTTCCCCCCGAACGGATCTCGGGCATCCTCTACTCCGATCCCCGCGACGACCGCGGCGTCGAGACCCTGTTCCCGGGTCCCGTCGCTCCCGGCGTGACGCTCGGCGGCGGCCGGAACGACTTCGGTGAGATCCACGTCGAACGAGTCTGCATCGAAGGCGACGCGGTCTGCGACGGTCGCACACCCGAGGACAGCAAGGACTGGCTCCGCGAGAACGTGACGGGGTACTTCCAGTTGCACACGAAGTACCCCGACTACCAGCCCTGACCGAGTCGGGCCGGAGAGTTCGCCGCGGGAGATTTTGGGTCCGAGCGGTCGTTACCGATAGCAATAGGAGTCCGAGGACGCATCGCCACCTTGGAGGCGAACCTGGTGCGCCCGCAGTCCCCGGAAGTCGTCGCCGTGCGGGAAGAAGCGATCGTCGATCTCCATCCCGCCATGAGGGTCGGTGTGCATCAGTGCCATCCAGGCGCCGACCCCGTCCGGGTAGAACTGGTCGTCCCAGGCCCCGTACAGGGAGTTGGTGACGTAGACCCGCTTGCCGTCCCGGCTGATCTCGACCATCTGCGGACCGCCGGCCAGCGGCTCGCTCGGTACCGCCGGATGGGCACGGCGGCCGACGATCCCACCGAGTCGGACGGACCCGGTCTCCTTCGGATGGGCGGGGTCACGCACGTCGTACTGCTTGAGCTCGCCGGTACCCCAGCACGAGACGTAGAGGAACGCGTCGTCGACGGACAGGTCGATGTCGGAGACGAGCGGCGGCACCGCACCGAACGGCTTCAGCGCCGGCGGCAGTACATCCGAGTCTGCCGGCTCGGCCGGGATGGTGATCACCTTGTCCACGGCCCAACCGTCGTCACCGCGGCGCCAACGCCACACCGACGCGGACAGATCCTCGGTCGAGACGACCACGCCGACGTATCCCCACGTGGCCTCCGGGTCGTGCGACGGGCGCAGCTCGAGCGGCATCTGGTACTGCGCGCCGAGATCCACTCGCTGCTGGTGCTCACCGGTGGACAGGTCCCAGAAGTGGATGGCATGGCCGTATTCGTTCGCCAGTAGCAGCTCGGGTACCAATCCGTCCTCGATCATCGACGGTGTGCCCCATTCGCTGCTGATCAACGTGTTCCGATTGAGATGCCACCAGGCGTCGTACGCGAAATACTGCGGCCCCCGGTCGGTTTCCCACTGCCGGAGCACGTCGAACGTGCCGTGATCGAGCAGGGCGATCCCGCCCGGGCCGTCCGATCCGTCGGCACCGCCCAGGCACGTCATGAACACCCCGTCCGGTCCACAGTGCAAGGTGTGCGGTCGAGAGTAGCCCGCCTTGGCGGCGAGATCGGCAGCATCCACGACCTTGGTCACGGTGGGTTGACGTGGGTCGGGTTCGGTGTCGAGCACGAACAGGGACGACGAGCGGATGCCCGGCACAATGAGGTATCGGCGCGCCAACCCCGTCATATCGTGACCTTCGTGCTTCAACGCTGCTGCAGGCGTTCCAACCGAAGTGGTGCAGTTCGTTGCCGAGTCCGGGTACCTCGGTCCAGCCCACCACCCGGCCGTAGGTGTCCGAGTCGGGATCCACGTCGATCACGCTCATGGCGTCGGGTTTGTCCGCCTCACGATCGAACGCGACCACGTAGGCCAATCGCTCCGGTGGGGCGGCGGCCGCGTCTGCCGCGGTCCGATAGAAGGTCGGGTCTGTGATCGGCTGACTCATTTTCAGCCTCCTTCGTCGAGGAGACCCCACGAGTCAGAGTACGAGGATCGCGTGAAGGACGGAACCGTGGCGAACTCATGGGAGCGTGCAGAGCTCCGGATGATGGTTCGTCCTCACCCGCTGCCGACGACAACAGCTACATGTTCGTCAGGTCGCTGGTAGAACCCCGCTCCACATCCGGTATCCGCGCTTCCAGGCGTTGCGTCGTCGGTACAGATACGAACGCGGACTGTCGCTCGCGACAACACTTCTCGGCCCGTCCGGGGCCCTCGCACTGAAGGTCCAGCTGCGTCCACCGTGGCATGCGGCGGGCCGCCCGTCGTGAACGTCGTCGAACACCATGTGATCGGCCACTTCCCGGCCGGGAAGGTCTGGTTGCAGCGGCACGGCGAAAAAGTGACGAAATAAGGGGAGGTTCTGTGCGAGTTCTTCACCGGAACCGCACACAACCTCCCCCGAGTTTCGACGGCCGCTACTCCTCCTCGACGCCACCAATAGCGCAACGCAAGAGGGAACCCATCCTCAGGTAAGGGTGGGTTCCCTCCTCGATGAGTCCCTAGAGGACTGTCGTTACTGCAGTCTGCGCAGGACTGTTATGCCTGTGCAGCGGCAGGTTCCTCGACGTGCTCCACGGGGCCGGCTTCCGTGATGGGATAGACGGGGTATTCCACACCCGACAGGTACTGGACCGTTCGCACCACCTGGCACGAGTAACCGAACTCGTTGTCGTACCAGACGTAGAGGATGGCGGTGTCGCCGTCCACGATCGCTGCATTGGCGTCGATGATGCACGCCGCGCGCGAGCCGATGAAGTCGCTCGACACTGCGTCGGTGGCCGAGGTGTAGTCGAGGTTGCGGCGCAGCGCACCGGTGAGCGACTCCTGGTGCAGGTGCTCGAGCACCTCTTCCTTGGTGGTCTCACGAGTCAGCTGAAGGTGAAGGATCGCGACGGACACATCCGGCGTAGGAACGCGGATCGAGTTGCCGGTGATCTTCGCCTTCAGATCGGGAAGCGCCTTCGCGACCGCCGAAGCGGCGCCGGTCTCGGTGAGCACCAGGTTGAACGGCGCGGAACGACCGCGACGGTCGGCCTTGTGGTAGTTGTCCAGCAGGTTCTGGTCGTTGGTGAACGAGTGCACCGTCTCGACGTGGCCGCGCACCACACCGAACTTGTCGTCCATGGTCTTCAGCGGCGGCACGATGGCATTGGTGGTGCAGGACGCGCACGAGACGATCTTCTCATCCGGGTCGATGGCGCGGTGGTTGACGCCGTGCACGATGTTCGGGAGATCACCCTTGCCCGGCGCGGTGAGCACCACCTTGGCGATACCGGGGCGAAGGTGGTTCGACAGCCCGTCACGGTCGCGCCAGATGCCGGTGTTGTCGATCAGGATGGCGTTGTCGATGCCGTACTCGGTGTAGTCCACGCTCGCCGGATCGTTGCTATAGATGAACTTGATGACGTTGCCGTTGGCGATCAAGGCGTTGTTCTCGGCGTCGACCTTGATCGTGCCGTTGAACTGCCCGTGGACGGAGTCGCGACGCAGCAGCGAGGCACGCTTGGTCAAGTCGTCGCCGCTGCCCTTCCGCACCACCACAGCGCGCAGGTTCAGGCCGTTACCCGAGCCGGCCTTCTCGATAAGAAGACGGGCGACTAGGCGACCGATCCGACCGAAGCCGTACAGGACCACGTCCTGCGGCTTCGCGGGGCTCGTCTGAGCACCACCGACCAGGTCCGAGAGGGTCTCGGCGACGAACTCCGGGATGGACCGTCCGGCACCCTCGGCCTGATAAGCCGTCACCAGCAGGCCGAGGTCGATCTTCGACGGCTGCAGGTCGAGGTCGGTCAATGCCTCGAGGAACGGGAAGGTTGCCTCGACCGACAGCTCGTCGCCGCGGATCTGACGCGCGAAACGGTGCGTCCGCAGAATGCCGATCACCGACTTGTTCACGAGGGAGCGGCTGTGAAGCAAGATCGTGACCGAATGCCGGCGGTGCAGACCGCCGATGATCGGGATCATTGCTTCCGCAATAGCCTCTTGCGAGTTCCACTGTGCCAATTCCGGGGTGCTCACTGCGCTCCTCTGCCTTTCCGGCTCGTCTGACACGTCGCAGGCTGTTGGGTGCAGCCCAGACGAGACGCACGTCACTCGCCGGTCGGTGTCCGGATCGGTGGAACCGTACGCGACCGACGCCGATTACGGCGTGCGTACCGCCAAGCATATGAAAGAGCTCTCACGGTTCGACGCCCGGTAGGCGAAACGTGCCCGCGCGTGCGTGAAGCTGATCGTCTCTCCCCCGATAGGAAGGCTTCGTCGACCCCGGAGCTGTAGATGAACCGGCGAGCTGCGTGTGTCGCCAGTCACAACAATTGTGGCGGTATGCGGGATGGTATCAAGAGTCCACCGGCGGGTATTGCGTCATCAATATTCCTGCGCGCAAATGAATCCGGGTCACGTCCTATTTCTGACAGCGCAATGAGGAGGACCATCGGTTGCACCACCCGTCGACGCGTCCCTTTCGGGGTGCACGTCTCAACCTCGACGGATCACCGCGGCGTCGACGAGTACACCGACATATCGCCGCCGAGATTGCCCGTTCGCTGCGCCACGGCCACGCTGGCCTGTGTGTACACCGTGCCATTCACCGATACCGAACGCGAACCGTTCCGGCATCCGTGCGGGCGCCTCCATCGCATGGAGGTCGATGAGTCGATGCATGTGGACACCCCGCTGGTCGTCCCGCCACCGTGCCCGACTGAAGCGGTCATACGTACCGCATGTTCGATGCGACCGATCCGCCGAATCATAGAATATTTCAGATAAGCCGATCCATGTCCTCGCGAAGCACTTGGAGTGAAAGCTCTCCACGAACGATCCACCTCGGCGCGCACCGCGAATAACTTTGCGAATCCTCATCACTTCGCGCAAATGAGGGAATTCGAACCTGACACGCATGGCCCGACGCAGCAAAGATATTGGTACGAACCGAACTGTGGTTGCACTCGCCGCCGGAATGGTAATCGCGTGCGGCTCGATCGGTGTAGCGGGCGTCGCACCTGCGAATCCGGTCGAGCGCAGCACCGGAACCTACTCCTATACCTACACGCTCGATGGACCCGTGACGTGCAACGGTGGACCCACGTATACCTTGACCGGCACCGTTACATCTACGGATCACCTTCTCGAGAATCCGGGTGGAAGGAGAGTCATCCAATCGGATTTCACCGAGGAAATCACTGGCATCCCGCTGGATCCATCATTGCCCACGGTCACTGCGACGACCGAAGGAAAACTCGCTGCGAGCACTTCGACGCAGGGAGCCTTCGCCAACACTTGCCATGGGAAAACGGTCGCGACCTACTCGGACGGGAGCACTGAAACTGCCTCGTTCGTCGGCCATACGACCGTCAATCCATACCATCAGAAAATTTTGAATTTCGACAGATGTCACTGAGTTCCCATTTCGGTGACTTTTCGACCGAACTCCGGCCTTCTCAAAACCTTCGAACCGCCAACAGATCTACTTGTCATTTCACACAACCGGGGCAGAGCCCAGGACTTACTCCGAGCTGCGAAAATCCGCGGCTCGCGCGTTCCGATGCCAAGACCCTGCTGCACGTGGCAAACCCGTGAGAAATGACGAGGCCGAGGAAGACTTGCTTAGTGGGCGTTGCAGGGTTTCTGATCGTTTCGACCCAGTCCGCAGCCTGCGAGATGGCGCTAGTTCCTGACTGCAGCCAGAAGATGGGCGGTTACCGCATCCCAGTCGGGAAACTCGGCGCTGCCGAATTTGACCAGTTCACCCGTGAAGTCCTTCGCGCCATTGTGGTCGCGGTCGTCGATCCGGAAGTCTCTGTGATTGAGGTTCTTGTGGTGCGACAGGATCAATCGCTTGTAGGCGACGGAGGTGGGCTCGATGCCGAAATATTTCTGTACCCACAGTAGCTTGTCCGACCACGCTGACGGGTTCTTCCACGGTGCAGTCGAGAGGATGTACGCATCGAAGTGTTCGGCCAGCAGTGTGAATGCGTCGATCGCACCGTCGATGGGATCCATCAGCGCGAAGATCCCGGGTGCCTCGTCATAGCGGTCCTGGTATTCCTGGAAGTCGGCAGCGCCGAGCCGATCGATTCCGGACTTGAAGTGAACCAGCGTGTTGTCGAGGTCGACGTAGAGGATCTTTCGACGATCAGTCACGTGGTGACAATACCTGCGGCATCGTGAGGCGGTGCGCTTACGCCCTGCGTTTCAGCGTGAGTTGAGCCCATTGATTCACAAGGGCCCGTCCGTCAGGCCGGCATATCGACGCGAAGGCAGTCCGCCGAGTGGGACGGTTCGTTGTACTGGCCAGTCGGGTCGACCCCTGTAACCGAGGCCGCCTGCGACCTACTGTCGAGGCCATGAGCGACAACACCCTGCCTCCCATGACCACCTCCGATGGAGTCAACATCCCGCACCGGTGGAGTGAAGACCTCATGGGAGATCCCGTCGCACTCTGGACCCTGGTCGACCTCATGAGCCACGGGCCGGGGTACCCGGCGACCGTCGACGGACTACGCATCCACCCGGACACCAGCCGGGAGGAGCACATCGAGGCGCTCCAGACCCTCGAACACCGTGGATACATAGTCAACGGGCAGCTGCGAGACTTCACCCCCGAGGACTTCGGCGAAACACCGTGACCAGGGGCGATCACGTATTTCTCCGGATGAGAACCGCTCCGAGGATGTGCGTTTCCCAGCGCCGGCAGTGAGGCTGTCCCGACCCGGAGGACGTGTCATCGCCCCAGTTCAGGACCGGTGTTCGACCCGTCCGGGCATTTCGGTGCTCCCGACAACCGACCGGACCTTCGCTGCCGTCGGACGGGGTCCTGGCGGCAGGGCACCCGCCGTTCGGAACATCTCAGAGTCCCGGCCGGAAGTACGACTGCACCCGCGGGTTCGCGGAATCTGCTAGTTCCTCCATGGTCCCCGTAGCGAGCAACCGTCCCTCTTCGACGATCGCGATCAGATCTGCGTAGCCGGTGGCGGTGAGCATGGGGACATCGCCGGTGACCACGAGCAGAGCCGTCCCGCTGTCAGCACACTCGCGAAGCGATGTCCACACGCCGAATGCGGTCCCCCGGTCCAGAGAGGCGGTCGGACCGTCCGCAATCAGAATGTCGGGAGCAACGAGCAGGGCCGCCGCGAGAGCCGCGCGCTGAATGTGCCCAGCCGAATGGTGTGTCGGCAGAGACTCGAGTGCGTCGACCGGATAGTAGGCCGCCTCACACGCTCGAGCGACGGTCCGCTTGCCCTGCTGCTGCTGAGCGCCCGCAGTTGCTCACCGACGGTGCGGTCGGGGACGAAGGCGCCGATGCCGTCCTGGGGTATGTAGCCGACGGTGCCCTCGATCAGCACCTCGCCGGTGATCTGCGCGGTCACGGGCAGACGATCGGTGAGGGCATAGGTGATCATCGTTTTCCCGGCGCCGGGACCTCCCAACAGGGCGGTGATACATCCGGCCGGAACCTCCAAACTCACCTCGGTGAGAACCGTCTCGCTCCAACGACCGGTGTCGATGTGCACGGTCAGAGAGCGCAGTTCGGCTGGCATGAAATCAGTGTCGAGCCTGGTGCGCTGCTGTCAACAACGTCGGATCTCCGCCGGATCGGTCCTTCGCATGTCCGTGACCGACGCGCGCCGTGCCGATGCATCGACCTATCGAAGGCTCAGCCGACGGTGTTTCGCGGCCGCACTTTCGGCGGAAGAACAGCTCGTAACCGTGCCGGCCGGGTCGTCTACCGTCTGCGGGCAAGGTGCCTGACACGAGTTGCGGCATTGAACGCCGCCTTCACTGCGCGATCGGCAATCGACCCGTCGGCTGGTAGCAACTGGATCTGGCGGGCGAATTCCATTTGGTCGTAGCGCACAGTGTTGGTGACGACATGGCCGTTCTCGACGACGAAGTGGTCGAATCCCTCGAGGTCGATGTGTCGCCCGGTGCCGGCGATGCCCATGAAGGTTCCGACGTGCTGCCCGGTCAGGTGCCAGTGGACGAGGACATGGTGTCCAGACTCGGCGGCCGAGACGATCTCGAGGGTGAAGTCAGCGAGAGCGGCGAAGACCTCTTCGAAGTAGGCCACGACCTCGGCGCGGCCGTGACACGTCCCAGTAGGGAAATGCACGGTGGTGTCGGCGGTCCAGAAGTTGCGCAGACTGTCGAGATCCTGGGCGCTGATGCGCCCGATCGCCCACTGCACGAGTTGCGTCCGAGAGGCATCGCTCGGCGGTGCGATCGGGGTGGAGGAAACGGTGTGATCGGGCATCTCTGCTCCCATGCACGGTGGTGTTACTGCACGGAATCTTCCTCTTTCGAGGCTAACGCCCGCCTGTCCGAACGCGGACGCAAACGACTCCCCCCCAACGATGCCGGGAAGCGCCGGAAAGGTCACGGTCACCCCGACACGACGCTGCGGCGCTCGTCTCCGACATCGTGCGAGCGCCGCAGCGTGAATCGGCTACGCGTGCAGAGCGTCTCGGAGGAACGCAACCGCCTGGGCAACCGCAGCCTTAGCGGCGAACGTGTCATGCAGCGAGTTGACCATGACGAAGTCGTGGATGATGCCCTGATAGCGCACTGCTGTTGTGGGAACACCGGCCCGACGGAGCTTCGCGGCGTAGGCCTCGCCCTCGTCACGCAGCACGTCGGCTTCGGCCGTGATGACGAGCGCCGGCGGTAATCCGCTGAGCTGGTCGGTGGTCGCGCGCAACGGCGAGGCGGTTATCTGGGCGCGTTCGGCCTCGTCGGTCGCGTACTGGTCCCAGAACCACTTCATGCCCTCGCGGGTGAGGAAGTATCCCTCGGCGAACTCGTGGTAGCTGACGGTGTCGAACGCAGCGTCGGTGACCGGGTAGAACAGGACCTGGGCGGCGATGTCGATGCCACCACGTTCCTTGGCGAGCAAAGTCAGGGCCGCGGTCATATTGCCGCCGACCGAGTCACCGGCGACCCCCAGGCGGGTGCCGTCGAGGTTCTTGTCGGCGCCGGCGCTTGCGATCCATTGCGCGGTGGCCCAGACCTGCTCGAGTGCGTGCGGGTAGCGCACCTCGGGTGAACGGTCGTATTCGGGGAAGACGACGGCGGCGTTCGCACCCACGGCGAGGTCGCGCACGAGGCGATCGTGGGTGTGGGCGTCGCCGAAGACCCATCCGGCGCCGTGCGTGTAGACGATGACCGGGAGCATGCCGGTGACCCCGGCCGGGCGCACGATGCGGACCTGGACCGTCCCGGTCGGGCCACCGGGGATCTCGATCCATTCGTCATCAATTACCGGCTTGAAGATCGGTTCGTCCTGCACGCCGTCGACAGCTTTTCGGCCGTCTTCGGGCGCGAGTTGGTAGAGGTACGGCGGGTTGGCGGTCGCCTCGACGAACGCTTGAGCGGCCGGCTCGAGGGAGATGTTCTTCGGGTTCGCGGACATGACGGAACTTCCTTTTGATCGGTGACGCCGGAGATCGAGAACGATCGTTCTCGCTCTGGCGTCGACTGTAGAGAACGATCGTTCTCAGCGTCAAGAGAGGGCCGAGAATTTTCGTCGGAACCCAGCCCGAGGAGGCAGAACACCCCCAGCCGACGCGGTGGACGAATGCATCGGCAGATCCCTTGCCGGCCCGGACCGAGGCCTGGAGAACCAGCGTTCTCAGGGTGCGTAGACTGGCGGCGTGAACGAGGAGATCCGTACCCGCATCGTCGAAACCGCCGATGCACTCTTCTACAGCCGCGGCTTCGGCCAGGTGGGCATGGACGCCGTGCGCGATGCCGCCGGGGTATCGCTACGCGCGCTCTACAAGGAGTTCCCCTCGAAGGACGAGTTGATCGCGGCTGTCCTCGCCGGCCGTCACGAGATGTGGACCAAGGGGGTCGAAGCGAAGGTCGACGCGATCGCCGACCCGGCAGCCCGCCTACTGGCCGTGTACGACTTCCTGAGCGAATGGTTCGCAGACCCTCACTTCCGCGGCTGCGGATTCATCAACGCCTTCGGCGAACTCGGGTCGGCGAACCCGCGCGTCGCCGAGATCGTGCGCGAGCACAAAGCCGATTTTCAGCGCTACGTTGCGCGCCTCGTCGCCGAGGCCGGTGCACCCGACTCTCTCGCTCCTCAGCTCGCCATCCTCGCCGAAGGCGCTCAGACCACCGCGGCCATCGCGGGCACGACGGATGCCGCGACACAGGCACGTGCTGCAGCGGAAATCCTCATCAACTCCGCGCTGGCCGGTAAGTAGCACCAGGCTCGTCGGCACAGGAACGAACCGGAACAACAAGCCCGGTTGAATCGGGGCCTCCATCCACGAGTAGCGAACTCAAGCAGCGGTTCTCGCCTGCATCCGTGCCGGAACGGGTCCGGCGGCAACCAGGGTGAAAGGTGTAACCACCGCGAAGTCGTTTGTAAGGGATTCGCTCCGCACCGTTCGGACGATTCCAGCCAGAGCCAGAGTAGTTTCGAGCATGGCGAAGTGGTCACCTATGCAGGTACGGGGCCCTCCACCGAACGGCAGATACTGCCAGCGCGAGGGTGGCGATGATCGCTCCCGGTCGAACCGATCCGGATCGAAGCGTTCCGGATCATCCCAAAGCGCAGGGTCGTGATGCAACGCGTAAATTCCCACCGCCACATTCGTTCCGGCCGGGATCCGGTAACCGTCCACCTCGACGTCCCGCATCGCCCTCCGCCCCACTATCGCCCCTGGAGGACACATCCGCAATGCTTCATGGAGCACGCGCACGGTGTACGGCAAGCGGCCGATATCGGCTGCCTGTAGAGGACGATCACCGACTGCACTACCTTCCTCCGCCACACGATCCTGCATCTCCGGGTTACGGCCCAATTGCCACAGGCTGTACGTCAGCGTGGTGGCGGTGGTGTCGTGACCAGCGAACAGGAAGGCGAACAGCTCATTTCGAATGTCTTCATCACTGAACGGCATACCGGTCGCCGGATCGGTGAGTTCGAAGAATCGTCGAATCAATTCGGCGCTGGTGTCGGACCCGGTGCGCGCGTCCGCCATCGCTTCCTCGAGTGCTTCGGTGATGACCACCATGGACTTGTGGTACCGGTGCCGGGCGGGAGTCGGCATCCAGGCCGGGGCCCGCACAGGCTGCAATCCGCGACGGGTGACGAACTGCAGCGCTCGGGTGAGATGCGGCCCGAGGGTGTCGGCCTGCCCGCTGAGGTCGATCCCGAACAGCGATCGTCCGAGCACTCGCAAGGTCAGCCTTCGCGTTTCCCGATCGAGGTCGACTGTGCCGCGCTCGAGCCACTCCGTCGCCATAGCGTCGGCAGTTTCCGCCATACGATCGGCGTAGAGAGCGACGTGTTGTTTCGTGAACAACGGTTGCAGCGCTCGTCGACGAGGCACCCACGGGTCGTGAGGAAGATTGAACACGTTCTTTCCGCCCCATAGCCGTGCCTGGACGAAAAGCTCTGTCTCTTTGTCGAAGGCACCGTCGGCGCCGCCGAGCACATCGTGAGCGCCCTGCGGTGACGTGACGATGGCGAACGTCGGCGTCCATCGTCCGGGACCGGTACGAACAAGGGTGACCGGCCCTCCGGCATCACGGAACGTTTCGGGGCCGGTATCGAACTTGCGAAGTGCTCGGATGCGGTTGATCCACGGCATCGACACAGCGGGCGGGAGAGGAGAGTTTTGGGCTTGTTCGGCTGTCCTGGCCATGAGTCAGGTGTCCCTCCGAACGCGCGCGCATACCAGACCAAACCTCGATTTTCTTTCCGGCACATCCGATTTGACAAGGTCATGACCACGAATTCGACGTGTGCAACCCGTCAATACGGGAGCACACGTCAGAACGGCGCAGTAGCTGCGGAACCGCAGCACGGTGGCAGCGTCCAAGACGTCCGCGTCCGGATATCGCCACCGCCTGCACGATACGTAAACGATTTTTGTTGTGCTCGAACGCATTATCTCGACGAGACAATGTGTCACCCGGATGATTCACTGCCGCGACCCGTCGAGACCGTTCCGCCCCCTACGACACCACCCCCTGTTGTGCGAAAGTGCCCGACACAGAGTCTCGGTCATCCGATTTCCTCGATAGACCGAGGCGCGCACTCCCCCATACCACGCGCGCGAACATCGTTGGGCGCATCAATGACTCGGGGCGGTCGAGAAGATGGGCGACTCGCGCGAATGCAGCTCCCACTCGGGGGTCACCGACGCCGGCCCGATACAGCAAGCCCAGGTAGGCGTTCATCAGCCTCGTCTGCACAGACCGATCCCCCTCCACGACAGGCATCCGCAGATCCGATTCGGCAGACATCGACCACGCCTCGTCGAGGATAGGTTCGATTCCGCGCAGGAACCGGTACGCAAGCGTGTCCTCGTTCCCAGCACAACACTCGCGAAGAACGAGCGCTTCCATAGCCGCGACGCTCATGCCCTGCCCATAAACGGGATTGAAGCTGCAGATCGTGTCACCGAACGGTAGGTATCCCCTGGGCAGTTGGGCACCCGTGAAGCGACGACGCACAGTGGACGGAACCCGATAGTGAACCGACGGACCGAGAGGCTCGGCGTTGCGCAGCAACTCCGCCAACTCCGACGCAGGGAGGGAAGCCGCGAAGCCGACGAACCGATCCTCGTCCAGTGGTGGCGCGTCGTCACCGTAACCGGCCAGTGTCACGATCCAACTGTTGTCCTCCTGTGCCAGTAGGAATCCACTACGAGGATTGCTCGGACTCGCCTCGACGAGCAGACCGATATCGCCCTGCAAGTGCGACGGCTCTCGTCGATAGCGGCGAGTGGCGTAGGTGAGACGGATGGACATTCTCTGCTCTTCAGGTGACGCGAACCCCTCCAGCTCCAGCAACTTGTGCACTTTCGAACTACGACCCGAGGCATCGACGAGCAGGTCCGCGGGGATCGGCCGGCTCTCCGTACCGTCTTTCCCGTCGTACACCAGCACTCCGGTTACAGCGCGATCGACGGGATCCAGGGCGATCGTGTGGACCGGACATCGATCGATGATCTCCACATTCGAGACGGACTCGAGCCGACTGCGTAGATGCCACTCGAGAAACGGACGGCTGACGAGCACAGGACGGACCCCGGAACGATCTCTCGCCCATCGGCGACCATCGAAGACCAATCGGAAGTCGGCGAGCTGATCTCCTGTCGGAGCACCGCGGTCGATCAATTCGTCGACGAAGCCGGGGAACAACTCACCCATGATCTCCTTGCCCCGCACGGTCAAGACATGAGCATGCCGACCCTGCGGCACACACCACCGAACACTCGGTGCTTCGGGCAACGTGTCGCGCTCGACGACGATCACTCGATCGAAGCGATCGCTGAGCGCACGCGCGGCCAGCAGACCCCCTACTCCGGCACCGATCACTACCGCAGTCGAGTTCCTGATCTCGGTCATGGCTTCAGTGTGTTGTCACAACAGGGCGAGAACCATCCCTCACTCGGGGGGGTAATGCGATCCGAGCTTGCGAGCTGCCTGTTGTCAGTTCGACACCAGACGCACGTACAACAACCGGTCGTCCGCGGCAACGACACCGCTCCCGAAGGAATCGATACGGATCAACTGTTCGCCACGGACGACGCCGAGCACGATCTCGGGCAACTGGCGTGGCGGGACGCCGACTTCGTGCGGGGCGACCTCACGTTCGGAGACCGCGAAACCGGCCTCCGGGGTCAGCAGGTCCTCGATCATCTCCACCACCGTGGGCGTGGCGGGAGCCAAACCCAGCAACCGGCCTGCGGTCTCGGCCGAGACCACCACCGTATCGGCGCCGGACTGGCGCAGCACATGGGTGTTCTCCGATTCGCGCACCGCAGCAGCGATGCGTGCCTGCGGGGCGAGCTGGCGCGCGGTGAGGGTGACCAGAACGGCGGTGTCGTCCCGGCTCACGGCCACGATGATCGACGCGGCATGCCGCGCCCCGGCCAGTTGCAGGACATCCGACTTGGTGGCCGAGCCGTGCACGGTGACCAGTCCCTGACGCGACGCGGCGTCCAGACTCATCGGATCGGTGTCGACCACCACGATCTCCGAAGGAGGAAGCCCATCGGCGAGCAGGGCATCGACAGCGCTACGGCCCTTGGTGCCGTAACCGACGACCACGGTGTGACTGCGGGTGCGCCGCCGCCACCGCTGGATCTTGAATGCCTGCCGAGAATCCGCGGTCAGCGCCGACAAGGTGGTACCGACCAACACGATCAGGAAGAACACCCGCAAAGGTGTGATGACCAGGACGTTGATCAGCCGGGCCTGCGGTGTCAGTGGCGCGATGTCGCCGTAACCGGTGGTCGACAGTGAGACGCTGGCGTAGTAGATGCAGTCGAGCAGCGAGAGCGGATTGTCCTGCACGTCGCGGTAGCCGTCCCGACCCAGATACACCACGATCACCGCCACCATCAGCGCCGCCAGGGCGTAACCGATCCGGCGTACGATCGCGCGGCCCGGACTGGTGAGCTCCTGCGGTACGCGCAGTACACCCACAAGCGCGAAGTCGGGACGGTCGGTGAGGGTGTCCGGGCGCCCCAGCGGAACCCGCAACTTACCGGGCATGATCGAACGCACCCATCCCTCGGCCGCTCACCGGACTACCCCAGTCATGCCCGTCAGCTTAGGACGATCTGCTCCCCGATGAGCGTCGGTCCGCAAGCGGGGCACCCCGGCTGTCGTGTCGGTCATGACGGACGCAGATCCGGCCCGTAGCCCTCCACAGTGCGTCGCGTCGCGTCGGCAACCACATCGGTGAAGGAACCCCCGCTCTCGAGAATGCGACGCTGCCTGATCGCCCCATTACCTCGATCCAGGATTTCCGACAGAGCGTCGTGCACGGAGCGGTAGACGTCGAGTTCCTCCAGGATCGGCCGGACCTGCACGAGCAGTCGCCGGATCAGGTCGACGGCCGGAACCAACTGCGCAGAGCCGAGATCCACACCGTGCCCGGCCAGACCGTCCCGCGCGGCTCTCCAGCACGCCGCGCGCAGCAGCTCCTGGTCGACCGAGGGCGCCGCCTCGCCGCGTTCGATCGACGCCGTCGCCCGGGCGACCAATGCATACACCAAGGTGGCCAGCGTGACGGTCTCCTCGACGGTCGCGGGCACATCCGCGATGCGGATCTCGAGGGTCGGATGATGCGCGGAGATCCGCACATCCCAATAGACCATTCGGGGGTCCAGGATCGTGCCGGTGGTGAGCAGCGATTCGACCGCCGCGTCGTATTCCGCGGCCGAGGCGCACTGCGGGGGCAGTCCCGCGCTCGGCCAGCGCCCCCACCGCAGGTATCGCCAGCTGGCATATCCGGTGTCCCGGCCGTCGGCGATCGGCGAGTTGGCGGTCAGCGCCAGCAGGGCGGGAAGCCATGGGCGCAGATGGTTGATGAGCTGGGCCGCGCGGTCACGATCGTCGACACCGATATGCACGTGGCATCCGCAGATCACGCCGTCGGCGACGCCATGATAGTGCTGTGCCATGCGTTGGTAGCGAGGCGTGGCGGTGACCGATCCGCTCGGAGGTTCGAAGATCGGTGTGCCGACCGCTACGAGCCGGCATCCTGCGCGCGCTGCGGCGTCGGCGGCCGTCGCGCGGGAGCGGCGCAGCTCTTCGCGTAGGTCCTGCGGGTGTGTACATACCGCGGTGGCGGTCTCGACCTGACACGGGGAGAGCTCGACCCCGAGCTCGATGCCGAGTGCGCGCCCGGCCTCGATCACATCGAGACTGCGCAGGAGGGGACGACCGGTACGGGGATCGACCAGGACGAATTCCTCTTCGACGCCGATCGTGGCCGCCGCCCCGCCGCGCACAGGAGAGGTGTCGGTCGGTCCTGTGGCGGCCATGGCCATGGCGTTCTCCCCACTCGAGATCTTTCACTCTACGAAGGAAGAGCGGCCGGCGTGGGTGTACTGCAGTCGGGGATCTGTCTTACCGGACGGTGCGTGCGCGTTGCCGGTTGGCGGCGTGGCGGAGCTGCAGGATCCGCAGGCCCCCGGCGAGGCCGACGATCACCGCTCCGGCGATCGCAGCGAACAGCAGTGCCACACCCAGCGGCAACGAGAAGTCCCACGCGAACAGTTCGAGGGTGACGCTGTCCAGGTTCTGCAGGATGAACACCAACAGCAACAGCAGAATCAACACACCGACGATCAGGGCGGTCCACAACGCCCCGGTGCGGGTGCCTCTGATGCCTTTGCCCCGGGCGACGTCGGGATGCAGCCTGCTGGGAGCGTCCGGATCCGGTGTCGCCCCGGATGGGGGTACCGGAGTTTCGCTACGTCGCGCGGGCGGCGAGAAATCGGGGTTCGAATCGCCGGGGCCCCTCGAGCTGGTCGTCATGTTCGATCGGGTACCCCGGCCCTGTTCCGGTTATCCCACCGGCAGAATCTTTGCGGTCAGTTCACGTCCCGGCTCCGCACCAGAATCCCTGTGGTGACCACTGCGACGACGATGTAGGCGGTGACGGTGATGAGCGCCCTCGGTCCCGAGATCACATCCACCACCCCGGGTGTGCCGTCCCCTCCCCCGGTCACCGCGCCGACGAGCGATCCGGCTGCGGTCCCCGGCAGGAAGGCCGTCACGTCCTCGACGAGCTGCAGCGCGGAGCCGACGCCTCGCAGCAGATTCTCGACGACAAGCGTCCATACCAGACCCAGGCCGACCGACAGCGCCGCACTGCGGGCGTAGGTGCCGAGGGCGAAGCCGATCGTTCCCCACATCATGAACACGAGGTACGCCGTACCCGCGGAGCGAAGAAGTGCGCCGGCCGACGGCATCGTGAGCGGTTGTGTTTCGATCGTGGCGAGCGAGACGGACACGACCGTGCACAGCACAGCGGTGACGACCACCATCGCGGCAACGATCACCGCAAGAGCGAGCAGGGCACCGATTGTCGGGCGCAGACGGCCGTGAGTGAACACGGTCTTCCACGTTCCCCAGCTGTACCCGTTCCCGGCGATGAGAGCACCCAGGACGAGCACGAGCGCACCACCGAACAACGGTGTGCCCTGGACCAGGACGTCAGGGATCGATTCGGGCAGGACGCTCTGCAGCAACGCTGCGGTCGGCTCCCCTTCCGTGGAGAACCCGGCCGTTCCGGTCGTGTAGGAGACGTACGGGAACACGTAGCCGAAAACCATCGCGAGCAGGAACCACGTGCCGACCGTCGCCCACATCGCCGGCCACGAACGCAACCGGTACAGCTCGGCACGCAAGCTCCGAGCAACGGTGTTGTGCCGTGCGGCAAGTGAGGTGGAATCGGAGTGCGAGCGGAGTGTCGAGGCGGACATGTCACGCCCCCTTCGTGGGTGTGGAACCAGTGGTCATTTCGAGGAACACGTCCTCGAGGGTGCGTTCGGCCGGTCCGACCGACAACACATCCACGCCGTCGGCGACGAGCGCGCGGACGACGTCGGGGGCGCGATCGGGCGGCAGATCCAGCAGCACCGAGTCGCCGTCGATTTCGAACCCGTTCTCTCCGGCGAGATCCGATGCGATCGAGACCACCCGATGCACGGGCGTGCCGCGAACTTTCAGCACCGCGTCGCCGAGCAGGGTGGAGACGGTCGATTCGCGCACCAGGCGCCCGTTCGCGATCACACCGACGCGGTCGCAGATCTCCTGGACCTCGCCGAGCAAGTGGCTCGACAGAATCACCGTGTGCCCGGACCGTGCGAGTTCGACGATGAGAGCCCGCATGTCGGCCATGCCGCTCGGATCGAGTCCGTTGGTGGGTTCGTCGAGCACGATCAACTCCGGGTCGCCGAGCAGGGCCGCGGCCACTCCGAGACGTTGCTTCATCCCCAGCGAGTACGACTTGTACGCGTCACCGCCACGGTCGACGAGGCCGACCCGAGCCAGCACCTTCTCGACGGATCGGTCGCTCAGCCCGCGGTGGCGTGCGAGGGTGCGGAGGTTCGCGCGTCCCGACAGGTACGGGAAGAAGCCGGGACCTTCGATGAGAGCACCCGTGGACGCTGATGCTTCACGGGATCCGGCCGTCCTGCCGAGAACCCGGACGGATCCGGAGGTCGGGCGGATCAGGCCGAGGATCATGCGGAGCGTCGTGGTCTTCCCGGCGCCGTTGGGCCCGAGGAATCCGTAGATCTCGCCACGTCGGACGGTCATGTCGATGGAGTCGACGGCAGCGCGATCGCCGTAGCGTTTGGTCAGGGCCGAGGTCTCCACGACGATATCGGTCCCGGTGGAGTGCCTCCGCCCGGGTGGGTCGGTGGTGGCGATTCGGGTGTCTTCGGTCATGCTCCGATCGTGGTCCCGGAAGGCGCCGTCGTCGTCCGCCGACGGGCGTGATCGAGCTACGCAGAATTGCGTACAGAATGCGCACCGCGTCGATCGGCCGGCGCGGCTAGCGTCGAAAGACGTGGGAATCGATCACAGCCGTGCGGTCGCCGACCCGGTGATGCTCCGCGTCGGGTTCGCGGTCACTCTCGCTGCCCTGGTCACCGTGGCGACGCTCGGGGCAAACAGCATGCGACCGCTGCCCGCCATGATCGGCGCGGGTGTACTCGCAGCGGCATGCGTCGGGGTCGCGCTGACCGCTCCACGATGGCCCCGAACAGCCCTGATCGCGGCTCCTGCACTCGTGGGCTTGTACTTCGCGACGGGCGGCGCCGACGGGCCGATCTTCCTTCTACCCGCCCTGGCGGCGTTCGGTGCGGCGGGTGTGAGGCCGGTCCGAGAGCTCGCTGTCCCGGGCCTCGCTGCAGGTCTCGTGCTGGTCGCCGGGATGACGGCACGGGTCGTCGTCACCGGATATCCGGCGTGGGTCGCGATGTGGCAGACGCTCGGCACCGCGGCCATCGCCGTCGCCGGCGCTACGGTGGGTTTCTGGCGGTCGGCGCGGCGGGATGCGAACGCCGAACGGGTCCGCCGCGCTGCAACCGAGGAACAACTACGGATCGCCCGCGACCTGCACGACGGCGTCGGGCACGGACTCGCAGTGATCGCGATGCAGGCCGGCGTCGCACTGCACGTGCTCGAGCGCGATCCCGACGCGGTGCGGGACGCGCTGGTCGCCATCCGCGACACGAGTCGCGATGCGCTCGGTGAACTGCGCGCCGAACTCACGAGCCTCACCGGCGACACCGCCGCCCGCCGCCCGCAACGCGGTCTCGCCGACCTGCCGGTTCTCGTCGATCGGATCCGGGCCGCCGGACTCGACGTCGACGTGAAGGTGCCGGCGCGTCAACTGCCCGCCGACGTCGATCACGTCGCATATTCGATCGTCGCGGAGGCGACGACCAACGTTCTGCGGCATGCGCAGGCAAACACGGTGATCGTCGAAATCGCGTGTGAAGGGCAGACGGTGACCGTGCGGGTCGCCGACGATGGGCACGGCCGCGCGACGGACGCATCCACCGGCGGACTCGGACTCCGTGCGATGGAGGATCGCGCGGCAGCCCTCGGCGGAACGCTCGTCGCCGAGCCCGGACCCGATCGAGGATTCGTGGTGCGGGCGGTGCTCCCCGTCGGTGCGTCCGAGCGTGTGGAGGACTCGCTGTGACCGTGCGGGTGGTGCTCGTCGACGATCAGGCACTCGTCCGGGTGGGCCTGCGGACGTTGTTCGCCTCCGAACCGGATATCGACGTCGTCGGCGAAGCAGCCGGCGGCATAGAAGCACTCGTAGTCGTGGCGCACATCCGCCCCGACGTCGTTCTGTGCGACATCCGGATGCCCGCACCGGACGGTCTCGAGGTGTTGCGTCGGATCACCGCCGACCCTGCGCTGCGAGATGTCCGCGTCGTGATGCTCACGACCTTCGAACTGGACGAATACGTCTTCGAGGCATTGCACGCCGGCGCGAGCGGATTCCTGCTCAAGGACGCTGAGCCGACGGCCCTGCTCGATGCCGTGCGCGTCGTCGCCGACGGCGGATCGCTGCTCGCACCGTCGGTCACCCGGCGCGTGATCGAGCACTTCGTCCACACACAGGACACCGCACAACCACACCCCCGGATCGGGGAACTCACGGCGCGGGAACGTGAGGTCGTCGCGTGGGTCGCGACGGGGCGCTCGAACAAGGAGATCGCCGATGAGTTGGTCGTCAGCCCCGACACCGTACGCACGCACGTATCGCGCGCGATGCTCAAACTCGGCGCTCGCGACCGGGCACAGCTGGTCGTGTTCGCGATCCGATCGGGCCTGCAGCCGTGACGGTGCCGGTTCTCCGAACAGCAAGCGACTCTGCACAAACAGCGCTCATCTGCCCGGTACGAGATCGGCAGGATCGGTATTCGCTCCGCACAAAATGACGCAGGGCCTCGGGTGACACCCTCTCACCGAATGTCCCACCACGGGCGCCGCTTCTGTAGGAACGCCGTCATCCCCTCCGCGGCTTCCTCGGAACCGAACATCCGCGCCGAACGTGCTGCCAGGTCGTCTCCGTAACGATCGAAGTCCTCGAGGATCCGCTGCGTGACGAGACGTTTCGACTCGGCCAGCCCTTGCGGTGAGCATGCACGGATCTCCGCGAGCAATTCCACAAGGACAGCTCCGGTATCGGCCACCGAAAGGGTGACAAGACCCTCGGAGGACGCCTCCTCGGGACCGAACCGTTCGCCGGTCAGGAAGTACCGTGCAGCCGCGCGCGGCGACAATCGCGGAAGCACGGTCAAAGAGATGATCGACGCGACCAGACCGAGCCGTGCCTCGGTAAGTGCGAACGTCGACGCCGGCCCGGCGACCACGATGTCGCAGGCCCCGATCAGACCCATGCCGCCGGCGCGGACGTGCCCGTCGATCCGGGCCAAGACCGGCTTGGGGAGCTCCAGGATCTGCCGGAGCAAGGCCGTCATGTCGCGGGTGCGTGCGGCAGCCGTCTCCTGCGCGGATCCGGAAGATCCGCTCAGATCTGCTCCGGCGCAGAACGTTCCACCGGTGTGGGTGAGGACGACCGCGCGGACGTCGGGGTCGGCGGCCGCGTCGGCGAGTCCGCGGCTCAGTTGGGTCAGCAGCGGTACGGACAGGGCGTTGCGGTTGTGCGGGGAGTCGAGGGTCAGTGTCGCAGCGCCGTGGTCGACGACGTAGCGCACCACCACCGGATCGGGTTCGGTCATGACAACTCCTCGATGTGATGGCCCCCTTCGCTGTCGGGGCTCTCGACCGGTGCGGACACGTCGTGCGGGGTGACGACAGCGAGGACGGTGCCGACGGCGACCTGATCGCCGACTTCGACGGCGAGCGTCGTGAGCGTGCCCGCAGTGGGTGCGGTGACGGTGTGCTCCATCTTCATCGCTTCGAGCCATACGAGAGGTTGGCCCGCGTCCACCACATCGCCGACGGCAGCGCCGAGCCGGATCACCGATCCCGGCATGGGTGCGAGCAGTGATCCTGCAGCAATTCGGGCGGTGGGGTCCACGAAGCGCGGCACCGCGGTCAAGCGCACCGGTCCGAGCGACGAGTCGACGTGCACCGCGTCGCCGTATCGCGCCACCGCAAAATGCCGGCGGACACCGTCGACGTCCAGAACCACGCGATCCGGGGCGAACCCGACGACACCGAGGTCGTCACGGCCGTCGACGTGGACACCGTCGCGGGTGACCCGGTAACGCACCTCGTGGTCGTTGTGGACGCCCGTGAATCGTTTGACCTGCGGCTGCGAGGGCAGATTCCGCCATCCCGAGGGCAGTCCCGCATTCACCGTGGCAGCGGCGCGATTGGTGGCCGACTCCGCCAGAGCAGCGGCGATCGCGGACACCGCTTCCGCGTGCGCTGAGGCGAGCGGTGCCGACAGTTCCGTGAGTCCGTGGGTGTCGAAGAAGGCGGTGTCGGTCTCCCCCGCACGGAAGGCGGGATGTTTCAGCACCGCGACGAGGAGGTCGCGGTTGGTGACAATGCCGTGGATCTCGGTGTGTATCAGGGTCGACGCCAGTAGACGCACCGCGCGGTCGCGGGTCGGTGCGTACGAGATGATCTTGGCGAGCATCGCGTCGTAGTGGACCCCGACCTCCGTTCCCGCGATGACACCGGAATCGACGCGCACACCGGTGTGCCGGAGCACGTCGAACTCGCGTGCCTCTTGCGGCAGCGCGAAACGGTGCACGGTGCCGGACTGCGGTTGCCAGTCCCGGGCCGGGTCCTCGGCGTAGAGCCTGGCCTCCACGGAATGGCCGTGTACCGGGGGTGGTTCGGGGTCGAGGGGGTCACCGTCGGCGATGCGGAACTGGAGATCGACGAGATCGAGCCCGGTCGTGCATTCGGTGACGGGATGTTCGACCTGCAGGCGCGTGTTCATCTCCAGGAAGTGGAACCGCCCCGAGCGGTCCGCGAGGAATTCGACGGTGCCGGCGCCCTCGTACCCGATGGCCTGAGCGGCGCGCCGGGCGGCGTCGAACAGGCGTGGGCGCATCCCCTCGATCGCGTCGACGAGCGGCGAGGGGGCTTCCTCGATCACCTTCTGGTGGCGACGTTGGATCGAGCATTCGCGTTCGCCCACCGCCCACACCGTGCCGTGGCGGTCCGCGAGGATCTGGACCTCGATGTGCCGCCCGTTCTCGAGATACCGCTCGCAGAACACCGTCGGGTCGCCGAACGCCGACGCGGCCTCCCGGCGGGCCGCGTCGAGTTGCCCAGGCAGGTCGGCCAATGTCCGCACCACCCGCATTCCGCGCCCACCACCGCCTGCGGAGGCCTTGACGAGCACCGGAAGGTCGGCGTCGGTGATGTCGGCAGGGTCGAGTTCGGCAAGAACAGGGACACCGGCGTCAACCATGATCTTCTTGGCCTCGACCTTCGAGCCCATCCGTTCGATCGACTCCGGGCGCGGTCCGATCCAGATCAACCCCGCCTCGAGCACTGCGCGCGCGAATCGTGCGTTCTCGGAAAGGAACCCGTAACCCGGATGGACCGCATCGGCACCCGTCGCCAACGCTGCCGCGACGATCTTCTTCCCGTCGAGGTAGGTCTCGGAAGGGGTGACTCCCGCAAGTCGCACGGCGGCATCGGCGTCGCCGAGATGCGGACTGTTCGCGTCGGCATCGGAGAACACCGCGATCGCCCCGAGTCCGGCCCGACGGCAGGACGCGAACACGCGGCGGGCGATCTCGCCGCGATTCGCCACGAGCACCGTGGTGATGGTCGATTCGGTCACGGGAACCTCACATCCGGAAGACGCCGAACGATTCGGCACCACTGATCGGGGCGGTGGCAACAGCCGACAAGCACAGTCCCAGTACGGTGCGGGTATCGCGGGGGTCGATGATGCCGTCGTCGTAGAGACGACCGGACAGGAACATCGGCAGCGATTCGGCTTCGATCTGGTTCTCGACGGCCGCGCGCATCGCCTCGTCGGCGGCTTCGTCGAATGCCTGTCCGCGTGCCTGCGCGGCCGCGCGTCCGACGAGAGAGATGACCCCCGCCAGTTGGGCACCGCCCATGACCGCAGACTTGGCGCTGGGCCACGCGAACAGGAACCGCGGATCGAAGGCCCGTCCGCACATGCCGTAGTGACCGGCGCCGTAGGACGCGCCGATCAGGATGGAGATGTGCGGCACCGTCGAGTTGGCGACCGCGTTGATCATCATCGCCCCGTGCTTGATCATGCCGCGTTCCTCGTATTCCCGTCCCACCATGTATCCCGTGGTGTTGTGCAGGAACAACAGCGGCGTGTCGGCACGGTTGGCAAGCTGGATGAACTGTGCTGCCTTCTGCGATTCCTCGTTGAACAGCACGCCGCGCGCGTTGGCGAGAATCCCGATCGGATAGCCGTGCACCCGTGCCCAGCCGGTCACGAGCGACGACCCATAGAGCGGTTTGAACTCGTCGAAGTCGGAATCGTCGACGACGCGGGCGATGACCGCACGCGGATCGAAGGGTTGCCGAAGATCCTCGGGGACGATCCCGAGCAGCTCCTCGGCGTCGTACCGCGGTTCGCGTACGTCCGTCCGGGGTGCAGGGCCGGCCTTGCGGTAGTTGAGGCGTCGCACGATGCTGCGACCGATGCGCACCGCGTCCTGTTCGTCGACCGCGAAGTAGTCGGCCAGACCCGAGATACGCGCGTGCATCTCGGCGCCGCCGAGCGACTCGTCGTCCGATTCCTCACCGGTGGCCATCTTCACCAGCGGCGGGCCGGCGAGGAACACCTTCGACCGCTTCTCGATCATCACGACGTGGTCGGACATGCCGGGGATGTATGCGCCGCCGGCGGTCGAATTGCCGAAGACCACCGCGATCGTGGGGATACCTGCCGCCGACAACCGGGTCAGATCGCGGAAGAGCCGACCACCGGGAATGAACACTTCTTTCTGCGTCGGAAGATCCGCGCCGCCGGATTCGACGAGGGAGATCAGCGGCATCCGGTTCTGCAGCGCGATGTCGTCGGCGCGCAATGTCTTGCGGAGCGTCCACGGATTACTGGTTCCCCCGCGCACGGTGGGGTCGGTGGCCACGATGACACATTCGACGCCTTCGATCACGCCGATGCCCGTGACGACGCTGCCGCCGACGGGAAACTCGGTGCCCCAGGCCGCGAGCGGTGAGAGCTCGAGGAACGGCGAGTCGGGGTCGAGGAGCAGTTCGATCCTCTCCCGCGCAAGCAACTTGCCTCGGTCGTGGTGTCGCCGGACGTACTTTTCTCCCCCGCCGGCGAGGGCCCTGCCGTGTTCTGTGTCGAGTTCGGCCAGGCGAGCACGCATCGTCTCGGCGGCTGCGCCGTATTCGGTGGAGCCGGGATCGAGGGTCGAGATCAAGGTGCTCACGTGTGCTTCTCCAGCAGGACGGTGGGGATGTCGATGTATCGGGCGCGCAACCATTCACCGAGGCCCTTGGCCTGCGGGTCGAAGCGAGCGCGGGAAGCGACGCCACGACCGAGGATTCCCTCGATCACGAAGTTCACGGCCCGCAGGTTCGGTAGCAGATGACGTGTGACAGGCAAGGGTTCGATCTCGGGGAGCAACTCCTTCAGCGTGTCGACGGTGAGAGTGTTTGCAAGCCATTCCCATTCGTCGTCGGATCGGACCCACAGCCCGATGTTGGCGTCACCGCCCTTGTCGCCGCTGCGGGCACCGGCGATCGTGCCGAGCGGAACGCGACGAGTCTGTCCGGGCGACAGCGGCGCGGGCACACTCGGGTCCGGCAACGGTTCGAGGGTCCGGGTGGTCGCCGCAGCCGGGATGTCGACGCGGGTGCCGTCGGGCAACACTGCAATGTGCGGCACGCGGGTCGCCTCGACGTACTCGGCCGTGTAGACACCGTAGGCGGTGCCCGGGCCGGGCGGAGCGGTGACGAAGAACCCGGGATAGCTTGCAAGGGCGAACTCGACCGCCGTGGAGGTGAATGCGCGTCCGACGACGTCGGGATCGGGATCGCGCGTAGTGCAGCGCAGCAGAGCGCTCGCGGTTTCCTCCGTGTCGGCATCGGCATGGTCGGTGCGAGCGAGAGTCCATTCGAGTTCGGCAGGCCGCCTCGGTAGATTCGATTCCATCTGAGATCGCACCAACTGGGCCTTCGCGTCGATGTCCAGTCCGGTGAGGACGAAGACGACCTCGTTGTAGAACCCGGCGAGCGCGTTGAGGCACACCTTCAGGGTCGGTGGGGGCGGCTCGCCCTTCACCCCGGTGATGCGGACACGATCGGGTGCTTCCCGGCTCAGCGTGACGGTGTCGATGCGCGCGGTGACGTCGGGGTTCGCGTAGCGTCCGCCCGTCACCTCGTACAGCAGTTGTGCGGTGACCGTGCCGACGGTGACGGCTCCTCCGGCGCCCGGGTGTTTGGTGATCGTCGCCGCGCCGTCCGCCTCGATCTCGGCGATGGGAAATCCGGGGCGGACGAGGTCGTCGAGTTCGACGAAGAATGCATAGTTTCCGCCGGTCGCCTGGGTACCGCATTCGATGACGTGCCCGGCGACAACAGCACCGGCGAGTGCGTCGAAGTCATCGGGTGCCCAACCGAAGTGGGCGGCGGCGGGACCGACGATCACCGAAGCGTCGGTGACGCGTCCGGTCACGACGATGTCGGCTCCGGCATCGAGGCACCGCGCGATGCCCCACGCACCGAGATATGCGTTCGCGGTGAGCGGGCGCGGGTCGGCGGCGAAACCGAACTCGTCGATGCGAGTGAGGAGATCGTCACCTTCGACGTGGGCGATGCGTGGTGACAGACCGAGCCGATCCGCAACCGTGCGCAGCGCCGCAGCCAGACCCGCAGGGTTGAGACCACCGGCGTTCGCGACAATCCGCACCTTCTTGTCGAGGGCGAGCCCCATGCAGTCCTCGGCCTGCCGCAGGAACGTCTTGGCGTAGCCGAGTTCCGGATTCTTCAGACGGTCGCGACCGAGGATGAGCATCGTCAGTTCGGCGAGGTAGTCACCGGTCACATAGTCGAGTTCGCCGCCTTCGAGCATCTCGCGCATCGCCGACAGACGGTCGCCGTAGAAACCGGAGCAATTGCCGATTCGCACGACGCGGTTCACGCGATCCACTCCTGGACCGGGCGTCCTATCCGCTGAGGAACGGGCGGACAGAGATCGTCGAGAAGCGCAGGCGACTCCACCATGTGGTCAGAGTCACATGTTGCCGCTCTCGGAGCAAGCACTCATGACTGTTTCGCGTGGCTCCTGGCCGTACCCCTCACGGCCGATAACGGGCTCACCGCTGCGTGCGGCGACGACGCGTCCCATCCGGCACGTCGGATTGCCCGGACGGTTCTGCAGCTCCCCGAGTGCTACCGAACTCGACGGCATCTGCGTCCGCACCTCCACCGGTCAGTGCCTGCACGACCATCTCGAGGTCGTGCAGCGTCACCTCATCGGCCGACGAACGGCCTTCTTCATCTCGAACGGAACGGGCCATGACAACTCCTGACAGAAGAACCACCGACCGCACCGTCGACCGTCGCAACACGAACAAAACCATCGCCACACGAACCGGCGCCGGCAAGGCACCGGGCCCGACATCATCGGCAGGCCTGCGACACCGGTGAGTCTAATCCTGCCCGGACGTACTTTCGCCGCGATCGGTTGCGCGCACGTAACTGGCCCGGACGACGAACGTCGAAATCGTCACGGCTCCTCGTTCACGACCCCTGCGTACCCCGCGGCAGATACCGTGGATGCATACTTCACCGAGGTCAGGAGTTGCCGTGCCGAAGCTGGAGATCAAGCAGAAGGCCGAACTTTCCCGCAAGCAGGCGTCCGAGCGGTTGATTGCACTCGGCCGCGCCTTGGCGACGGGATCCGAAGTGGAACTGGACTCGGGCGGTGACACCATTTCGCTCGTCGTCGCCGACCGACTCGAATGGGAACTCGAGATCGAGGTGGACGGCGACCAGGTCGAGATCGAGGTCGAATTCAGTTGGCGCGACGCCCCATCCGACAGTCCACAAGCCGATGCGGACGACGAGGAGGAAGACGACGAACCGGACGAAGAAGCAGGCACCGCCGAAGGTTCGGATGAGGACCCGGATGAGGACGAGGACGACGGCGAGCCGCAGCAAACCGAGCCGCGACGACGAGCCCCGGTCAAGAAGACAGCGCGGCGTGGCCGGCCACGTAAGCGCGCCGCCGACTGATCGGTTCACAGCACCCGGTGCCGGTCCTACCTTCTCGAGCGCCTCGGGGCCGACGCCGCATTCCTTCCGGCCGTCCGACAGCGTCGGATCTTTCGGACACTCGACCCCGTCACTGCGGTCGGTCACCCGCTCGGACCGAGCGGTTGGCGCGCTCACGTACCGTCACTACGGCCCAGAACACAACCGACACGCAGGCACCGGCCGCCGATGCGAATTCTTTGCCTGCGACGCACCAGAGCGCCAACACCGACCACGCTCCCACCATCGCCGCGCACGTGCCAGAGCCGGCGCTGCGCTGAGAAAATTGCCCCGCCGTGAGTCTCAGGCTGGCATACCCACCCCCATAGGACGCATGGGGCGGAGGGATCGACGCCAGCACCCGATGGACGTACCGATGCCACGCCGATACGAACCCCGACGAACCACAGATGCCGGCGCCAGATAGGCTCGGTCGATCTGTACTCCGCCGAGGCTGACGCCGCCCAATTCGATAGCGACGCCGAACAAGCGATAAGACTAGTCTTGTTACCTGCGAATCTGACCCGTCAAGCACGGAACTGAAACCTTCGTCGCTTAGATCGAACGTTTGATCCACCGCTCCGCTGCGAGCACCCGCAGGTTGGAGGATCGAGGACCGTCTTCCAATGATCGTCGGGGTGGCCGCCCGTCGAAGAGAATTGGAATGCCAGAACCAGACCTTCTTCACTGAGCGCAGCGAGGTAATACTCGTGCCCGTACACATCCCAGTACTTCGGGTACACAGAGATAGGACGCATAGAACGGTTCTTGTAGGCCAGCCGAGTGTCTCGGGACTGATGTAGGGGCAGGTGACATCTGAACTGTGATGCCGTGAGGCACTGCTGGAAGGATGGACCCCGTGCCCAAGCCCTATCCGAGAGAGTTCCGCGACGACGTCGTGCGGGTGGCTCGAAACCGAGAACCAGGCCAGCACCTGCGGCAGATCGCCGCGAACTTCGGCATCAGCGAATCGTGCCTCACCAACTGGCTCCGGAAGGCTGACGTCGAGGACGGCGTTAAGCCAGGGACGACGAACGGAGCGAGGCGTACCGGGCGAACGCGCTCTTCGATGCCCACCGTGAGGACCCCGAGTTCGGCTACCGATCTCTCGCTGACGAGGCCTGTGATGTGGGCGAGTCGATGTCGGAGCGCACGGCCTGGCGGATCTGCTCGACCAACAAGGGGTGGAGCTGCTTCGGGAAGAAACGTGGGTCGAAGAAAGGCCGTTCGGGACCGCCGGTGCACGACGATCTCGTCGGGCGTCTCTTCACCGCGGACGAGCCGAACCGATTATGGTTCACGGATATTACTGATCACCGCACCGATGAAGGCAAGCTCTATCTGTGGGCGGTCAAGGACGTCTACTCGAACCGGATCGTGGACTACTCCATCAGCGATCGGATGAAGTCCCGGCTCGCCGTCGCCGCCTCGAATCCGCGGTGGCTCGGTGGGACTCGGTCGCTGGATGCGTGGTTCACTCGGACCGGGGCTCGCAATTCCGAAGCCGGAAATTCGTTCGCGCCCTCGGTCGTCACGACTTGGTCGGATCGATGGGCCGGGTCGGGGCGGCCGGCGACAACGCCGCCATGGAATCGTTCTTTGCGCTGCTTCAACGCAACGTCCTCGACCGGCAGCGTTGTGCCACACGCGAGCAGTTACGCATCGCGATCGTCACCTGGATCGAGCGGACCTACCACCACCGGCGACGTCAGCTCCGACTCGGCAGGTTGCCGCCGGTCGAGTTCGAGACGATCATGACCACACCAGCCGCACAGGCTGCGTGACCGAAGCTGTCACGCGATCGTGCAGTAGTCCCCCGCTCGTCCGCGTCAACGTACGCAACACCGGTGGCCGCGCTCTGGATCTGAACGGCACCCTCGACCTGACCGAGGGCCCCGGTGGACTCAGCGCAGGGCCCGTCCCCATGCACGGGGTCACCACTCGGGGGCCAGGCAGTTCCGGCACCGTCACCGCCGTTCTCGACAACGAAATCCTTTGCGGTCCATGACATGCCGCGGTCACCCTCCACAGCGGATGGTCGGCGGCGACCGCGGGGTGTGCTGCTTCGACGATTTCGCCTCCGCCGTCGTCGGCGTCTTTGATGGGGGTGTAGTCGAGCGCGTTGAGTTCGTGAGGTCGATCGATGGTGACCACTGCGGTCGATTTTGCGCACGTTTTGCAGGCACATCCCTCTCGGCGCCCGAGACCGTCTATCCGGACAGTGCCTCGTGGAATGGTGGACTTCGGATAGCGGCTCGTCAGGGAACCTGTTCCTGGACTCGAATTTCTCTGCTCTGTCCGCCCGACTCCTGGCTACCGGGAATGCAACCGAGGCGATGGCGACCACCTCACTACTGTTCCACCGGCAAGCTCCGGCCGCGCACCGAAGGCCGAGCGTGACGGCGAATAGTGGAGAACTTTCAGATGAGTGAACTGGACGGGAAGATCGCGCTCATTACCGGCGCAGGCCAGGGTGTCGGGCAAGGAATCGCGTTTGCGTTGGCCAAACAGGGTGCGTCGATCGCAGTGGTCGGTCGCACCGAATCGAAGCTGATCGAGACCTGTGAGAGAATCCGGCAGTTCGGTGGTCGAGGCGAGCCGATCGTCGCCGACATTGCGGACGGCGCCCAGATCACGCGGTCTGTCGCCGAAACGGCCGACTTGTTCGGTGGCATCGACATCTTGGTCAACAATGCCAGCCTCAATCCGCTCGGGGACATCCTCGACCTCGAGCCCGAGAGACTTGCGGCCGGTCTGAACGCAGGTCCTGTGGCGACGTTGAGAGCCATGCAAGCCTGCTATCCGCATATGAAGGCACGCGGTGGCGGAGCAGTGGTCAACATGGTCAGTTCGGTCGCAGTGCGCTGGGATGCGAGCAACTACGGTGGTTACGCGGCGGTCAAGGAGAGCGTGCGCGCGTTGACGCGAGCGGCCGCGTGCGAGTGGGGTAAGGACGGCATCCGGGTCAATGCAGTCGCCCCACATGCCCGAACACCAGGCCTCGAGCGATGGATCGCCGCCCGTCCTGCGGAGGCGGCAGCGTTCATCGCAAGTATTCCGATGCGGAGAATCGGTGATGCCGAAAGCGATATCGGCGGGGCAGTGGCATTTCTGGTCGGTCCGAACGCCGGATACCTCACCGGTGCGACGATTCCGCTCGACGGCGGCCAGTCCCGCTGGGGCTGATCCCTGGAATGGTCGCCTCCGGCAGCGGAGGCCCCCGTCATCCGGACCGTGTCACCCACGTCATGGCCTCATACAGTCGGTCCCGGTCTTCAAGAGTTGGGTTGCCACCTGTATGTCACCCCTGATGTTGTGACGAGATATTTCGGTGACAGATGAAATGGAAGAGTGCCATGGCAACACCAGACGAAGAGAAGAATGTCGTACTGCTCCACCGCGATGGACCCGTAGTAGTCATCACTCTGAATCGGCCGCAGGTGCTCAATGCCGTCAATGCTGCTGTGTCCGATGCGCTGGGCGCTGCTCTCGACGAGGTCGATCGTGACCCCGACGTGCGAGTCGGCGTCCTGACGGGAGCGGGACGAGCGTTTTGTGCTGGTGCCGATCTGAAGGCCTTTGCCGATGGCGGATCCGTACTGCCGACGAACCATTCTCAGTGGGGATTTGCCGGTTTCGTCGAGCACTACGTGTCCAAGCCTCTGATCGCCGCTGTCAACGGCGTGGCGGCCGGCGGCGGTACCGAGATCGTGCTGGCCTGTGACCTCGCCGTGCTCAGTTCTGAGGCCACGCTCGGATTGCCGGAGGTCAAACGCGGTCTCATCGCCGGAGGCGGCGGGCTCATACGTCTTCCCAGCCAGGTCCCTCCCAAGATCGCAGCGCACGCAGTATTCACCGGCGAACCCATTTCGGCCGAGACGGCACTTCGTTGGGGTCTGGCCAACGCCGTCGTTTCGCCCTCGGAGGTATTACCCGAAGCCTTGCGTCTGGCCCACGCCATCGCAGCCAACGCACCCGTTGCGGTACAGGCGAGCAAGAAGATCATGTCGCACGCGCAAGCATCCGGACTCGAAAACTCGATCTGGAAAGTCAATTCGGCCGAGTCCGATGCCGTGTGCGTCAGCGAGGACGCCTTGGAGGGTGCCGCCGCGTTCACCGAAAAACGACCGCCCGTGTGGCGGAACCGCTGACCGGTACACAGTTTCCTGCGGCGCGCCCTCTCGTGAAGCGCTCCACAGTCGTGAGGAGGCACCGCGACTCCGGGGCAAGTGACGTCCACGCTTTAGGGTTTCATCGAGTTCGTATCCGAATCAAACTGCGTGACAAGCCGATCAAGACTCGTTGTCTCGGCGTCGATTCTGCAGAGTCAGACTGTCCATCGCGGGCTTGTGTTACTCTTCTCACTTCCGTCGCGCCCGGGACTGCGGCCGCATTTGTTCGGCCCTCGACCTCCCATCGGTATGTCGGCGTTCGAGGTCGTCCCAGCAGTTCGTCGACCGAGGCTGAGGTGAAAACTCCTCGAAACCTTCCCAACTGCGTTGAACCCTTCAGGAATAGGACGGGACTCGGCAACATGGATTCCAGGATTGGTCCGCACTCCACCCAATGCAATCGTGATCACAGGGGGCACCGGTGAGGAGAACAGACGAGCCAACCGCACACGTTCGAAACGCGGCGCGGACACGGACCGCGTTGTTGGATGCAGCGTTTCAGATCTTCCTCAGGGACGGCTACAGCAAAGCCAGTACCGAGGAGATCGTAGCCCGGGCAGGTGTAACCCGGGGAGCCCTCTACCATCACTTTGCGAACAAACACGAACTGTTCCGAGGCGTGATCGAGCGTGCACAGAGGGAAATTGCAGGAACCCTTGTGTCGACCGGACCGATGGGCGATTCATGGGAGGCTTTCATCGGTGCGGTGCTGACTGCTCTCGATTCTGCCTTCGACCCGGCGACGCGTCGATTGCTGCTGATCGAGGCGCCTGCCGTTCTCGGATGGGTCGACATGCGGAAGGCTCAGGAACCGCTGCTGCACACCATGGCAGCCATGCTGGAACCGTTCGAAGCCGGTCAACGAGGACCAACAGTTCGTGCGTCAACACTCGCACGTCTACTGGTTGCTGCAGTCGAGGAGGCTATGTTGTATCTGGCGCATACCGACAACCCCGAACGCGACTGCACAATCGTGCAGACCGAAGTGCGCAAGATGCTCGAGAATGCTGGTCCGCCCAGTCGGTAGCGCAGCACGACCACGCTCGGCAGATCCGGGAACCGGAAGGCCGTTGCGACGGCCTTGTCGGCGACCGTCCACAGATCCGCGGCCCATCCTCCGTCGAAGGCCGGCTCGAATCCCCACGCGTTCGCGATCTCGGGACCGCTCTTCTCGAGCTCGGCGACGATGTCCGCGGTGATATGCGCGTCGAAAGGTGCTTGCCCGCGCGGCGCGTCCGGCTCGAGCAGCGAGCCGAGCATCAGCACCGGCCTGGTCTGCAGGTTGTGGATGGAATTGCGCAGCTCGAAGATCACCCGCAGGTCCCGCTGAAGGTCGGGGACGGCTCGTCGAACCGGTAGGTGTCAGCGACGATCCGGGCACGCAGGATCCGGCCGGTGACCGAGCCGGTGGTGGCATAGCCGAGGTCCCCGATGATTCGACCGGTCAATCGTTGCCGGCCGATAGCGGGGCGCCGGCTGTACCAGGTGGCCGTCCACCCGTCACTGCGCACGAACAATCGCCACTCCCACCACCGCTCCTCGTCCCGGAAACCCGCAGAAGCCGCGGGCTGGAACAGCGGGATGCCGTCATCGAGAGGCTCGACATCGACGTCGACGGTGACGATGCTCGGGTCCGCCTCATCCGGCAGCGTTTCCGTGAACAACAATGCATAGCGTCCGATGTCGCCGACCTGCGGTGGCGCGATCTCCCCATCGCCGATGGCAAGCTCGGTTACCAGCACCGACAATCCCCGGTGCGGTCGAACAAGTCCCTGCAGGATCGGCATTCGGTCAGTGTCCCATCACAGCCCGGTACACCAACAACCAACAACAACGGTCCGCAGAACGGCCAGGTTGCCCGTACGACACCGGTTTCCAGTTCGACAGAGCTTGCCTTCAGCTCAGCAGCCTGGGATATCTCGTGCACCGCTGCCAGCGCGGCACACTGCTACGACTCGAGGTTGGAGATGGCCGGGACCATTCCGAAAGCACTCGCCCACCCCGCCCGGCTCCGGCACCGACCGTTTCACCCACCCGAAAAGATGATCGCGCTGGACACGAGGTCACCTCACAACGTCCTCCCACGCGTATGCCGTCACCGATCCACCGGCTCGTTGTGGCAAGTGAGCCGCCGGACGCGGGTACCGTCCGTGGGATGAGCGATACTTCGAAACTACCCTGGTGGGAGGCCTACAACCACGGTGTTCGCTCCCTGCACGACACCGGCTGGGCAGATCTGTCGTCGCTGTTGTCGGACGACATCTGTGCGTTGCTCAGCGACGTCGACGCGGCCTTCGCGCTCACCGGTGCCCACACCCCCGGATGGCCGAACCCGTACCAGGACGGTCTCGCACCGGACGAACCCGCATACGAGCGAGTCACCGACCCGGAGAAGTTCCAGATCGTCGAAGCCCGGGCCCGAGCCTGGACCCACGTGTTAGTCGAACGCGGCTGGGCACGGCGCGCCGCACACGTCGAGGGGGCCCTGCGCCCCCACGACAGTGGCGGAACCGACACCATCCTCGGGCCTGTCGCCGAGGACGCGGTCCCCTTGGTGCTGACCACGCACACACCGGTCGATAACGACCACATCGTCACCGTCACAGTCGCCGCGGGCGACCCGGCGGTACGACTGGCATCGATCCCCGACTGCGGATGCGACGGCTGCGACCACGGATCCGCCACCCTGCTCGAAGAAATGGACACATCGGTGCTGTCGGTCGTCGACGGCTCCCTTCACGTCCACGTCGATGCCCGCCGCCTGTCGATCCGCACGTCCTTCGGCGGTCACACCAGCCGCCCAGTCCCCGACCTCGACGAACCAACCGCATTCACAGCAGCACCCTGGCCCCCGGACTGGACGGCTCGTCCACTCGTGCCCGACGTCGACACACACCGTCACTGAGCAACCGCACCGGGTCAAATTTCACGTGCCGCTCGTGGCAGCCCTCGGTTCCGGTGCCTCGGTTCCGGTCCATGCTCGAAGTCTGCCCGGCGGAATCGGCACGGTTCTGCGCTGAGCCACGTGTTGCACCATCACGCAAAGTGGGCAAGAACCAGTTCTAATCCGCCGTTGACACCGCGTTCAGCTAATGAAGGCATCCAGATCAAGACTGACCTCCACACCGTCCTTCTCCACCACGATCCGTGGATGCTCCGCACCGGTCGCTGCCAGATACTCCCGCAGCGTCGACAACAACAGATCACTGCGGCGTTCGATCTTCGACACCGCCGCCTCCTCGACCCCCAACGCGTTGGCCACATCGGTCTGCGTCAACGCCCCGGCTTTACGGATATCGGCAAGAGTCTCCACGTAGATCCGATTCATCTGTGCGGTCTCGCCACGGATTTGCTCGACCTGCTCAGCAATCGCGGTCTTCGCAGTCAACTGGGCGATCCGGTCGTTGCCGCGACGGAATGTGCGCTTGTCACTCATGGTGCTCACCTTCGGTTTCCTTGATCCACCGGTCGATCGCCACGTCGGCGCGGACCGACACTGTTGTAGAACACATCCCCCATCCGGGCCTTGTCGCCGGCGAACAACGCCACCCGTGCCCGGGCATCGTCATCGCCAACACGTCGTAGTCACTCGCCAGGTCGTGTGCCACACCGTGCCATACATGATGTGAGAGCGTGAATCCGTGCAGAAGCAGCACCGGTTCACCCGCTCCGACGCGGTATGCAGCAGACGTCATCCGGACCCCCTTGTCCCCTACCGTTCAGGCGTAGCACGTCGACATCGGGGCAACAAGCCGAACGGTGAAGACCTTCGGCGAGGTGGAGATCTCCACTCGCCACAGAGTTCCACCGGCGACAAAAGTCGGTTCGATGTAGCAGCCACGGGTCCTGTGTGGCGACAACCTTGCCGAACTCCGCCGGAGTCCCGGCTGTTCGTCTCCGCGTTCACGGCCTCCACGCGTGCCTCCCACCCGATGCCGCCGCTCCGATCTGCCACGCCGACGCCGAATCCCGCTGCGTCCAGAAGTCCGCGAATCGCCCACCCGCGGCAAGCAATTCGTCGACCGCGCCGTCCTCCACAATCCGGCCGGCTTCGAGGAACACCACCCGATCAGCAGTCCGGATGCTGGCGAGCCGGTGCGCGACGATCACCCGCGTGCGCGACACCGGATCTGCCCCGAGCGCCTGCACGACCGCCGTTTCGTTCTCGGTGTCCAGCGCACTCGTCGCTTCGTCCAGGAGGAGCAACGGCGCGGGCTTCAGCAGTGCGCGTGCGATCGAGACGCGCTGGCGTTCTCCGCCCGACAGCGCAGAACCACCCTCACCGACCCGCGTGTCCCAGCCGTCCGGCGACCGGTTCACGATGTCGTCGACGCGCGCCAACCGAGCTACATTCTCGACTGCAGCGTCGTCGGCCTCCGGGTCACCCACGCGGATGTTCTCGCGGATGGTCCCGTCGAACAGGTACGGCTCCTGGAACACCATGCTGGTCAGGGCGCGACGCGAGGCGGGATCGAGTTCGGTGATGTCGACGCCGTCGACGAGAATCTGCCCCACCCGCGGCGTCACCAGACCGGCGAGCAACGCGAGCACCGTGCTCTTACCCGAACCGGACGGACCCACGATCGCGGTCGTCGTGCCGGGTTCGAGGGTGAGGTCGAGGCCTTCGAGAACGGCCGGCGTGTTCGTGTCGTACCAGAATCCGACACCCCGCAGTTCGATACGCGGTGCGCGCCCGGTGACGGTCAAAGTGCCCGCATCGTCGACGGTCGGCGCGGTAAGCACCTCACGGATCCGGCGGAGGGTCGCCAGCGATGCCTCGATGCCACCCGAGATGTCGCCGAGCGTGGTGAACGGATCGAGGTAGCGCACGATGACGACGATCAGGGCGATCGCCTCCGGAATGTCGACGTCGCCGCGGACCGTGGACAAGACGACCGTGCCGGCGAGGATCACCAGCGCGAGCTGGCTCGCGATGCTGAACACGACCTGACCGGGGATCTGCACGAGCAGCAGACGACCGGTCGCCGCATGCTGTTTCGCGAGCGCCTCCCCGACGAGGCTGCGCGCGGGTTCGGCGCGTCGCGCCGCCCGCAGTGCCTGCTGGGTGCGGGCTAACTCGACGATGCGTTCGGTCAGCTCGACATTGCTGTCGGACGCCACCTGTTCCTCTCGGCGCGACAACCGCACGGACAGGGAGTACGCGCCGACGAGCAGCGGGATACCGACGAGCGCAGCAACGGCGAGCGGCCACGAGATGGGTATCAGCGCAACGGCTATCGCGAACGGCAGCAGCACCGCGCCGATTGCGGGTGTCACCAGGTAGATGATGATGCCGACGAGATCCGGTCCGGTCGCCGCGATCGCCTGCCGCGCCGTCGCGGTGTTCTCGCTCGAGAACCACGCGAGGCGGATGCGCGCGATGCGTTCGGACACCTCGCTCTGACCGTTCGCCAGCAGACCGAACCCGAGGTCGAAGCCGCGTCGCGCAGCGAGGCCGTCGACGATCCAGCCGAGAATCGTCAGCAGCGCGAGGACACCCAGCCACGGCCACGCGTCGCCGGGATCGGGACCGAACAACGCCCCGACCAGCGGCACGAGCACGACCACGCCGGCCGCGCGCAGCACCACACCGACGACGGTGAGCGCCAAATGCGCGACGACGAGAGTGCGGCTACCCGGGGGAAGCAGCGAGAACAGGGTGCGGATCATCGGGCCGTCTCCTGAACGGGGGTGACGAGAGCGGACGGTGCCGTCGCCGCATTCCACAGCTTCCGGTAGCGGCCGCGGGCAGCGAACAGTTCGTGATGGGTGCCGGTCTCCACGACACGGCCGTGATCGAGGACCGCGATGCGGTGGACACCGGTGACGGTGTGCAGGCGGTGTGCGATGACGAGCACCGTGCGTCCCTCCATGAGCCGGTCGAGGGCGCGCTGAACGAAGTACTCCGATTCGGGATCGGCATAGGCGGTGGCTTCGTCGAGGATGAGGATCGGGGTGTCGGCGAGGATCGCGCGGGCGATGGTGATCCGTTGCTGTTCACCGCCCGATAGCGGTGTGTTCGCACCGACGACGGTGTCGTATCCCTCGGACAACGCCATGATCCGGTCGTGGATGTAGGCGGCGCGGGCGGCTTCCTCGATCATCTCGTCGGTGGCGTCGGGGACGGCGAGCGCGATGTTCTCGCGCACCGTCCCGTGCACGAGCTGCGTCTGTTGGAACACGAAGCCGACCTGCTGGTACAGCTCATCGGTGGTCATCTCCCGGATGTCGCGCCCGAAGATGCGGATGCTGCCGCTGTCGAGGTCGTGGAAGCGGGCGAGCAGCGCCGCCAGGGTCGACTTCCCCGATCCGGACGGTCCGACGAGAGCGGTGACGGTGCCCGATGCGAGGGTGAGCGACACCCCGTCGATGACGGGAACGCCGGGGCGGTAGGAGAACCGGACGTCGTCGAACTCCACGGCGGTGAAGGCGTCGCGGATCTGCACGCCGGTCCGATCGGCGGTGCGCAGTTCCGGCTCGTCGAGGACCGCCTGGATGCCACGTGCGGCGAGCATCCCGTCGCGCAGGCCCCCGAGTCCGTAGCCGAGGCCGAGCAGACGGGAACCGAAGGTGGTGCCGAGGAACAGGAATGGCAGCAGCGTTGCCGGTGCCATGCTTCCCGCGGTGATCAGCGCGGTGCCGAGTGCGGTGAGCAGCAGCAGGAACGTCGCGGGTCGGGTGGCGAGGTCGATGAGGGTCTTCTTGCCGGCCATCGGTCGCTGCCAGTCCGCGAGGAACCGCACGTACTCCCCCAGCCGCGCGCGGAAGGTCGACGCGGCCGCGCCTCCGAAGACCCGGATCACGGGCTGCCCGTCCAGGTAGGCGGCGGCTTCGCCGTCCATGCGTTCGGCCCACCGCGCGGATTGCACTGTGCGCGGCCCGGACTGCGACATCATGACGGTCATCAGCACGAGGTAGACGAGGATCGGCAGGAACAGCACCAGGGCGAGTCGCCAGTCGACGGCGAACAGGTAGACGAGCACCGCGACGGGTGCGACGACGGCGGCGACCGCATCGGGCACGGCGTGGGTCACCAGGTAGTGCAGCGACAGCGTGTCGTTCTGGACGACGCGCTTGACCTGCCCGGAGTCGCGGGCGGTGAACCAGCCGAGTGGAACGGTCGACAGCGTGCCGAGCAGACGGTGCCGCAGGTCGCGTTCGAAGCGGGCGTCGACGAGGTGCAGCCACAGGCTCAGTGCGGCTGCGAGCAGCGTGCCCGCCGCGGTGAGTCCGATCGCCCAGAACCCGACGAACCACAGTTCCGAGTTCGGCGCTCCGGCGAGCAGGCGGCGGGCCAGTTCGGTGAGCAGCACGAACGGCGCGAGCTGAATCAGCGTGATGACGGCCTGCAGCACCCCGGCGGCGATGAGTGTCCGCTTCAGCGGCGCGAGGAGCCGACCCCCACCCTGGGCCCGCCACGTGCCGCGTGCGGTTGTGGTCTCGGGTTCAGGGCTCGGCGGAGCGGTCTCCGACCGGGCCGGTTCGGTCTCGTGAGTGCGCTCCTTGCCCATGGCGCGTTCGTCGTGCCAGTACGCCTGGGCGTAGACCTCGGACTTGGGAAAACCGAACTCGTCGCGCAATCGCGTGCGCAGGTGTTTGAGCGAGTTCGATTCCGGCGCCACCCATGCGTACCAGTTCGACCAGTCGCGGTCCTCGACGGCGGCGGCGAACGATTCGTGGTCGCGGCGCGGCACCCAATGCTTGCGCAGCAGCGGGTGGTCCGGCATGGGGATGAGTTCGTCGTTGTCGTCGTGCTTCTCGAGATACAGCTCGATCGCGACGTCGCGCGGTAGTGCCTCGATGATGCTGTTGATGCCGGGGATCGACGCAGAATCGCCGATCAGCAGGTAACCGGCAGGAAGTTCGTCGGGGATGTCGAAGCCGCGCGACCCGAACGAGGTGACGCTGATGACGTCGCCGGGTTCGGCTCGTTGCGCCCACGTCGACGCCGGCCCGGCCGGTTCGTGCAGGACGAAATCGACGGCGAAGTCCCCGGTCTCCGGATCGCATTCCGAGAAGGTGTATCCGCGTTGGTATTCGGTGTCCGACCCGTCGGGGTCGGGAAACCAGATCCGGATCCACGCGGTCGGTCCGGGAACGGCGTCCTCGAACAACGACGGGGACGACATGCGCACCCGTCGGAAGTGCGGCGCGATCTGTTCGGTGCCCGTGACCACGGCGTCGTGATCACGGGCGCCGAACCCGCGCATCATCACTCCCTGAAATCCACGGCGAGCCATCACTTCCCCAATCCTGTCGCCGCGAGATCGGCGACCACTTCTTCCAAGGGCCGCCCCAGTGGAGCGACCGCTACGAGTCCACGAATCGTGGTGGCGAGAACGAGCTTGGAGAACTCCCCGGCGTCGACGGCTGGGAGTTCACGGTGGGCCTCGGCGAGCCGGTCGTCGGTGTCGAGTTGCTCGTTGATGTCTCGGCGCTGTTCGTCGAGGCCCTCGACGCGCAGCCGCTGGGTTTCCTCGGCGACAGTGGTGTTGATGGTCGATCCCGCGACGACGCTCGCGACCGACACCGCCACGTCCGGGTTGTATCCGGCACGGCACAGTGCCGCGATCTCGTCGGCCATGAGGCGACGTCCCGCGTCGCCGCGTGGGAACAGGGTCTGCATGTAGGTGCCGAGACCGGGGTGGTCGAGCACGAACGCCCGCAGTTGCAACCCGAAGGACAACAGGTGCCGTTCGACCGTGTGGTGGGGATCGTGGTGGAGCACGAGGTCGCCGAGGATGCTCTCCCCCACGAGCCGTTCGAGACCCCAGCGGCCGTCCACGTGCCGGTACAGCGCGGCCGCGGACACCCCGAGCCTGGAGGCGACGGCGTTGAGGCTCAGCTGCTGCATGCCGAGCGCGCGACCGACCCGGACGATGTCGTCGAGGTCGATCTTGCGCGCGCGTCTGCCCAGCTGAGCCACCCGATCCTCTCCCCCGAAGCGCTTAAGTTATGCCCCATAACTTAGGTGAGTCTAAGCAGACCTCGTTTCCGGATGCAAGACGTATCCCGCGGAAGGTCCACAACCGAAAAGCGAGGCTCACAACCCTGGTGGTCGACCCTGCGGGTTGTGAGCCTCACTTCTGCGGTGTGAACCTTCCGCCGAACACACTCTGCGGTCAGCGGGTGTAGCGGTCGGCGAGCTCAGCTCCGATCCGCGCCAATTCCTCCTGCACCGAGACCGGCTCGAGCACCTCGACCATCGCGCCTCACCCGGCGAGATTCCGCGCGATGTCGAGCGGGGTCGGGGCTGCGATCCGCACCCGGCTGCGTCCGTCGTCGAGTTCGTCGTCGACGTGGCAGTGCCGGCCGAAGTGGCTCCGCAGGATGGGCACATACCGGGTTCCGATGAGCACCGTCGCCCACGTGCGCGAGCGCTTCTGCTCGACCCGCCCGACCACCTCGTCCCACGCCCGCTCGAGTTCGAAGTCGTCGGGACGTTCCGCGGTGTCTTCGGCGGGTTCGGCCTCGCTGATCCGGTCGACGCGGAAGGTGCGCTGCCCTCGTTCGGTGCCGGCGATGAGATACCAGGTGCCCGTCCTTGTCGACGAGTCCCCATGGGTCGACGACGCGCTCCGATCGCTCCCGCACGGCATTCGTGTAGGTGAACCGGACCCTCCGTCGGCGCACCACCGCGGTCTGCAGCAGGTCGACGATCTCGGGTCGCGGACGGTCGAGCCCGCTCCAACCGGTCCGGTCGCTCATCACCGCACCGGCAGCCGCTTCGGCGTCGGCCCGGAAGGTCTGCGGCAGGGCGCGAACGAGCTTGCGAAGTGCGGTCTTCGCCTCCGCCGACACGGACGCCGCCGGCCCGACGACGAGGAACAGCGCCTGGGTCTCGGTGGCCGATAATCCGCTGAGGTCGGTCCGGGCACCGCCGACGAGCGACCACCCGCCTCCGCGTCCCGGCTGCGGATAGACGGGAATACCTGCCGTCGACAGCGCTTCGAGGTCGCGGCGGACCGTCGCCACCGATACCTCGAGTTCCTCCGCGAGGTCGGCCGCGGTCACCCGTCCGCGCTGTTGGAGGAACAACAGGGCCGCGACGAGCCGGTCTGCGCGCATACCCCAACTATTCCGAAAAAAGTGCTCAGTCGATGAGCACTTTGACTGCGAGAGTTGTTCCCAGAAGACCAGCGAGAGGAACGACCGTCATGTTGCGAGGACTCACCACCACCAACTACATCGTCGACGACTTGCGTGCCGCCATCGACTGGTACACCGAACTGCTCGGTGTCGAGCCGTACTTCGTACGCGAGGTCGACGGAGCACCGGTCTACGTCGAGTTCCGGATCGGCGACTTCCAGCACGAGCTCGGATTCATCGACCGCCGGTTCGCGCCCCCGCACCGGACCGGTTCGGACACCGGCGCGACGCTCACCTACTGGGCGGTCGACGACGTCGAGGCCACCTACGAGCGGCTCCTGTCGCTCGGAGCCACCACGCACGAGGACATCACCGAACGCGGCCCCGGGTTCGTCACCGCCTCGGTCGTCGACCCGTTCGGCAACGTGCTCGCGGTGATGTACAACCAGCACTATCTCGACATCGTCGATTCCGTGAAGGTTGTCTGAGATACACCTCGCGACGGACAGGCGCACACCGACCCCGACGACCGACGACCTGCACCCGCCTCGCTACGCTCCAGCTCATGAGTGAGCCGACTTCGACCTACGCCAACGTGACGCTCGACCCGCGTGCCAACGTCTACTTCGACGGCAAGTGCGTCAGCCACAACTTCCATCTGGCGGATGGAACCCACAAGTCGGCCGGCGTGATCCTGCCCGCGACCCTGAACTTCGGCACCGCTGCACCGGAGGTCATGGAGCTGCACAGCGGCGCGTGCCGCGTCCGGTTGGCCGGCAGCGAGGACTGGACCTCCTACGGTGCAGGCGACTCCTTCTCGGTGCCCGGCGACTCGTCGTTCGACATCGAGGTCACCGAGGCCGTCAGCTACGTCTGCCACTACGGCTGACCACACCCCAGCATGCGAGAACGCTCCCNCCCACCGAGTCCTGCTCGGTGGGAGCGTTCTTCCGTTCGTGGCGACCGGCCACTACATACGAACCCGGCTCAGCCGGTGACCTCTGCGCGATCCGGCGAAGCTCCGGCCTGCGCCTTCCGCTGCGACGACGCGTGACCGACGAACATCGCCGACGCCACGATCCCGATGATCAGAACCGACGCGGGCAGCAGCATCGACTGGCTCAGCGCGGTGCTGAACTTCTCGGCGATCTGCTCCGGGAGAGCGGCTCCCATCGTGGCTCCGCCGCCTTCACCGGCCTGCACCTCACCGAGTCCCTGCGCGGCCATCAAGGACGAGATCAAGGCACCGATCGCGGCGCTGCCCAGCACCGAACCGACCTGGCGGGTGGTGTTGTAGATGCCGGCACCGGCGCCCGCCTGATGGATGGGCAGGTTGTGCGTGGCGGTGGAGGCCAGCGGTGCCCAGATGCACGAGTTGGACACGCCGGCGATACCGGCGATGAGCAGGAACAGCACGATGGGGCTGTCCGGCGTCATGAGCACCGCGAAGCCGAAGATCGTCGCGGAGAAGAGCGTGAAGCCGACGGTGGGCAGCACCCGGGGCGGCATCCGGTCGGAGAACTTGCCGATGAGCGGTGCCGTCAGACCGGTGACGATCGCCATCGGGGCGAAGATCAGGGCGGCTTTCGTGGGCGAGAATCCGCGGACCGTCTCGAGATAGAAGTAGGCCGGAACCATCAGGGCGGTCATGGCTGCGCCCATCGACGAGATCGCGATGTTCGACATCGAGAAGTTCCGGTCGCGGAACAGGGCCAACGGCACGAGGGGTTCGCCCTTGTTGCGCGCCTGGTTGAAGACGAACAGCACCATCACCGCGATACCCGCGACGATCATCGTCCAGGTCCATACGTCCCAGTCGCGGCTGGAACCTTCCTGGATTCCGAAGACCAACAGGAACAGTCCGACGCCGCTGAGGATCACGCCGACGACGTCGAACTTGTGCGGTTGGGTCTCGAGACTGGGCACCAGCCATGCCGCCAGCACGAAGGCGATGATGCCGACCGGGACGTTGATGTAGAAGATCCAGTTCCAGCCCTGCCAGTCGACCAGCACACCGCCGACGAGGGGCCCGAGCAGCGAGGCCAGACCGGCGACCGCGCCCCATAGACCCATGGCGGCGCCACGCTTGTCGGGCGCGAAGGTGCGGGTGATGATCGCCATCGTCTGCGGCGTCATCAGCGCCGCGCCGAGTCCCTGGACGGCGCGGGCGGCGATGAGCATTTCGATGGTGCCGGAGGTTGCGCACCACAGCGACGCCGCGGTGAACACCACCAGGCCCGCGAGATAGACGTGCTTGGGTCCGAACCGGTCGCCGAGACGACCGGTGAACAGCAGGGGCACCGCATAGGTGAGCAGATAGGCGCTGGTCACCCAGATGACCTGATTGATGTCGGCCTGCAGGTCGGCCATGATCGCCGGGTTGGCCACCGCGACGATGGTCAGATCCAGCAGGATCATGAAGAACCCGACCACCAGGGCCGACAGGCCCCACCACGGATTACGTTCGGTTTTCATCGATTTCGTTCCTGTTCGTACCGGTCGAGCACGACCGGCGATCTATTGGGTCAAGGTGTCCCGGTTCGGTCGTTGCGCTACGGCCGACCGGGACCGCTACTTCCCGCACTGCTCCTCCGCAGTTCGGCGAGAGTCTCGTCCGTCAGCGCCGCACCCCAGTCGCGGCCGAGATCACGGGGCGGGTCCGGAAGTCGTCGATCGGCGGCATCGACGCTCTGCCACACCAGGGAGCCGTCGCGGATCTCCTCGATCAGTCCACGAAGCCACTCCGCTTCGTGGGCGGTCCTGTCCCGGAGGAAGTCGACGGCCACCCAGTAGCGACGCGGCACGCCGTTGTCCGCGGCCCACGTGCGGATCGCGTCGAATTCGGCAAGTTCCTCCTCGAGCGTGTCGATGCGCTCGCCGAGGAGGACGACGACCTCGTCGGCCGGAAGGTTGTGCGATTCGGCGAGGCCGAGGGGAAAGATCGGATACTCCCGCACCGGGCGTCGGATGATCTCGGCGAGGCGGGCCCGCACGGTCGCGGCACCGGCCTCGGTGATGCTGTAGGTCGTCCGCTCGGGCCGATTACCTGCGCGTTCGGTGCCCTCCTGCCGGATCAGTCCGCTTTCCGCGAGACGGGAAACGGTGTGGTACAGCGAGCTCGGCCGGAGCTTGATCAGGTTGTCCTCACGACGCCTGAGCAGAAGCTGGTGCATCTCGTAGGGATGCATCGGCCGTTCCTCGAGCAACCCGAGTACCGCGACCGCCATAGGCGTCAGGACGGGGATGCGGGGCTGATCGGACACCGGTCTCGATTTCCTTCGATCGTCGGGAGGCGTTGCGATTCTGCGACTGGTTCGCCTCGAATAGTCGGCGCCGAATATACGGCGTGGAATAGCGGACGGACAAGCAGGTCGGGTCGCTCGACATCGGCACGCTCGAGCGTTCCCGGAATCGGCGCGTCCGGGTGGCAGACTGCCTGGGGGTGGAGGCCGATTCGCCGACGCACACGTGATGGGCACGTCCGAAGGGAGGACTTTCGAGTAGTCCGCTACGCATGATTCCGCAGCACCCGAGCGTGATGCTTCATTCGACGCCGCTTCCGGATCAGGAAAGGATCCGTCATGGCCGACCTGGACTCCCCATCGACCCGCGAGGTGTGCGGAACGATGGCTGTGCATCACAAACTGCTGTTGCAGAGCCCCAGCTACAAGCAGCGCTGCGAGATGTTCGAGAACCGGGTGTTCGCCTACCGGACAGGACGGCGCGCACCGGCCCCGACAGGTGTCGTGAGCATTCCGGTCGTCGTTCACGTCGTGCATGATCCCGCGTCGCCGTCCCAGAACATCGGTGAAGACCAGATCCGGAGCCAGATCGACGCCCTCAACCGGGACTTCCGCGCCACCAACCCCGACCGTACGAAGGTGCCGAAGGTCTGGAAGGACCTCGTCGCCGACATCCAGGTCGAATTCCGGCTCGCGACCGTCGATCCGGACGGCGCACCGACCGACGGGATCACCAGGTCCCCGACGACGAAGGAGTTCTTCACGGCGGACGAGGACGACATCAAGTCGTCCGACACGGGCGGCGCCGACCCCTGGCCGAGCGACGACTACCTCAACATCTGGCTGTGCGACGACCTTCGCGATTCGATCGGTCGCCAGATCCTCGGCTACGCCCAGTTCCCCGGCGGACCGGCAGCGACCGACGGTGTCGTCATCGCCCACTCGTGCTTCGGGACCACCGGCACAGCGCGACCTCCCTTCCATCTCGGTCGCACCGCGACACACGAGATCGGTCACTGGTTGAGCCTGCGCCACATCTGGGGCGACGACGGCGATGGCTGCTCGGGCACCGACTTCGTCGACGACACCCCGAATCAGGCGGGCCACAACTTCGGCAAGCCGCGATATCCGCGGGTGACCTGCAACAACGGTCCACACGGCGACATGTTCATGAACTACATGGACTACACCGACGACGAGGCGATGTTCATGTTCACCGCCGGGCAGGCGCTCCGCATGCGAGCGTGCCTGGAAGGACCGCGTGCCTCGTTCCTGCTAGGGGCGCTGGAACCGGCCCGGGCGGAATCGCTCGCACTCGGGCCGTCCGGCAACGGTGAGACACCCGCCGAGACCGGAGCGCTTGCGTCGCTCGACGGCGAGGTGGACGAGTTGCGACGTCAGATCGCGTCGCTCCGGTCGCTTCTCGATCGGATCGGCGGAATCCTGGACCGTGCCGGCTGAGCACCCACCACGGACTCGTCAGGACGAACTGTGAGCGAACCGTCTTCGATCATCGGTACCTGGTTCCATTCGTACGAGGAGGACACCGACACCGCGAGGGTCTACCGCCCTCGCGGGTTTCCGTTTCCTCGCTCGCGCGGACGACCCGGATTCGAGTTCCGGCAGGACGGCACCTACGTCGAATACGACGGCGGTCCCGATGATCGTGGTCGCGCGCGGGTCGGACAGTGGCAGGACCTGGGCGACGGTCGTGTCCGCACCGTCCTTCCCGAGGCGGACCCGAATCCACATGTGCACACGGTGCTCTCCGTCGACGACGAGACCCTCACGTTCGAATCGGGGCAACCATGAACCTGATGCTGTTCGACGCCCGACAGCCGGAGGCACTCGCCACCGCAGCACGAACAGGAGCGCGGTGGGTACGGCTCGGCGACGAGATCCTGCGCACGAACGTCGCTGCGACGGCACGTCTGCTGGGATCGGAACAGACGTGGACGAGGGGTTCCGGCCGGGGCGTCGCATCGGCCGGAACCCCTCGTTCGAGTACGGTCACGATCTGTGCAGCCACACACCGGCGCTGCCGAACCCGATGATGTCGGCGCGACCGTCACCTGTGGTGTCCGCCAGGAACCGCGGATGCTGGTCGACTCGCCACCCACCGGCGTCGTAACCGAAGTTGGTGACGATCAATCCGGGCGCGTCGAACCCGCCGTTGCCGAGTGCGCGCGACACGTAGACGCCGGCATTGCCGAATCCGACGATGTCCGCGCGACCGTCCCCGGTGGTGTCCGCCAGGAACCGCGGGTGCCGATCGATCCGCCATCCTCCGGCGCTGTAGGCGAAGTTGTCGACGACGCGCGTGACCGGCCCGTACGTCCCATCGGCTCGAGCCAGTGAGACGTACACGCCCGCCTCGCCGAATCCGACGATGTCGGCCCGGCCGTCCCCGGTGGTGTCCGCGAGGAACCGTAGATGCCGCTCCACGCGCCAACCACCCGCGTTGTACCCGAAGTCGTCGACGACGCGCGTGACCGGTCCGAACGTCCCGTCCGCCTGTGCCCGGGACACATACACCCCGGCGTCGCCGAAACCGACGATGTCCGCCCGGCCGTCACCCGTGGTGTCGGCCAGGAACCGCGGATGCCGCTCGACCCGCCACCCACCGGCAACGTAGCCGAAATCGGCGACCACCCTCGTCACCGGACCGAACGACCCATCGGCCTGCGCCCGAGACACGTACACCCCTGCATCACCGAAACCGACGATATCGGCCCGACGGTCCCCAGTCGTATCCGCCAGGAACCGCGGATGCCGCTCGACCCGCCACCCACCGGCAACGTAGCCGAAATCGGCGACCACCTTCGTCACCGGACCGAACGACCCGTCCGTTTGCGCCCGCGAGACATACACCCCGGCGTCGCCGAACCCGACGATGTCCGCCCGGCCGTCCCCGGTCGTATCCGCCAGGAACCGCGGATGCCGGTCCACCCGCCATCCACCGGCCTGGTAGGCGAAGTCCTTGACGACGAGGCGTGGTGTCTCGAAGCGTCCGTTGGGCTGAGAGCGCGACACGTACACACCGGCATCACCGAATCCGACGATGTCCGCCCGGCGGTTGCCCGTGGTGTCGGCGAGGAACCGCGGATGCCGATCGGTGCGCCACGATCCGGCGTTGTACCCGAAATTGTTGACGGCGAGCTGCGGCGCCCATCCGAGGTGCCCGGGAGTGAAGCCGCAGACGGTGAACGTGTTGCCCTTCATCAGGCACGGGACGCCACCTTCGGCCGCGCAGTTCTCGCAGTTGCCGTTGGCGAGTCCGTATCGTCCGAAGGCACCGCCGCACGTGCACCCGCTGTCCGCGTACTCGTCCGGGCAGCCGAAGATGTGCCCGGTCTCGTGCGCGAACACCCGGTCGATGTTGTCCGGGCCCCAACCGTCGTTGTTGTAGTCCATGACGACCCGTGGCGCACCCGCGTACGCGAAGTGACCAAGCGGATACTTCGTGAAGAAGGCGCAGTACGTCCAGCGGGTTCCGTAACGGCTGCGGATGTCCTCGACGTAGGCACCCACGCCGTTCCAGTCGGCACTGTAGCCCAGCGCGCCCATCGCCGGATCACGCCAGAGCGCCTCGAGGTCGGCAGCGGACGGGTCCGCCTGCACACTCAGGTTCACGTTCTGGATGTCGTACGAGAAGGAGATGCCCGCCAAGGGGTTTGCGGTGGCGAGCCATCCCAGACCGTTCTGGACCTCGGCGATCACCTTCACCACCTCGGCCTCGGAGAAGCTCAATGCCGCAGTCGGTCCCTGAACGATGACGATGCCGACCGCCACCGACCCCTCGAGATAGGAACTCGTCGGGCCCGCTTCCTGCTCGCTGTCGCTCTCTGCCACCTGGGGCGGGACGGGCACGACCGACGTGCAGTCCCCCATGTCCCACTCTCGACCGTCGCGGGGTCGGTTCTCCTTCGCCCGCCGGTAGTCGGCGGATTGCCGCAACCGTTGCGCCGCGAGGCCCAGTGTCTCGACCTCGGTGGGGTCGTCGACGAGGTCCCGCATGTCTCTGATCTCCGGGACGGATTCCTCCGCGGACTCCCCCGGAGCGGCAAGGATGGAGATCCGCCCGTAGCGGTGGATCGTTCGTTCCTGTGCCTCGTCGCTCGGATCGGCTGCGCGTACGTCGTCTGCACGTACGACGCGTTCCGTGATGTTCAGGTCGCCGGTCATGTCATGCTCCTGATGTCGAAAATGTGTGCAAACCGGTCCGGTGCGAGTCACCGGCCGGGGATGTCCGGCGGTTCGAATCCGGGAGTGTCCCAGTTCGAGCCCTCGCCGGGGCGCGTCTTCGGCGCGTGTCGGGCCACCCAGGCGTCCACGAACAACTGCTCCTCGAGCGACAGGCCGAGTGGCTCGCCGTCGGGAGCAGTGTCGTAGACGCCGAGGACTCCTGGAGTTCTTCGAATACCCTCCCTCACATCAGGATCCGCGAGGACGAGGAGCAGCCGTGGCCGGAGCAACTGGGTCACCGAGGCCATCGCCTCGATGTCGGCAACCGCCGCGTCGGCCTGCTCGGAGGCAAGGACGACCAGGTGCTCTCGCGGTGTTTCGACCATGGATGTCTCCCCGCCCTCCGAGGTGCTTCCCCGTTGCGGATTCGTGGCGTCGTGCGAGCAGGCCGTCGCCGACACCAGGACTACGACCGACAACACCGCCAGGACGACGGAGATCCTGCGCATCGGGCACCGACTCACGGTGCGGTGGCCAACCCCGCGCCTGCGTCGGTCTGCGGCAACGGCAGCACCTCGGCCCCGTCGACCAGCGTCTTCCAGAGTTCCTTCCCGGTCTTCGCTGTGCTCTGCACGATGAGCGCCGCCAATCCGGCCACGTGCGGCGTGGCCATGGACGTGCCGCTGATCGTGTTGTAGCGGTCCGGCATCGGCCACGACGAGTACACGTCGACACCGGGTGCGGCGATGTCGATCGCACCGCCCGGAACCACGGTGGCCCTGGCCGAGAACGCCGCCATCCTCAGGTCGGACGCCAGTGCCGCGACCGCCATGATCGACGGCGAGTTCGCGGGACTTCCGACGAATCCGGGGTCCGCCGGCCGACGAGCGTTGTTCCCCGCAGCAGCGATGATCAGCGTCCCGGCAGCCAGTGCGCGCTGTCCGACGGCCTCGTAGGCCATCACCGGTTGAGGAACGTTGGCGCCCAGAGACATCGAGACGACCTGGCACCCGTTGGCCAACGCCCACTCGATCCCGGCAAGGATTGTGGAGTCGGACCCACTGCCCTGATTGCTCAGCACCTTCCCGACGAAGATCGCCGCCTTCGGCGCGACGCCGTAGCCTCGCGCGTTCGGTAGATTCCTCGGTCCGCAGGACGTGCCGACACAGTGGGTGCCGTGTCCGTTCCCGTCCTGGACCGCCTGGCCTGCGATGAACGATTTGCTGATGATCGTCCGGCCCGCGAAGTCGGGATGGTTCAGGTCGAATCCGGTGTCGAGCACGGCCACCCGAACGCCGGAGCCATCGAACTGCGACGCGAGCGCACGGGTGGCCTGCAGACCCCAGGTGTGCCTGCGGCCGTCCGCCAGATGTGTCTCCATGGCCAGCGGTGCCGCCAGGGTATGGACGACATGTTCGGGTTCCACGGCCACGATCGCCGGATCCTGCCGTGCGACCTCCTCGAGCGATTCGACCTGCGACGCGTCGACCGCGGCGACGGCCACCCCGAGTCGTTCGAAGACGGTCGCGTCGGCGGATTCGAGTTCGTCGGCGGGGACCGCTTCCGGTCCCGTCTCGTCGCTGGACGCGATCGAGGTCACGCCGCTGATCGATTCGAGTGCGGCGACCCGTTCCTCGTGGGTGCTGTCCTCGGTGAAAGTGATGATTTGCCGGCCCGTGGTCTCGGCCTCGACGGGGCCGTCGGCATCGTCCGTCATCATGATGAGTTCCTCTGATCCGAAGGGTGACAAGAGATGCGGGAGGACCCCGCGGGATCAGTATGGGAACCGGCCGATACCGGCGCCTGCGTAGACGACTACCCCATTTCGACCGTGCTGGTCGCGTCACTGGTGCGTAGCCGTTCTCGATTTCGGTGTTCCCGACCGTGCTGAGCGATGTCGGGAACACCGAAATCGCATCCGGTCACCGCGTGTGCGCCCCCTCCGGGACCGGCCGGAACCATTCCCCCACACGCGACATCAGTGCGGGATCACCTGCGGCCGTGACGGAACCGTCCCGGAGAGCACAGGACCAATCACATCGACCGTGGGCGAGCGCCAGCAGTGCCGGGATCGACGACTCGAGATAGACGTAGCGAGCCGGGTCCAGCAGCGGATCGGTGAGGCATCCGTACGGTTGTGCGCCGCGCTGAACGACGAGCCAGTACCGGCGGTCGCACGTCTGGTGGAGCCGGAACTCGAGGACGACCGGCCGGACCGGACAGTGCGCGCGATCCACCCGTTGTGCCAGCCAGCCGAGCATGACGTCCGGGTCGCGTTCGACCATCGCCGGATCGTCCGGCAACCACGTCTCCGCCCAGGTGCGCAACGCACCGAGTGGTGTCATCAAGCCGAGGCCGACGTCGGTCAGACGGTAGGCCGGGTGCGGACCTTCGCAGCGGGACACCACCCCGAGCATCTCCAGCCGGCGCAGCCGGTCGGCAAGCACCGAACGCGAGATCCGGCCGGGCAGGCCGGTGGCGAGGTCGTTGAAGCCCTGCGGCCCTAGGGTTCCCAGTTGCCGTACGACGAGCAGACTCCACCGGTCACCGAGGTGTTCGATGGCCTTGGTGAAAGAGCAGTACCCGGCGGATCCGCTCGCGCTCACACCCCGAGTGTCCCACCGCCCGGTGGCCTGGTGGGGTTCGAAGTTCGAACTGGTCACACCCTGCTCGACGACGGATCGTGAAGACGAGGACGAGGTCCGGAGGTCACGATGAACACCCAGACGCGCGTACCGGGTCACCCGACTCGGGCGCAGAACAGATACGACCGGATGGTTCGGGACGCCGGTGGTCGGAGCCGATTCGTCCCGACCCGGACGGGCCGGGCACACGTCGTCGAGGACGGTGACGGCCTGCCGGTCGTCCATCTGCACGGCAACAACACCTCGTCGTTGTCGCACCTGATGCTGCTCGAGCACACGACGGCGGTGCATTCGTTCCTGGTGGATCGGCCGGGGTTCGGTCTCAGCGATCCGTCGGACTTCCGCCGCACCGGGCTCCGACAGCATGCCGTCGGATTCGTCGACGACGTGCTCGACGGGCTCGGGCTCGAGTCGGCGGTTCTCGTCGGGGCGTCGGGCGGAGGGATCTGGTCGGTCTGGTACGCCCTCGATCGTCCGGAGCGGGTGCGGGGCGTGGTCATGCTCGGGTCCGTCCCGCTGCTGCCCGGTGCTCGGATTCCCGTCGATGTCCGGGTCATGGCGACCCCTGTACTCGGGCAACTGCTCGGCCGCATCGTGAAACCGGGTCGACGGATGCTGCTGCACCTACTGTCCTCGGTGGGCGAAGGCGTGACCATCCGGCGGTACCCCGAGCTGCTCGACTCGCTCGTCGACGCGGCGCACGATCCCGTCGCGAGGGCTGCGAACGTTAGGGAGTTGCAGGCGATCCTGTCACCGTTCGGCACCCGCCCCGAGACCAGGATCCGCCCGGATGCGCTGCGGCAACTACGAGTTCCCACGCTGATGATCTGGGGTGATCACGATCCTGTGGTCCCGGTGAAGGACGCGCAGGCCGTCGCGGCACTCGTACCGCACGCGCGCCTGGAAGTGCTCGCCGCGGGGCATGTGCCGCAGCTCGGTCATCCCGCGCGGGTGGCGGCGCTGATCGTGGAGTTCGCCCATTCGATTCCGTGAGCGGCCCGCGGGACGCGATCAGTGCTTCAGGTGTTGCAGCCGTTCGTGTTCCGACAATCCACCCCACACTCCGTGCGGTTCGCCGCTGAGTATCGCGTGGGTGCGGCACTCGGCCAGCACCGGGCAGTTCGCGCAGATGCGTTTCGCGACGACCTCGCGCCGCCTGCGGATGCTCGGTGGCTCGCCCTCCGGGGCGAAGAAGAAGTACTCGTCGGAGGTCCGGCAGTCGGCATGCCGTTGCCATCCGAGTCGTGGCCGGACACGCTCGGTCAGCACGGTCATCCGATCATCACCACCTCCAAGGTGCGGGGGCCGTGCACGCCCTCGACGCGTTCGAGTTCGATGTCCGACGTCGCGGACGGTCCACTGATCATCGTGATCGGCCGTTCCGGGACGAGCCGGGCCAGCGCTTCGGGCACTCCCACCTCGACGTCGCTCATCGCCACCACGCACACGTGCAGGTCGGGGACGAGCGTCAGCGCGCGTCGCCCCTGGTCGGGGCTGCCGTCGAGGAAGATCGTGCCCGTCTCCGCGCAGGTGACGGCCGAGCCGGTGACGACCCCGTCGAGATCACCGAGGTCGGCTGCGGGTCGGTCGATGGAGTCGATTATCACCTCGCCACCGAACTCCGCCAGCCACGAGCGATCCAGGCCCTCCGGGATTCCGACGCGGCGCGCCCCACGATCCGTGAGAATCTTCGCCAGTACGACGGGCAGATCCTCCGGTGTGCTCTCGTGCACGTGGGCCTTGTAGTCGACCAGCCGGTCGACCAGCAGCTCACGGCGCTCGGCGTCCGGCAGGGTGCGTCCGAGACGGTAGTCGCGCGGCACCTCGACCGGCGCCGGCGGTGCGAGGGTCTGCGCCGAACGGATCCGGCCGAGAATCGCGTCGCGGCTGCTCATCGCTGCTGTCCTTCCTCGCGTGCCTTCGCGAGTGCGGCACGTCCTTCGTCGGAGGCCCACCATTGCCGGAAGGTCTGTTTCGGCGGGGCCGGCATGTCGCGAGCGTCGGTCCAGCCGGCGAGCGGACCGGGCAGATTGGTGATCTTCCCCTTCTTGCCGGCGAGGACGCGGCCGAGACCGGCGGCCTTCTGCGCGGCCGTCCAGCGTCGCGAGGACGACATGGCCAGCGATGCGGCCTTCATCGCCGCAGCCTCGGGTCCGAAGCGGGCGTGTTCGACCTTCTGGTGGCGCAATTCCACCAGCAGCGACGGGATGTCGATCTTGACGGGGCAGGCGTCGTAGCAGGCACCACACAGGCTCGACGCGAACGGCAGGCTGGCGTTGGGGTCGTCGGGTTCGTCCATCCCAGCCAATTGAGGGCTGAGGACGGCGCCGATCGGGCCCGGATAGGTCGAGCCGTAGGCGTGGCCTCCGGTGCGCTCGTAGACCGGGCACACGTTCAGGCATGCCGAGCACCGGATGCAGTGCAGCGCTTCGCGTCCGATCTCGTCGGCAAGCGCGGCGGTGCGACCGTTGTCGAGCAGCACGAGGTGGAATTCCTGCGGTCCGTCGCCGGGGGTGACACCGGTCCACATCGAGGTGTAGGGGTTCATGCGCTCCCCGGTCGACGAGCGCGGCAGCAGCTGCAGGAACACCTCGAGGTCGCGGAAGGTGGGCAGCAGCTTCTCGATACCCATGACGGTGATGAGCGTCTGCGGCAGCGTCAGGCACATGCGGCCGTTGCCCTCGGATTCGACGACGGCGAGGGTGCCGGTCTCGGCGATGCCGAAGTTCGCGCCCGACACCGCAACCGGCACCGTCATGAACTTGTGTCGCAGGAACTTTCGTGCCGCGGCTGCGAGATGGCGGGGGTTGTCGTCGAGGTCGGGGTCGACGTCCGGCATCTCACGCAGGAAGATCTCGCGGATCTCGGCGCGATTGCGGTGGATGGCGGGCACGAGGATGTGCGAGGGCTTGTCGTGGCCGAGTTGGACGATGAGCTCGGCGAGGTCGGTCTCGTAGGCGGCGATCCCCTGTTCCTCGAGGTGCTCGTTGAGCCCGATCTCCTGGGTGGCCATCGATTTGACCTTGATGACCTCATCGGATCCCGTCTTTCGGATCAGCTCGGTGACGATGGCGTTGGCCTCGGCGGCGTCGGCCGCCCAGTGCACCACGCCGCCGCGCGCGGTCACCGCCTCCTCGAGCTGGGTGAGCAACTCCGGGAGACGGTTGAGCACGTCGGTCTTGATAGCGGCGCCGGCGTCGCGCAGTTGCTCCCAGTCGGGCAGTTCCCCGGTGACATTCAGTCGCTTGGCACGGATGGTGTGGGTGGCCTTGCCGATGTTGCGGCGCAACTGCGGGTTCGCGAGTTCCTGGTGCGCTGCGTCGGGAAACTTCTTGATGCCGCGCAGATTTCCGGATCCACGCGGCGGGACCACGGGCATACCGAGTGCGGTCACGCGGGCACTCCCTTGGGGGCGACGGCCGGTTCCACGGAGGCGAGGATCTCGGCGAGGTGGATGGTGCGGGTACCGGTGCGCAGTCGTGTGAGACCGCCACCGATGTGCATCAGGCACGACGAGTCGCCGGCGCTGCAGTATTCGGCGCCGGTGGCGGCGACATTGCTCAGTTTGTCGGCGAGCATCGCGGTGGAGGTCTCGGCGTTCTTGATCGCGAAGGTGCCGCCGAATCCGCAGCACGAGTCGGCCTCGGGCAGTTCGACGAGGTCGATCTCGCGCACGGCCCGCAACAGCTGGAGCGGCTTCTCCCCCACCCGCAGCATCCGCAGCGAGTGGCAGGTGGGGTGATAGGTCACCCGGTGCGGGAAATACGCACCGACGTCGGTGACGCCGAGGACGTCGACGAGGAATTCGGACAACTCGTACGTCTTGGCCTTGACGGTGTCGACCCGTCCGCACAACGACGCGGAACCGTAACGGGAGGCGACGATTTCGTGCTGGTGACGGACGGATCCGACGCACGATCCGGAAGGGGCGACGACGGCGTCGATGCTGCTGTCGTCGAAGGCGTCGACGTAGTTCTCGACGAGCGGCAGCGCGTCGGGTTGGTAGCCGGTGTTGACGTGCATCTGGCCGCAGCAGGTCTGGCGTTCGGGGAAGACGACGTCGTGCCCGAGCCGGGTGAGGAGCAGGGCGGTGGCCGAAACGGCCTTCGGGAACATCGTGTCGCCGAGGCACGTCGCGAACAGGGCGATTCGCATGGAGATCTCCGCATCGGGGGTGTGGTCTGACCACATTGAACCACACGTTCCGGAGATCCGCCGCACATTTTCGGACAGTGACCGCAAATTCCGTCACGGGTCGACTGTGACGCGGACCATGGTGTACTTTCACGTGGTCTGACCACATCGGTCGAAATCACATCTGCCGCCAACAGCGGCGCAACCACAGGAGTTTCGTGTGGCAACCCGGATATCGGCGGTGACATTCACACCCGCCACTGACGCCATCGCAGGCAGCCTCACCGCATCGGCTCTCGTGGGCCTTGCGCCGCTGCTGACCTTCTTCGTCCTGCTCGCCGGCTTCAAACTCAAGGCCTGGTATTCCGGACTCGGCGCCCTCGTCGTCGCGCTCGTCGTCGCGATCATCGGCTTCGAGATGCCCGCGCCGCTGGCCGGCCTGTCCGCCCTGCAGGGCATCACCTTCGGGCTCTTCCCGGTGATGTGGATCGTGATCACTGCGATCTGGTTCTACGAACTCACCGTCGTCAGCGGCCGGTTCGAGGATCTGCGGCGCATCTTCAACTCGATCGGTCACGGCGACATGCGGATCCAGGCGATGCTCATCGCCTTCTGCTTCGGCGGCATGCTCGAAGCACTCGCCGGATTCGGCGCGCCCGTCGCGATCACCGGCGCCATGCTCGTCACCCTCGGCATGCCCGCCCTGCGGGCCGCGGTCACGGTCCTGATCGCCAACACCGCACCGGTCGCCTTCGGCGCCATGGCCATCCCGATCACCACCGCCGGCGCCCTGACCGACATCCCCGCCACCGAGATCGCCGCCGTCGTCGGCCGTCAGACACCGCTCCTGGCGCTCTTCGTGCCGCTGTTGCTGCTCTTCCTCGTCGACGGTCGTCGCGGTGTCCGGCAGGCCTGGCCGATCGCACTGCTCACCGGCACGACCTTCGCGCTCGCCCAGTTCTGGTGCTCGAGCCATTTCTCGTACGAACTCACCGATGTCGTCGCCTCGCTCGCCGGCCTCACCGCGGCCGTGCTGATGCTGCAGGTCTGGAAGCCGCGGACCCCCGAGGACCAGCTCTCGCGCACCCGCACCGATGCCATCGCGGTCCAGGCCGGCACGGAGGGACCCGGAGCCGCTCGTGCTCCGCGGCGTCCCGTCGCCGACGAGTCGCTGACCACCTCGCGCGTCGTCATGGCCCTGTTCCCGTACCTGCTGGTCATCACCGTGTTCGGCATTGCGAAGCTGTGGACCGTCGGTGTCGATCTGCCGGAGCGTCTCGCCGCCACCGACGTCAAGATCGAGTGGCCCGGCCTGTACGGCAATCTGCTCACAGGCAACGGCGACGCGTCGAGCAGCGCGGTCTACACGTTCTCGTGGCTGTCGTCGCCGGGAACACTGCTGCTGCTCAGCGGCGCGATCGTCACCCTCGTCTACGCACGGTGGGACAGCGGCGGTACGTTCCCGCTGACCGTCCGTAGGGCCGCGGCCACCTTCGGCACCACCGTCGTGCGGATGAAGCTCGCCATCGCCACGGTGGCCACTGTCCTGGGCCTGAGCTACGTGATGAACCAGTCCGGCCAGACCGTCGCGATCGGCACGTGGCTCGCCGGCACCGGCGCAATCTTCGCCCTGTTCTCCCCGATCCTCGGCTGGCTCGGCACCGCCGTCACCGGCTCGGACACATCCGCCAACGCCCTGTTCGCCCGCCTGCAGCAGGCCGCCGGGCAGACCGCCGGCATCGACCCGACCCTACTGGTCGCGGCGAACACCTCCGGTGGTGTGGTCGGCAAGCTGATCAGCCCGCAGAACCTCACCATCGCCGCCACCGCGGTCGATCAACCGGGCAGCGAATCGGTGTTGTTGCGCAAGGTGATCGGCTACAGCGTCGCGATGCTCCTCATCCTCTGTGTGCTGGTCTACCTGCAGTCCACGCCGGTGTTGTCCTGGATGCTTCCCTGATCCGGAATCGACTAGGCTCTGAAGTCATGTCGTCGTCCGAGGGTCGTGCGTGGGAGCAGGTACTGAACCACTTGGAGCAGATGCTGGTCTCGGGAGAACTCGGCCCGGGCCAGCGTCTGCCCCCGGAGCGCACGCTCGCCGCACAACTCGGCGTCGGCCGGTCTTCGGTTCGTGAGGCACTGCGGGTGATGGAGGCCCTCGGGCTGCTCAGCACCCACACCGGGTCCGGGCCGAACGCCGGCGCGATGATCGTCTCGCGACCCACCGGCGGGATGTCTATGCTCATGCGTCTGCAGGTCGCCGCGCAGAACTTCCCGGTCTCCGACATCGTCCGCACACGTCTGGTACTCGAGACGGAAGTGATGCAGACGCTGGCCAACCGGACCCCGGCACCGGAACTCACCCCCGCCGAGGAACTGCTCGACGCGATGGACGATCCAGAGTTGGCGGCACCCGAGTTCCTGGTTCTCGACGCCCAGTTCCATGTCGCGATGGCCGACGCGGCGGGCAACCTCGTCGTCGCTGCGATGATGGCCGGTCTGCGCGACTCCATCGAGAGCTACGTCCTTGCGGGCGCACCGCACACCGATTGGCCCGCGACCTGCGTGCGGCTGCGTCACGAGCACCGCGGTCTCGTCGACGCCGTCCGCGCCGGCGATGCCACGCTCGCCCGCAAGCGCATCGTCGAGCACATCCGCGGTTACTACGCTCAGAGTTTCGGCGCCGACGCGTTCTGACTCGACCCGAAACGTTGTGTCTCCGCATCCCCGATTTCGCGCCCCGGCAAGATACGTTTTTCGTTGTGCTTCCACAGCCGGTGACAACTCGATGCGGAACGGTCCTGGCGGACCATCATCAGTTCGTACTGGGATCCCCACTCGGGGAGACCTACCGACCAGAGCAGACCGGCAGCGTCCTGGAAATCGGTGCGAACTTCGCGACGATCGTCACCGGCATCACCCATGGTCCCGTCGATCTGACCATCGAGGTACACGAGGACGAACCGCCCCTTCCTGCCGATACATCGAGCTGGGGCGCGATCGAGGAAGCTACCGTCAAGTTCACCAAAGCTGCCCACGTCCTCACCCTGGACGGCCGGGCGGCGCAGGGCTTCTCGAAACTACCGATCCGGCGAGGCTTGTATCGGTTCCGAGTGTTCGCCCATGGACGTGACGCCCGCCCCGCTCCCCGCGACACCGCGGAGACCGAGAGGTACCTGGTGCAGATCTGGAAGACTGCTCAACCGAAACAAATGGAGCGGCTTCATAAGACAGATTCCGTAGGAAACGATGAGATCGTCACCCATCCCACACCGAACTGGTGGGATCCCGACCCAGCCGGTGACGCCAGTCTGTACATCCGTTTCGGATACGACCGGATGGCCGAATGGGCCAAACAGGAGGCGATTCAGTGGGGTGGTCGCCCGCCCTCGGCGAAACTACGCCGAAACTTAGTCGCCCTCGGAATCGCCGGTCGCGATCGTGCCCTCGCCGACGCTATTACCCGCGCCCGCGTGCCGAAACTCCGGCGCATTGCGGCTTGGGCCGCGCGCCGCGCCTACACCCGCGCCGGCCTTGCCGAGATCGACTGGATCCGGCCTGCCCTGGATGCGCTCGACGCCGCGGAATCGTTGCCCCACCCTTTCGGTCCACGCGAAACACCCTTGCTGCGAAAGGCGTTCGAAGACGATCCCGCGATCGACGACGTCCTTCCCGCGGTCGGGATCGCGCTGCACATCGTCGCGACGGCCACCGCACCCGATCCGCTCAACGCCGCGTTTCAATGTCTTGACATCGCAGCACGAACCGACGACTCCAACTATGCAGCCTTGATCGCGGACCTACGGCGGGAGTTCTTTCCCGAGCTCATGCCGATCGAGAAGTACGAGCGATGGATCTGAGCCCTTCTCGACCGGATTGCAGTCAGGTGGCCGCGGCTTCGGTGATCGCATTCGGCCGCTCGTCGGCCTGCAATTTCCTGATGGCGTCGACCAGCGGCGCCAGGACGGGTTCGGCTGCGGCCTCGTCGAGCGCCTCCCGCAGGGCGGCGTTGTGGGTGGGCCGGGCCTCTTCGAGCAGGCGCCGACCGGCGTCGGTGACGTCGGTGTAGATGCCACGGCGATCGGTGGGACACAGATAGCGCGAGAGCAACCCACGATCCTCGAGCCGGGTGACCAGCCGCGTCGTCGCACTCTGGCTGAGGACCACAGCGTCGGCGACCTGCCGCATCTGCAGGTGCCCGCCCTCCCCGTCGTGCTGACGGTTGAGCACGTCCAGCAGCGAGTATTCGCGCACGCTCAACTCGTGGCCGGACTGCAGAGCGCTCTCGATCCGGTTCTCGATTCGCCCGTGCAGGAGCGACAGCGCCGACCAACTGTTGGCCAACGCGGTCATCGACGGGTCCGTGGCGGTCATGGTCGGCTCCTGGGTCGGCTCGTACGAACAGGTGACGCGGACGGCATGCCGACGTTGTCACATCGCTCACTATACCCGCGCTTGCAATTAGTAGGCGTCTGCAATTATTGTCTACGCCAGTAAAGCGCGTCTGCGTCTCTTCTCGATCGAAGGATCGTTCTCATGCCACTCGCCCTGCTGGCCCTGGCCATCGGCGCCTTCGGAATCGGCACCACCGAGTTCGTGATCATGGGGTTGCTCCCCCAGGTCGGATCGGATCTCGGAGTGTCGATCCCCACCGCCGGATATCTCGTCACCGGCTACGCCCTCGGCGTCATGATCGGCGCCCCGATCATGACGGCGCTCGGCACCAGGATCTCCCGTAAGAACATGTTGATGCTGCTCATGGGCCTGTTCGTCCTGGGCAATGCCGTCTCTGCCCTCGCGCCCACCTTCACCGTCATGCTGATCGGCCGCGTGGTCGCCTCCCTCGCTCATGGAGCGTTCTTCGGCATCGGCTCGGTGGTCGCCGCGGAGCTGGTGGCACCGCAGAAGAAAGCCGCTGCCATCTCCCTGATGTTCACCGGACTGACGGTTGCCAATGTCGTCGGCGTGCCGCTGGGTACCTTCGTCGGCCACACCGCGGGCTGGCGGGCGACGTTCCTGGTCGTCGCCGCGCTCGGCGTCGTCGGTCTCGTGGGCGTCGCGAAGCTCGTCCCCGACGTCCCCCGACCCGAGGGCGTCCGGCTGCGTCACGAGATCGCGGCGTTCAAGAACGTCCAGGTCGTGCTGGCCATGACCATGACGGTCCTCGGCTTCGGGGGCGTGTTCGCCGCGATCACCTACATCGCACCGATCCTGACCGATGTCGGCGGTTTCGCCGAGTCCTCCGTCCCCTGGCTGATGGCCGTGTTCGGAACCGGCATGGTGGTCGGCAACCTCGTCGGGGGACATTTCGCCGACCGCAATCTCATGCCGATGCTCTACACCGCCCTGGCCGGCCTGGCCGTGGTGCTCGGTCTGTTCACCTTCCTGGCCTCCGATAAAACCGTGTCCGTCGCGGCGGTCTTCCTGATCGGCGCTCTCGGTTTCGCGACCGTCCCGCCCCTGCAGAAGCACGTCCTCGACCATGCCCACGGCGCCCCGACCCTGGCGTCCGCCGCCAACATCGGTGCCTTCAATCTCGGCAACGCTCTGGCCGCCTGGCTCGGCGGCATGGTGATATCCGCCGGATTCGGGTACACGGCACCCAACGCCGTCGGGGCCGTCCTGGCCGCGTCCGCACTGATCCCGGCGGTCCTGTCCCACCGACTACAGCGAAAGGACGATCACGCCAACGCAACTCACCCATCCGCAGAACCCGACCTCCACAGCACCTCCCGTGCTGCCGTCGACCCCGTCCGACTCTGATCCCGAACTACGCGAACACCCCCGAAGGAGCACCATCTCGTGACATCGTCCACGATCCCCACCGTCACCCTGAACAACGGCGTCGAGATCCCCCAGCTCGGCTTCGGCGTCTTCCAGATCCCCGAGGACGAGACCACTGCGGCCGTCAGCGCCGCACTCGAGACCGGCTACCGCCACATCGACACCGCCGCGGCCTACGGCAACGAGGCCGGCGTCGGCCGCGCGCTGGCGGACTCCGGACTGTCCCGCGACGAGCTGTTCATCACGACGAAGGTGTGGAACTCCGATCAGGGTTACGACGCCACCCTCCGCGCCTTCGACACCAGCCTTGCCGCGCTCGGCCTCGATCGTCTCGACCTCTACCTGATCCACTGGCCGACTCCGGCCCGCGATCTCTATGCCGACACCTGGCGTGCGCTCGAACGCCTCGTCGAGGAAGGACGCCTCCGCGCCGCGGGCGTGTCGAACTTCCAGCCCGCCCATCTCCAGCGCCTGCTGGACGGCAGCTCGCTCGTCCCGACGATCAACCAGATCGAACTGCACCCCGGTCTGCAGCAGAGCGAACTGCGCGCCTTCCACGCCGAGCACGGCATCGCCACCGAGGCGTGGAGCCCGCTCGCCCAGGGTGCCGTGCTGGACGACGAGGCGATCACGTCGATCGCCGGACGCACCGGCAAGTCGCCGGCCCAGGTGGTGCTGCGCTGGCATCTGCAGCTCGGCAACGTCGTCATCCCCAAGTCCGTCACGCCGTCCCGGATCCGGGAGAACTTCGAGGTCTTCGACTTCGAGCTGACCGACGAGGACATGTCGACCATCGCCGGTGCCGATCGCGATCTGCGCACCGGACCTCATCCGGACGAGTTCAACTGACAGACCTCGCGGCTCCGGGNCCACCGCCCGGAGCCGGTAAGGCGCTCGAAGAGCTGCGTTCAGGTGTACTCGACGGTCATCCTGTCGATGCTCCCGTCGAACGGGAACGGTGCACGGTCGAAGTAGTCGAGCGAAACCGGTGAACCCAGGCAGGTGCCGATGTCCAGGCAGTCGTTGGCCGTGAACAGCAACGGCGCACTGACCGGCACGACGGTCTCCCCCACCGACTGCCCGTCGACGGACATCCGGACGTTCAACGGACCACCGGGGCGCGCTTCGGCGTACTTGGTGACCACCTCGACGAGGTGGTGTCCGGGCGCGACGCGGGTCGCCGAACGCATCTTCGTCCGCATCAGGATGAACAGGTTGTACTCGTAGCAGAGGTAGCCGTCGTCCGCGAAGCACGTCAGGCCGCCACCGTTGGCACCCAGCGCGTAGAGGACGCCGTGCGCCCGCTCCGGGAAAGTGACCTCGATGCAGACCCGGTTGTTCTTGTTTCCCAGTGCAGGAGCACAGAATTCGGGCATGCGGGTGACGTCTCCGGTGAAATCCCAACTCGTGTACGGCGTGGTGATGCGTTGCTCGGGATGGATCGCCGCGACCCAGAGACCCCCACCGATGGGAAGAGCGTTGTTCTTGGCCGCTTCGATCGCGAAGATCTCCCGCATCTGGGCCAACTTCTCGGGGTACTGCTCTGCGAGGTCGCGGTTCTGCGTCCAGTCCTCGTCGAGGTTGTAGAGCTCCCAGGTGTCGTCGTCCGGGCTCCAATCGCGGATCCCGCCGGGCAGCCCCGGCAGCCACGGTGCGCGGGGACCGAAGGCCGACGCCATCCATCCGTCGTGATAGATCGCTCGACTGCCCATGACCTCGAAGTACTGGGTGAGTTTGCCCGCCGGCGCGTCACGGTCCACGAACGTCCGGGCGAAACCGGCGCCGTCGATCGGATCCTGCGGAATCCCGTTGACGGTCCGCGGCGGTGTGATGCCCAGCAGCTCGTAGAGGGTCGGCACCAGGTCGTTGCAATGCAGGAACTGGGTGCGTGGGGTGCGATCCGGCGTGATGCGCGCAGGCCAGCGCACCACCATGGGATTGCGGGTTCCCCCGAGATGGGACGCGAGAAGCTTCATGCCCTTGTAGGGCGTGCTCCCCGCCCACGCCCACCCGGCGTGGTACATGTTGTCCGTCTTCGGGGAGCCGAGAACATCGAGTCCGCCGAGTTCGTCGAGGGCCGCGATGTGCTGGGCCGTGGTCGTGGGGATCCCGTTCTGCGCGAGCAGTTCGCTGATGGTGCCGTTCTGGCCCTCACCGGACGACCCGTTGTCGCCCCAGATGTAGAAGACCAGGGTGTTGTCGCGATAGCCCAGCCGGTCGAGTTCGTCGAACAACCGCCCCACCTGGACGTCGCAGTGTTCGGCGTATCCGGCCGCGACCTCCATGAGGCGTCGTTGGAAGGGCTTCTCGTCGTCGGGGATGTCGTCCCAGGCCGTCATGGTGGGATGCCGCTCGGTGAGTTCGGCCTCCGGTGGGATCCAGCCCTTCTCCTTGGCCCGCTCGAACACCCGCTCGCGATAAGCGTCCCATCCGTCGTCGAACTTGCCCGCATACCGGTCGGCCCACGGCTTCATGATGTGGTGCGGCCCGTGCAGACAACCGCTGGCCCAGTACATGAAGAACGGCCGGGACGGATCGAGCGCCTTGTGGCGGCGCAACCAGCCGATCGCGTCGTCGGCGAGGTCCTCACTGAGGTGGTAGCCCTCCTCGGGAGTCTTCGGGGGCAGGACGACGGTGGTGTTGCGGACGAGGTTCGGCTCGTACTGCGACGCCTCGCCGGCGAGGAAACCGTAGAAGTAGTCGAAACCGACTCCGGTGGGCCAGTTGTCGAAGGGACCCGCTGCGGTGGTCTCCTCCGCAGGGGTGTTGTGCCACTTGCCGAAAGCCGCTGTGGTGTAACCGTAGTGGCGCAGTACCTCGGCTCCGGTGGCGCTCGACTTCGGGATGTGCCCGGAATAGCCGTCCCAGTCGTTGGCCAGTTCGGCGATCTGCCCGTTTCCGACGCGGTGATGGTTGCGTCCGGTCAACAACGATGCGCGGGTGGGCGAACACATCGCCGTGGTGTGGAAGCGGTTGTAGCTGATGCCTTCGTCGAGCAAGCGGTCGAGCGTGGGGGTGCTCACCTCGCCGCCGAATGCGCTCGGCAAACCGGGGCCCGCGTCGTCGATGAGGACGACGAGGATGTTCGGGGCGTCATCGGGAAGGCGACGGTGCTGTGCGCGTGGGCTGTAGACCGATTCCTGCATGGTCCGTCCTGCGATGCTTCCTGACGGCGCCGGCGGGAACGGCAGAGCTTCTCCGCCCGGAATCGGATCCGGACGCAGATCCTGGCTCATGGTGGATACCTCTTTTCACCCCATCCGTTCCAGTGAACCACCGGTATCGGGCCGCATACACCCCTGATCGGGGTGAAACCTGCCGTCTCACGGGCGAATGATGCAGCGGAATCCGATATGGCACGTCGCGGTCTCCTCGGTGTCACCCTGACGGGCCGCGGGTCGGTAGCGCAGGCAGTAGTTCGGGGCGCAGAGATGCGATCCGCCTTTGATGACGCGGCGCGGATACGCTTGGCGCGGATCATGTTCGACCGTGTCGCCGCGGGGATTCGTCGGGATGCAGCACGACGACGCCGGCGCGACGTTCTTGCCGCTCGAAGCATGGTTCGCGGTGAAGTAGTCGGCGGTCCACTCCCACACGTTGCCCGCCATGTCGTGGAGGCCGTATCCGTTCGGCCGGAAGTGTCCGACAGGTGAGGTTCCGGCGAATCCGTCCGTTTCGAGGTTCTGCCACGGGAATTCGCCCTGCCAGACGTTCCCGCCGGGCCGGCCCTTCGGTTCGTGCTCGTCGCCCCACGTGAAGGCCTTGCGGTCGAGTCCGCCGCGGGCGGCGAACTCCCATTCGGCCTCGGTCGGCAGTTCCTTGCCGGCCCACTCGGCGTAGGCGCGGGCATCGAACCACGACACGTGGGTGACGGGATGCCGTTCCCGCCCGCCGACGGAACTGCCCGGTCCCTCGGGATGGCGCCAGTCGGCACCCGGGACGAACGACCACCACCTCGTGTAGTCGTCGAGCGGTACCGGCCCCGGAGGAGGCGTGAACACGAGCGAGCCAGGCACGAGCAGGGACGGATCGGCGCCGGGATAATCGGCGGGGTCGGGCGCGACCTCTGCGGTGGTGACGTATCCGGTGTCCTTCGCGAAGCGCCGGAACTCGGCGACGGTCACCGGGTGCGTGTCAATCCAGAACCCGTCGACCGTCACCTGGTGGACCGGTCGCTCCTCCGGATAGAAATCCTCGGATCCCATCCAGAACGTGCCTCCGGGGACGAGGGTCATGTTCTGCGTCGCAGCACGCGTCATGACGTCAGCCTCGCACGGCCCGGGTCGGGGCGCGAGGGCGCACCGACGCGACGAGACCGCGCATTCTCCGGTCCCGTCCCGGCCCCGTACCGCAGACTCGGGACATGCCCTCCACGACGACGGAACTGTCCCCGATGCTGGCGACCCTCGGTCCGCCGCCGACCGGGAACTGGGCGTTCGAGATGAAATGGGACGGCCAGCGCACCCTCGCCACGGTGGCCGACGGGCAGTGCCGGCTGACCAGCCGCACCGGCAACGACATCACCCGGAGCTTCCCCGAACTCCCCCACCCGCTCACCACTGCGACGGGCGGCCGGGACTGCATCGTCGACGGCGAGATCGTCACCCTCGATTCCGAAGGGCGGCCGTCCTTCGCCCGGTTGCAGCGCCGTATGCACGTCCACCGTCCCACCGAGGAGTTACGCGCCGAGCTACCGGTGCTGATCTACCTGTTCGACGTCCTCGCCCTCGACGGAGAGTCCACGACGGAGTTGTCCTATCTGGAGCGCCGGGCAGTCCTCGAGGATCTGATCGTCCCCGGACCGCGGGTTCAACTGTCGCCGTACTGGACCGATGTCGACGCACCGACCATGCTCACGGTCGCGCGCGAACACGGCCTCGAAGGGATCGTCGCCAAGGACCCGGACGCACCGTATCTACCCGGGACCCGCAGCGACGGCTGGATCAAGACGCCGCTGCGTCGGAACACCGAGGTGGTCGTCGTCGGGTGGCTCCCCGGATCCGGCAAGGCCGCCGGCGGTATCGGTTCACTGCTGCTCGGCGCCCACGACGACGAGGAACGGTTGGTGTTCATCGGCCGGGTCGGGACGGGATTCACCGCCGCGACCCGACGTGAGCTGCGATCGCAGCTGCGTCCCTTGGAACGACCGACGACCCCCCTGGCGGTTGCGCCGCCGGCACGGGAGACCCACGGCGCCCACTGGGTGGAGCCCATCCTCGTCGGAGAGGTCGAGTATCGGGAGTACGCGGGCGGAAGCCTGCGGCATCCGAGTTGGAGAGGCCTGCGCACCGACAAGACCGTGCCGGAGGTCGATCTCCCGGGTCGCCATTGAGCCTCGGCCTCCTCCCCGGCGGGCGGGTGTGGCGGCAACGATCAACGGGTATCGCCGGAGCAGGGAGCGGAGCATGGACGGCACGGGCCACCGGGACGACGCCGAGTGGAACTATCGGGTGCGCGGTGAAACCGAGACCCAGCGACTCGACCGCAACTGGAGCAATCTCCTCCAGGAGCTGCGCGTGGTGCAGACCGGTGTTCAGCTTCTGACAGGATTCTTGCTCACCCTGCCGTTCCAGCAACGCTTCGAGGGACTGTCGGATGCACAGGAAGTCATCTACCTCGCCACCGTTGCGCTGTCCGTGACCGCGGTGATCATCTTGGTCGCGCCGGTCGGACTGCACCGCCTCCTCTTCCGACAGCATGCCCTGTCCACGCTCGTCGCGACCGGACAACGACTGGCGATTGCCGGCCTCACGGCTCTGGGTCTTGCCCTTGTCGGCGTCGTCCTGCTGATCTTCAGCGTCGTGGTGAACATGCCCGTCGCGATCGTTGCGGCCGCGGTAGCGACACTCATGTTCTTCGGTCTGTGGATTGTGCCGTCGTTCCGGAACCGAGTCGGCACGGGCGGCGACATCCGAACATCGAGATGACAGGACCACCGTGTCCGGCCAGGCGGTCGTGTCGGGTTACCGTGAGGCGCATGGATGTCCGTCGCAGTGTCGCCGATGCCCGAGTGGCCCGCCTCGCCACCGTCGACGGATCGGGCGAGCCGCACCTCGTTCCGATCGTGTTCGCCCTCGACGGCGATGTGATCCACACCTGCGTCGACGACAAACCCAAATCCACCCGGCGCCTACGTCGCCTCGCCGACATCGCAGAGAACCCGCGGGTGTGCGTGCTCGTCGACCACTACAGCGACGACTGGTCGCAGCTGTGGTGGGTCCGCATCGACGGCATCGCCACGGTCCACGACGCCGACACTGCCGAGGGAACTGCGGGCATCGACGCGCTCGTCCGCAAATACCCGCAGTACCAGGCGAAACGACCACCGGGACCGGTGATCACCATCGACAGGCTGCGCTGGCGGTCCTGGTCGGCGTGAGCGACTACCGGTCCAACGTGAGCATCGCCTCGGCGATCTCGTCGTCCGCCGCAACAGGGACCGCGGTGCCGGCATCGTCCAGGACGAGCAACCGCGCTCCCTGGATCTCGCGTGCGATGGCTTCTCCGTTGCCGACGGGGAAGAACGGATCCCGGCGACCGTGCACGACGAGGGCCGGGATGCCGACCTCGGGCAAGCGTTCTCGCCAACGGGGCGTGCAATCGAGCCTGGAGAAGACCGTTCCGAGCTGATTGGCGGAGTGGGCCGACGGTTCGTCGTTGGGGGTGCGGTCCCAGATGCGCTCGGCGACCGCGCGCGCGGCGTCCGGATCGTCGCCGAGGACTGCTGCGCGGGCAGCGGCGAACTCCGCTACGGCCGTGCGATCGGCCCACTCGGGCATCGGAAGTGCGAACATGCGCTTCATCGTCGCTGTGTCGTGATCGGGAAGGTCGCGGTCGCACGGGCCCGGGGCGACCGAACGCGTCCCAACCAAGGTCAGCGCGCGGAACGCGGCGGGATGGTCGAGCACCGCGACCTGGGCGACCATGCCGCCGACGCCGATTCCCGCAATATGCGCCGGCCCACCACCGAGCGCGTCGACGAGGGCTGCCGCATCGTCGGCGAGGTCGCGCAGGGTGTAGCCGGGCGCGTCCGGGTCCTTCGTCGTCGACTCCCCGCAATCCCGCAGGTCGTACCGCACGACACGACGCCCACCCGCGGCGAGCCGCTCGCACAGTTCGTCGGGCCACGAGAGCATCGTCGTTCCGCCGACGAGCAGGACAAGTGGTGCGTCCGCGTCGCCGAAGGACTCGATGCCCAGATCGACCCCGTTGGCACTGACGGTGGCCACCGTTGCTCAACCTTCCAGTGCAGCGACGGTCGGTGCGGTTTTCGAGTAGCGGAACGCCCGGTCGAACCGGTCGATCACGTCCTCCGCGGTCCTTGCGATGTGGTGTGCCTGTCTCATGATCGGCTCCTTCGCGATCGAGGTTCGTTCCCGTCCGCGTCGGTGGCGCGGATCGGGCGTTACTCGGACAGACCGGTGCAGCTCCCCGATCTCATCGATCCTGCCTGTTGACCCCCGAGTGGACTCGAGGTGCTGTGCTGTCCGCACAACGACACTCGCGGAGGGAACCATGATCGCTTTCGGACCACAACTCATCGGCCGCACCGAGAAGGCTCTCAACGCTCTGCCGGCCGTGGCTCTCGCCGAACGTGCGCTGAACACAGTCCTCGACCAGGCTCGATCGGTCATTGCGACGCGGAGCGGGAGGTGAGTTCGTCCGAACCCGTCGTTCTGCACGAATTCCGTGTCCGAGGGGAGCACAATACGGGCGTCTGCTTCCAACGACAGGAGCGCCGATGGGCGCAGTACTGGGACAACTGCTTCCGTTGGCCGTCGGTGTGGCGGTCTCCCCCGTTCCGATCATCGCGACCTTCCTCATGCTGCTCTCCGACCGGGCGAGAACCACCAGCCTCGGATTCGCGGGTGGTTGGCTGGTCGGCATCGTCGTCGCCATGGTGGTGTTCGTTCTTCTGGGCGGGGTCGTCACCGATTCGCAGGACGATCCGTCGACATCGAGGGCAACGATCGAGATCGTCCTGGGTGTGCTGTTGCTGGTCGTCGGTCTCCGGCAGTGGCGCAATCGTCGCGCCGAACACGACACTCCGGCATGGATGAAGACGATCGATCACATGACCGTCGCCAAGAGCGCCGGGCTGGGTTTCGCGCTCGCCGCGATCAACCCGAAGAATCTGATCATGTGCGCCGCGGCCGGTGTCGCGATCGGTGGTGCCGATCTGGCGCGCGGCGGCACCGTCGTGTCCATCGCGGTGTTCGCGATTCTCGCGGCGTCCACCGTGGTGCTGCCGGTACTGGGCTATCTGCTGGCGGCCGACCGCCTGCGCGGCCCCTTGGACGAGCTCGAATCCTGGTTGCGCGCCCACAACACTGCGGTGATGAGCGTGCTGGTGCTGGTCATCGGCGTGACACTGATCGGTAAGGGTGTCGGCGCACTGGGCTGACGTCCGCGACGGATTCCGATACCGCGTCCTTCGAGGGATGATTCGACCCTGGCACCATACTTACCTTAGCGCTAAGATAAATGGCACCGTGTCCCGCAACCAGGAGTGATCACGATGTCCCTGACCACCGTCAGCGCCCACCATCCCTACAGCCCTGCCTTCGTCGCCGGCGATCTCGTCTTCGTATCCGGCGCCCTGTCCGTCGACCCCGAAGGCGTGGCGGTCGAGGGGCGCGACGAAGCCCTCGACGCCGCGATCGACCGCATGACCGACCGGCTCGCCGTGGTCGGCAGCAAACTGGAGGACGTCGCCAAGCTCACCTACTACGTCACCGACCTGTCGCTGCGCGAGGAGGCGAACCGCCAGTTCGAGCGACTGTTCGCCGAGCCGCGACCGGCCCGCACCTTCGTCGAGGTCAGCGCCCTGCCCTACGGTGCGACCGTCGAGATCGACGCGATCGCCACCGCGACGCGCTGAGACCCGAACTCCCCACGCGCCCCGCGTTGCCCGTATCGTGAAGGATGTCTTGGCGCTCAACCACTGAGCCCGGATATTTCCGACAGCACGAGGAGGGCACGTGGGGCGCAACAGGGTTCCCGACCGTGACGCCGTCGACGACATCGTCGACCAGTGGGCCCGCGAGTGGCCCGGACTGGACGTCACTCCCCTCGAAGTGCTCGGACGCCTCCACCGCACATATCTGCGGTATCAGAGCGCGATCGGCCGCGTCTTCGACGAATACGGCATCAACATGGCCTCGTTCGACGTGCTGGCCGCACTGCGCCGCGCCGGAAAGCCGTACCGCATGACCTCGGGACAGCTCGCGGAGAGTTCACTGGTCACCACAGGCGGGATCACGCTGCGCATCGACCGACTCGAGAAGGCCGGACTGGTGCGGCGCGAACGCGACGCAGAGGATCGGCGCATCGTCTACGCCGAACTCACTCCTGCCGGAAAGAAACTCATCGACGAGATCGCCGTCGCACACTTCGAGAACGAGACGCGCATGCTCGCCGAGCTGTCGAAGAACGATCAGGCCGAACTCGTGCAGTTGCTGCGCAAGCTCGAGCACTCGCTCGTCCGGCACCAGGGTGACTGACCAATGATCGTCGATACCGTTGCATGCCAACGGATCACACACCCCACATACGCGAGAGCGGCGGAGACCGAAGTCTCCGCCGCTCTTCCGTTCGTCAGCCGGCCATCTCCTTGGCGAGTTCGTCGGCGCGGGAACGGTACAGGCGACGCAGGCGCATCACCCCCAGGTCGTGCTGGTAGAGGTTCTCGGCCTGATCGGCGTCGGGGGCCATGCCCTCGAGCATGATGCGGTCCTGTTCGAGGACCTCCCAGTGACGTTCCTCGAGCACCGTGCGGTACAGGAACCGCCACACGTCGCGTTCCCAGCCCTGCACCCGGCGGTAACGCCAGAAGAACACCGCGGTGGTCTCGGCGTCGATGGGGGTGCCCATGCCGACGATCCCGAAGGGTCCGCCCGGGCCGGCGGTGGGCGGATACGGGATCTCGAGGTCCACCCAGTCGACGCCGGTGCGGCAGTACTCGACCCAGTCGAAGTTGACGCCGCGCTGATCGGTCTTCTCGAAGAAGAATCCGCGATCGGTCTCGCGGATGCGGAACCTCGCGGAGGTTTCGCCGCCGAACATCGAGTGCGATTCGTGGTGCAGGAACGCACCGTGCATGGGGTCGAGGAGGTTCTCGAGGGCGAACCGCCACGGTGCTTCCCATTCGGCGTAGCAGAGGAAGGCCGAGACATCCTCGTCGACAAGCGGGTCCGGAAGATCCAGCGGTGCGGGTTCGACGTCGGGGTCGGTGCCGAACCAGGCGAGGATCGCGCCGCCCACCTCGCGCACGGGCAGGGAGGTCACCAGCTTCTTGCCTTCGAGGTTGCAGCCGGGCATACCCGGAACCTTCGCGACGGTGCCGGTGCCGTCGACCTCGACGCCGTGGTATTTGCAGGCGATGCGGTCGCCGAGGTGCACACCCTGCGAGAGCGGTGCGCCGCGGTGCGGGCATCGGTCTGCGAGCATGCGGACGGTGCCGTCGGAGCCGCGGTAGAGGACCCAGTCCTCCCCCAGCCGGCGCAGCTTGCGGATGCTGCCGCGTTCCACGAAGTCGGAGGGGCACACGGCGTGCCACTGGTTGCGCATGCCGGTCGCGAAGATCTCGTCGGCGGTGAGGGTGCGGTGCAGTCGATTGACCATGGTCAGGCTCCGATCCGGCGCATCTCGGCGGTGAACGATTCGGCGGTCCATGCCTGCGCGTCGGGTGAGTGGATTCCGGAGGCGTTGAGTCCGCGGACGAGCCCGTCGAGGTCGTGGACGCCGGATCCGAAGACGGCTTCGATGGCCTTGGCGAGTTTGATCTCGTAGGGGGTGGGGTCGGCCGTGCGGGCCTGATTGATCACCAGGTAGCGATCCATCGGGAGGTCCTTTCTACAGATCCAGCACCAGCTCGGTGGAGCGGGAGCGGGAGACACAGATCATCATGGTGGCGCCGGAATCCTGTTCGGCGGCCGAGAGCAGGGAGTCGCGGTGGTCCGGGGTCCCGCACAGGACGCGGGTCTCACAGGTGCCGCAGATTCCTTCGCGGCACGAGTTCGGTACGTCCACACCGGCTTCCTCGAGGGTGTCGAGGACGGTCTTGTCGGGCGCGACGGTGGCGGAGATTCCGGAGCGTTCGCACACCACCGTGAACGACGCGTCGGCGGCAGCGTCGGTGGCGCGTTCCTTGGCCTTGAACCGTTCGAGCCGGATGGCCTCGGCCGGCCAGCGGTCGGCGAAGGACTCGACGGCGGTGAGCAACCCGTCGGGTCCGCAGGCGTAGACGAGGGTGTCGGGCCGGGAATCGCCGAGGATCGCCGCCAGGTCGAGCATTCCGTCGGCGTCCTCGGCGACGAGGTGCACCCGGTCGCCGTAGGGGGCGAGTTCGTCGAGGAAGGCCATCGTCTCCTTCGAGCGACCGCCGTAGTGCAGCTCCCAGTCGGCACCGGCGCGGTCGGCTTCGCGGACCATCGCGAGGATGGGGGTGATGCCGATGCCGCCGGCGAGGAAGACGTAGCGCGGCGAGGGCAGCAGCTCGAAGTTGTTGCGCGGGGCGCTGACGGTGATGACATCGCCCGGGCGGATGGCCTCGTGGACACGACGGGATCCGCCGCGGCCGGCCCTCTCGTGCAGTACGGCGACGCGGTAGCCGGTCTTGTCGTCGGGATCGCCGCACAGGGAGTACTGCCGGATGTGACCACCGCCGAGGTGCAGGTCGAGGTGGGCGCCGGGGGTCCAGTGGTCCACGGCGGCTCCGTCGGGTCGCTCCAGGCGGAGCGAGAGGACTCCGATGGATTCGACCCGCATCTGACGGACCATTAGGTCGACGGTCCCAGCAGTCATGATCACCCTCCGAGTAATTGATTCAGTGCTCATTATCTTAGCGCTAAGGTGTTACTCGCGCCACAGTCGAGCCGAGATTTCTTTTCCGGCTCGTCTACGTACCCGGGACCGTCACCGGCGGCGTGAACGGCGCCGGCATCTCCCCGTACGAGGCCAGGTCGACCTCGACGATCACCGGGGCCTGCAGCGACACCGCACCCTCGAGGACCGGGTGCGCCTCCCCCGCCGATCCGATACGGCGGTATTCGACCCCGATCGCCTGCGCGAGCAGCGCGAAGTCCGGGGTGGTCAGGTCGACGGCGTAGGGCTGTTGCCCGGAGCCGGTCTGCATGTTGCGCAGCACCCCGTAGCCGCCGTCGTTGCACACGAGCAGCACCAGCCACGGCTTCTCCTGCGCCATCGTCAGGACCTCACCGAGGTGCACCGCCAGTCCCCCGTCTCCGACGAGCGCCAGGGTCGGCCGGGTCTCGTCGGCCAGGGCCGCGCCGATCGCCATGCCGAGGCCCTGCCCGATGCCGCCGCCGCGCGGGAAGATGTTGCTGCGCGGGTCGTAGACGGGCAGGAGTCGGTTGCCCCACGAACTCGACGCGATCGTCACGTCCCGGGCGATGACGGCATCGTCGGGCAGCACGGCACGCACCGCATCGCACAATGCGGCGTGGTCACCGAGTCCGTGGCGCTGGTTCTCCCGCACACGCTGCCGGGTCTCGCGGGCGCGTTCCGTCCACGCCGCCTCGACGACGTCGCCGAGTCCATCGAGTCCCAGTACCGCCGAGAGGAATTCACCGACCTCGCCGACGACCGGTAGATCCGCGGCGAACACGCGGCCGGGCGCGGCCGGATCCAGATCCACCTGCACGTGCCGCGGAGGCATCGGGATCGAGTAGTCGCCGGTCTCGTTGGAGCGGAAGTGGGTGCCCAGCGAGACCACGAGGTCGGCGTCGGCGAGCAGTGCCCGGCCGAGCGGCGAGGAGCCGTAGTTACCGATGCACAGCGGGTGGCTCTCCGGCACGGCACCGCGACCGGAGTTGCTGGTCAGCAGCGGCACGCCCCAGCGGTCGACGAGGGCGGTCAGCGCGTCCCCTGCCCGCGCTGCTCCGCCGCCCGCCCAGATCACCGGTCGCCGGGCCTGCGCGATCGCAGCGAGCGCCGCCTCCGCCTGGGTGCGGTCCGCGTTGCGCGGCGTCCCGAGCGTGACCGGTGCCGGTTCGAGGGTGTAGTCGTCGGCGTACTGCAGGTCGATCGGCCATTCGATGCTGGCCGGTCCGCCCGGTGTCGACAACGCGTGGGCGACGGCTTCGCGCAGTACTTTTCCGGCGCTGCCGGTGTCGAGGATCGTCGCGGCGTGCGCCGAGACCGCCTCGAGCATGCCGAGCTGGTCCTTCGTCTCGTGGATGAACCCGCGTCCCGAGCCGAGGAAGCGCGACTCGATCTGTCCCGTCACGTGGAGCACCGACGTTCCGGCACTGAGGGATTCGATGAGGGATCCGGCGGCGTTGCCGGCCCCCGTGCCGGTGCTGGTGAGGGCACAGCCGAGTCCTCCGGTGGCACGGGCGTATCCGTCGGCAGCGTTGACGGCGGTCGCTTCGTGCCGCACGGGCACGAACCGCAGGTGGCGGCTCACCGCTTCCACGAGCGGCTGATTGTGCACGCTGACGATGCCGAAGACGGCGTCGACACCGGCCTCGCGCAGCACCTGGACCAGCAGATCCCCACCGTTACCCGAGCGTGCGGTCATGACATTCCTTTCAGACATAGCGCGCGACACCGCCGCACACGTCGATGCTGGTGCCCGTCACGTACGACGAGCGAGGTGAGAGTAGGCCGACGATGTGGAAGGCCACCTCGTCGGCGGTGCCGAAGCGTCCGAGTCCGATACCGCGGTCGGCGGCGATCTCGGCCTCCCACTCGTCGAAACTCCCGGCGTAGCCGGAGTTCTCGTAACGGCGACGCCACTGTCCCGTATCCACGAGACCGAGGGCGACCGAATTGATGCGGATACCGTCACCGGCCAGTTCCAGCGACAGCGACTTGCTCAGGTTCAGCAGTCCGGCTCGTGCGGCGCTGGTGGTGACCAGCTTGGTCTCGGGCTGACGCGCGAGCACCGCGGAGATGTTGACGATCGACGCCGCATCCGACTTGCGCAGCAGCGGCAGCGCCGCGTCGACGGTGTTGAGCACGCTCGAGAACTTCAGGTCGAACTCGTCGCGCCAGTCGTCGAGGGTGGTCTCGGCGCGGGGCTTCATCCGCGAGTTGCCGGCGTTGTTGACCAGGCCGTCGAGTCCGCCGAACCGCTCGTATCCGCCCTGGACGAGGGCCGCCACCGCGGCGGGGTCGCGGACGTCGCAGGCCGCGGCGTGCACCCGGTCGCGGCCGGGCAACGCATCGAGTGCGGTGTTCAGTCGCTCGAGGTCGCGGGCGCAGGTGACGACATTGGCACCTTCCGCGAGCAGCATGGTGACGGTCGCGAGGCCGATGCCGGAGCTGCCACCGGTGACGAGGTAGGTGCGGTTGTTCAGAAGCAGGTCCACGACCCGGTCCTTCCGTGAGATCAGAGCAGGACTCGAAGAGTCAGTGCAGGACGAAACCGCCGTCGACGACCAGTTCCTGCCCGGTGATGTATGACGCTTCATCGCCCATGAGAAAGGCGACGGCGCCGACGAGATCGGCGGGCTGCTGCGGCCGGGTCAACGCCCGGTTCAACCGGTACAGATCGTGCCGGTGTTGCGGAACGAACTGTGCCGATTCGCTTTCCGTCAGGCCGGGCGAGACGGTGTTGACGGTGACCCCGTACGGGCCGAGGTCGCGTGCCATCGTGCGGGTCAGCGCCGACACTCCGCCCTTGGAGGCGATGTAGTGCGTCAGGCGCGGCGATCCGTACAGCGCGGCGTCGGAACCGATGGCGACGACCCGGCCGGTGCCGTGCTGCTCGGCGTATTCGAGGATCGACGGAACGAGGGCGCGGCTGACGAGGAAGGTGCCCCGCAGGTTCACGTTGAGCACCCGATCCCAGTCCTCGACGGCCAGTTCGTGCACAGCCTTGCCGCCGACGCCGTCGGCGAGCGCGGCGTTGTTGACCAGTCCGTAGATCGGCCCGTCGGCGGTGACCTGCGCAGCGAAGGCATCGACGGAGTCGGCGTCGGCGAGGTCGACGTGTACGAACCGCGCGGAGATGCCGTCGGCGCGCAGTTTCGCGGCGGCGTCCTCACCGTGCGGGTTGATGTCGGCGATCCAGACCGCGGCGCCGGCGTCGCCGAGGCGGCGCGCGATGGCCAGTCCGAGACCGCGCGCCGCTCCGGTGACGACGATCGTGCGGTCGTCGAGGGTGCCCACGCTCAGTCCCGGGAGATGCCGAAGACGGCGGAGGTCTCCGGGTAGGTCGGGACCTGCGGCTTCTGCGTGCCGATGATGACGCAGAACAGGGCGTCGGTGGTGCCGGTGTTCTTGAGGCTGCGCGGCACCCCGGCGGGAACGACGATCATGTCGCGGTAGCCGAGGGTGCGCTTCTCGACGACGCCGTCGCGGTGGATGCCGACCTCGACCTCGCCTTCGAGGACGAAGAACGCTTCCTCGGCGTCGTGGTGGGTGTGCTCGGGGCCTTCGGCACCGGCGGGCAGCAGCATGTTGGAAAAAGTGAAACCGCGCGACGGGATGGTGCGGTTGTCGTTCTCGTGGTTGCCGGTGGCGCCGGAACCGACGTAGCGGATCTGGGCGCGGCGGAACCGGTCGCCGGCCTTGGCCTGGAATCCGAGGGTGTCCCAGTCCTCGTGGCGGGTGCCGCGGGTGAGAATGAGCGAGTCGGTGAATTCCTTCAGGTCCGAGGTGGTGTAGTCGAGTGCCATGGTGATGCTCCGTTCCGGAATAGATGCGAGTGGGTCAGACGTGCGCGGGAGTGTGTTCGCGCAGGCGTTCGGTGATGTGGACGAAGGATTCGGTCCACGCGTTGAAGGCGTCGGGACGTTCCTGGTTGGCGAGGTGCCCGGCGCCGCGGAGGGTTACGAAGACCGCGCCGGGGATGCCGCCGGCGAGTACCTGACTCGCGGGGACACCGGTGACGGTGTCGGCGTCGCCGCACAACACGAGAGTGGGGACGTCGATGTTCGCGAGGTCGCCGGTGTGGTCGGTCGCGGCCATCGACTCGGCGGCGTGGCCGTAGCCGGGCAGCCGGACCGAGTCGGCCATGATGGTCGTTGCGCGGTCGACGAGGTCGTCGGGTGCCTCGGGTGATAGCAGGCGCGGTGCGCGCCGTGCAGCGAAGTCGGCAGGGCCGTTCGCTGCGAGGTCGGCGGCCCGGGACCGCATCGCCGAGGCGGTGTCGGCGTCCGTGCCCGAACCGACGGTGGAGTCTCCGAGGATCAGGCTGCGCACGAGGCCCGGGTGGCGCAGGACCAGCCGGGTCGCGACGACGCCTCCCCACGACATGCCGAGGACATGGGCGCCGTCGTCGCCGCACCGGTCGCGGATGACGTCGGCCGCGGCGTCGGCGTAGTCGTCGAGGTCGAACGGGCGATCGGGATCGTCGCTGCGGGCGTAACCGGGCGCGTCCCAGGCCAGGATGCGCAGGGAGTCACCGAGACCGGAGAACTGCGGGGAGAAGCTGTCGGAACTGCCGCCGATGCCGTGCAGCATCAGCACCGCCGATCCGGTGCCGTAGTCGGCGACGTAGATCATGACGCCCGCCCGAGGTCGTAGCGTTCGAAGGCGCCGGGGTCGGGGATGCCGGCCATGTGCTCACGCACCTGACGCGAGGGCGGTCCGGCGGTGCCCCACAGGTCGGACAGTTCCGGGACGCGGCGCCACACCCGGCACAGCCAGCGGTCCTCGTCGACCTGCGCGATGCCGGAGGTGTACTCGCACACCAGACCGGCGGGGTCGGCGAAATAGGAGAAGGTGTTGTCGCCGGGCCCGTGCTTGCCCGGTCCCCACAGGGGCAGTTGGCCGTGGTGGCGCAGCCGGCCGATGCCGCGCATGAAGTGGTCCACGGTGGGCATCTCGTAGGCGACGTGGTTGACCGACGCCCACTGCGCCTGGTTGAAGGCGATGCTGTGATGATCGGAGTTGCAGCGCAGGAACGCCATCTGGTGTTCGGACCAGTCGGAGACCCGCATGCCGAGCACATCGCAGTAGAAGCGGACGGCGGCGTCGATGTCGACCGTGTTGAGCACGACGTGGGTGACACCGACCGGGACGGCGTCCCCGCGACCGAGGGCGGGAACGGCGAGGGTGTCGGCGACGAGCTCGAGGACGCGTCCCTCGGGGTCGACGATGCGCAGTCCGTATCCCCCGCCGACGTCGTCCAGGAGTCCGGGGCCGAAGACGACGGGGATGCCGCGGTCGGCGACCCGTCGTGCGGCCTCGTCGACCTCGGCGGGGGTGGAAACGGCGAAGCTGATGCGGCCCAGCCCGTTCCGCTCGGACTGGGTGAGCTGCAGGGCGTGGTGCTGGTCGCCGGTGCCGCGCAGCCAAGCGCCTTCGCGGCCCTGTTCGACGACACGCAGGCCCCAGACCTGGGAATAGAAGTCGGTGGATTCGGCGGCGGCGTGGGTGCGGAGCTCGACGGAGCGTAGGCGCCGCAGTCGGGCGATCGGTTCGTTCATGACGATCCCTCCAATGTCTTACAGGTCACTATCTTAGCGCTAAGATATTTGTGTGTACAGAGCCGATTCCGGCCGCGTGGCCGGGATCAGTCGGCCCAGGCGTCGGGGCCGTCGTCGAGACCGAAATACACGCTCTTGCACCGCGAATAGGCGGCGATGCCGTCGCGGCCCTTCTCGACGCCGAGACCGCTCTCCTTCACCCCACCGAAGGGGGTGGAGATGCTGAACCGCTTGTAGGTGTTGATCCAGACCGTGCCGGCGTCGAGACGCCGCGCGAGCCGCCACGCACGGCGGTAGTCGCGGGTCCAGATCCCGGCGGCCAGACCGAACACCGAGTCGTTGGCCTGCGCGACGAGATCGTCCACGCCGTCGAACGGCAGGACCACGAGCACGGGGCCGAAGATCTCCTCGCGGCACACGCGGCCGTCGTTGCTCAGCCCGTCGACGATCGTCGGGAGGTAGTAGGCGCCGTCCGCGAGGGCAGGATCGTCGGGAGCCGCTCCCCCGCACAGGACGCGTCCGCCTTCGCGACGTGCGAGATCGACGTACGAGGCGACCGAGTCGCGGTGGGCGTGGTGCACGAGCGGGCCGACCTGGGTGAGCGGATCGCGGCCGTTGCCGATGCGCAGGGCTCGGGTGCGTTCGACGAGCCGCGCGACGAACGGTTCGTACAGCGACCGGTCGACGAACAGGCGCGAACCAGCGATGCAGCTCTGTCCGCTCGACGAGAAGATCCCGTACATCACGCCCGCGACGGCCTGCTCGATGTCGGCGTCGTCGAGCACGATCGTCGGCGACTTGCCACCGAGTTCGAGGGAGACGGGCATGAGCTTCTCGGCCGCGGCGTGGGCGATCGTGCGTCCGGTGCGGGTGCCGCCGGTGAAGGTGACCTTTCCGATGTCCGGGTGCTGCACGATCGCATCGCCGACGATCGAGCCCTTGCCGGGCAGCACCGACAGCAATCCGGCGGGCAGACCGCTGTCGTCGATGATCCGCCCCAGCGCGAGCGACACGAGCGGGGTCCACTCGGCCGGCTTGAGGACGACGGCGTTACCTGCGGCGAGAGCGGGTGCGATCTTCTGTGCGTCGCTCGCGACCGGCGAGTTCCAGGGGGCGATCGCCCCGATCACGCCGATCGGTTCGTGCACGCTCATCGACAGGTAGTTGCCGCGCGGCACGGTCAGGTCGTCGTCACCGGATTCGAGGACCGCCGCGAAGTACCGGAAGGTTCCCGCCGCACTGCCGACGAGGGCGGTGGTCTCGGCGAGCGTCTTGCCGGTGTTGTAGCTCTGCAACAGTGCGAGTCGCGCGGAGTTCGCTTCGATGTCGTCGGCGATACGGTGCAGGTAGCGGGCGCGCTGGTGCGGAAGCAGTCCGCGCCAGGCCGGATCCTCGGAGGCGGCCTTCCCGGTCGCGACGGCGTCGTCGACGTCGGCGGCTACGGCCTGGTGCACGGTCTGCAGGACGCGGCCGGTGGCAGGGTCGGTGACCTCGAATGCCGGGCCGGTGGCGCGGCGCCAGGTGCCGGCGACGAGCATCTCGTCGGGGACGGGCACGAAGTCGAGATCGGTGTCCGTGAGGGCGGGGTGGAGTGCGGTGGTCACTGGGAGATCTCCTCGAGGGTCTTCTCACGGGTTTCGGTCGCGAACAGGCCCACGACGATCGCGCCGATGAGGGCGACGAGTCCGAACAGCCCGAAGACCAGGGTCAGGGTGCCGCCGGCGTCGAGGATGCCGCCCAGGACGAGCGGGCCGACGATGATGCCGAGGCGGCCGGCGGCGCCGCCGATCGCGCAACCGATGGCGCGCATCCGGGTCGGGTACAGCTCGGCGGTGTAGACGTACAGGGCCATGTTCACGGCGAAAACGAACAGTGCCGCGCCGGCCGACCACAGCAGCACTGTCACGGCCGAACCGGTGCCGGTACCGGCGAGCAGGAACAGCAGCGCCGCGCACAGGACCATCGACGACGTGATGCAGATGCGGCGGCCGAGATTGTCGATGAGGAACGCGACAGCCAGGCAGCCGACGAGACCGGCGACGGTCGTGAAGATCGAGTAGTGCAGCGCGGTGTCGACGCTGACCTCGAAGACGGTGCGGTAGAGAGTGGGCAGCCAGGAGGCGATGCCGTAGTTGACGAAGTAGGCACTGCCCCAGATCGCGGCGAGCATGAGGGTGCGGCGCAGGTACACACCCTGGAACGCCTCGATGAAGCGGCCGCGGGAGGTGTCGACGGCGACGGTGGTGGTGATGGGGCGGGGTTCGGGCAGTTCGCCGTGGCGACCGGCGATCTCGGTCTCGATCCGGCGCATCGCGGCGTCGGCGTCGTCGAGGCGCCCGCGGGCGGCGAGCCAGCGGGGCGACTCGGGCAGCCGGAAGAGGACCGGTAGCAGCAGGATCGGGATGGCGCCGAGGGCGAAGAGGATCTGGTAGCCGAAGCGCGGGACCACCCATGCGGAGACGATCGCGGAGGCGACGAGGCCGACGGGGAAGATCACCTCGTAGAGCAGCACGAAGCGTCCGCGCTTGTGGGCCTTGGTGATCTCGCCGATATAGGTGGCGGCGACGGGGACTTCGGCGCCGAGTCCGATGCCCTGGACGAAGCGGAAGACCAGGAAGAGCATCAGCGAGTCGGTGAACGCCATGCCCAGGCTCATCACCGCATAGAGCGCGAGCGAGGCGATGATGACGTTGAGGCGGCCCATGCGGTCGGCGAGCCAGCCGCCACCGAGTGCGCCGACGAGCATGCCGATGCCGCCGATGGCGATCACCCACGCGACGGAGGCGGGGGTGAGATTCCATTTGGGGATCAGGACGGGGAGGGAGTACGCGATCATCAGCTGGTCGAAGCCGTCGAAGAAGGTCACGGCGCCGACGGCGACCCGCGCCTTGATGTGCCACCGGCTCATCGGCAGCCGTTCGAGGCGTGCACTGATCATTTCCGCACTACTGGACATGGTGGTCGATACCGGTGTCATGGGGTCCTCGGTTTCGTGTTCCAGTTACTTAAGCCCTAAATGGCTTACCGCTAAGATGTAACCTGCAGCACTCGACATCCGTCAACCGTTGACTTTCCGTCCCGCATGACATATACGGACACAGGCACCGTCGGGTCACCTCCTCCGCTCGAGCGTCGGGCCCTTCGAGGGTGCCTTCCACCTTGGCACGCCCGCACTGCCCGCAGGGCACATACCGGGGCGCGGCAGCGGTCAGTTCACATGGGCGCGCAGTACATCCACCACCCGCCGGACCGCCGGTGCCGGGTTGTCGCGGCGCCACGCGAGCGCGATGGGCAGCACCGGACTGTTCTGCAGCGGGACGTACCGCACGCCCGTCACGGTGATGTCGGTGGTCGACGCGACGACGACCGCAACCCCCACGCCGGCTCCGACGAGGGCCAGCAGGCTGTACGGATCCGGCGCCACCCGGGCGATCACCGGGGTGAATCCCGCGGAGTGACACACCGTGAAGGTCATCTCCCGCACGCTCGACCCGTGGACGGCGGGATACACGACGAACCGCTCGCCGGTCAGATCGGCGGCATCGAGTTCCTCCCGCGCCGCCAGCCGATGGTCGGCGGGCAGCGCGACCATGAGCGATTCCAGCCGCACCGTCTCGGTGGCGACGTCCCGGGGTACCGGGAGGCCGACGATCCCCATGTCGAGCAGTCCTTGCGAGACGAGATCGAGCACTGCCCCCGTGTAGGTCTGGGGACGCAGATCCAGCTCGATGCCGGGACAACGCTCCTCGAGCAGCCGGGTCAGCTGCGAGATGACCGTGTATCCGCTCGCGCCGCCGAACCCGACGCTCACCACCCCGGTGACACCCGAGGCCGTCGACCGCACGACGGTCCGGGCGATCTCGATCTGGGCGGCGATCACGCGTGCGGGTCCGAGCAGCGATTCACCGGCCGCGGTGAGTTGCACCGAGCGGGTCGTGCGGGCGAACAGCTCGGCGCCGAGTTCGCGTTCGAGCGCACGGATCGTCTGACTGAGCGGCGACTGGGCGATGTGCAGTCGCTCCGCTGCGCGTCCGAAGTGCAACTCCTCGGCCACCGCCAGGAAGGCCTGCAGTTGCCGAAGTTCCATGCCGGCCTCGATTTTGTCGGTTGATCTACACAATCGTGCTCGATTAGGTCTTGGACTTTACACGGTTGCGCCGGTGATAGTGATCCACGACTCATTCATCCGCGGACCGAGTCCGCTCGACGCCCTCGGAAGTGCAGCGTGAATACTTCTCCAGAGCACACCGCGACCCCGCCGCCACGCCCGATGCACGACACCCGGGCAGCGCGCCGCGCCGGTGTGACCGCCTTCGTCGGCACCACCATCGAATGGTTCGACTTCTACATCTACGGCACGGCCTCGGCTCTCGTCCTCGGGGCACTGTTCTTTCCCGACGCGTCCCCCGCGGTCGGCACGCTCGCGGCCTTCGCGACCTTCGCCGTCGGTTTCATTGCCCGCCCGCTCGGCGGCATCGTCTTCGGCCACTTCGGCGACCGCTTCGGACGCAAGAATGCCGTCATCATCACCCTCGCCCTCATGGGAGCCGGCACCATCGGTGTCGGCCTGCTGCCCACCTACGATCAGATCGGGATCTGGGCGCCCGTCCTGCTCGTCCTCCTGCGCGTGCTGCAGGGCATCGCGATGGGCGGTGAATGGGGCGGGGCGGTCCTCATCGCCACCGAATTCGCCCCACCCGGCAAGAAGGTTCTCTACGGCGCGTTCGCGCAGCAGGGTTCGCCGGTGGGCAATCTCCTTGCCACCCTTGCCTTCCTCGGCCTCACCGCGATGTCCGACGCGACCTTCGAGGGCTGGGGCTGGCGCATTCCGTTCCTGGCGTCCGCTGCACTGGTGATCGTCGCCCTCTACATCCGCGTGCGGATCCAGGAGACACCCGAGATGCGCGTGGCCGCCGTCGCCCAGGAACGCACGAAACTGCCGCTCGTCGAGGTTCTGCGCTCCCACCCGGCGTCGCTGCTCCTCGGTGTCGGTGCCGTGGTGGCGGGTGTCGCGATCACCTACGTCAAGACGACCTTCGCCCTCGCCTGGGCCACCACCGATCTCGGGTTCACCCGATCGGACTTCCTGCTCGTGATCACCCTCGCGCTGGTCGCGCAGGTGCTCGTCCAACCCTTCGGCGCGGTTCTCGCCACCAGGATCGACGCGCGACGGGCCGTGCTGTGGATGCTCGGACCCGAGCTCGTCGTCCTGCCGCTGATGTTCGTGCTGATCCGCACCGGCTCGCTCACCTGGGCGATCATCGGCATGGTGCTCGCCACCGCGCCGCATGCGATGTACTACTCGGCGCTGGCCGGCATCCTCGCGCAGGTCTTCCCCACGCACGTGCGCTACACCGGCATCTCGTTGTCGTACCAGATCTCGACGGCGATCTTCGCCGGCACCGCACCGATGGCGAGCCAGTTCCTACTCAACCGCACCGACTCGATCCGGCCGGTCGTCGGCCTCGGGATCGGGTACGTGCTGCTCTCCCTCGTCTGCATGACCGCCCTGCTCAAACGCTCACCGACCACCACCGAGCCCGACGAACCACGCGCTGCACCCGCACGGACGACGGCCGACGCCTCCTGACACGAACGGACGACCATGAACTACGCCCATACCGACCCGGCCCTGCATGCGGTACTCGACCGCTGGATCTCCGACGCCGACCGGCCGCTGACCGACCGTCTCCTCGAGCGTCTGGGTGCCGACGCCGCCGACCGTCTCGACGCGCTCGCGGCCACCGCGAACGCCCATCCGCCGGTACTGCACCAGTACGACCCCGACGGCGAACGGATCGATCGCATCGAATACCACCCCGCCTACCTCGAACTGTGCCGCGCCGCCTACAGCGAATACGGCCTCTCGGCGCTGTCGCACCGCCCGATCCACGGTTGGACGGACACACCCCCGCATCTCGTCAAGTACCTGGCGTCGTATCTGTTCGTGCAGGCCGAATTCGGCCTCGCCTGCCCGGTGTCGATGACCGATGCCGCCGCGCGCACCCTCCGGATGTTCGGCGACCCCGAGGTGTTCGGTCCGTGGATCGACGGCCTGACCTCCACCGATCCGGCCACCGCCCTGACCGGGGCGATGTTCATGACCGAGACCCAGGCCGGAACGGACATCGCGAAGACCGAGACCTGCGCCGAATTCGACGGCACCGCATGGAGATTGACCGGTCGAAAGTGGTTCGCCTCCAACCCGGACGCCGACGTCGTGATCACCCTCGCCCGGTTCCCCGGCGGCGACGAGAACTCCACGCGCGGGGTCGGAATGTTCATGCTGCCCAAGCAACTTCCCGACGGCAGCCGAAACTCGTACACGATCGACCGGCTCAAGGACAAGCTCGGCACGCGATCGATGCCCAGTGGTGAGATCACCCTGCACGGCGCGTACGCGCTGCAGGTCGGCGACCTCGACCGTGGATTCCGGCAGATGACGGAGATGCTCAACACCTCCCGCCTGTCGAACGCGATGCGCTCGAGTGCCCTGATCCGGCGTGCCGTGCGCGACGCCGTCGCTCACACGAGGGAACGGGAGGTCTTCGGGAAGTCCCTGTTCGATCAGCCGCTCATGCGCGCCACCCTGCTGCCGTTGCTACTCGACGCCGAGGCCGCGCTCGCGCTCGTCGCCTACAGCGGTGCGACCCTCGACCGTGCCGACAAGGGCGACGAGCAGGCCCGCGGTGTCGTCCGGATCCTCACGCCCGTCGCCAAGCACTACATCTGCAAGCGTGCCCGCACCGTCACCGGTGAGGCGATGGAGATCCGGGGTGGCAGCGGCTACATCGAGGACCGCGTGTTCACCCGCCTCGTCCGCGACTCGCATCTCGGATCGATCTGGGAGGGTTCGAGCAATGTCATCGCGCTCGACGTGCTGCGGTCGATGCGCAAGGACGGCGCGCACCGGGTCCTCGCCGACGCGCAGCGCGCTCTGCTCGACGCGGCGCATCCGGAATGCGGCCCGGCGGTCGCGGCACTGCGGGAACGGTGGGACGTGCTCGAGGCGCGCGGCGAAGACCTGCTCGCCGGCGACGACACGCACGCGCAGGCCCGCTGCGCGACCTACACCGACGATCTCGCACGGACGGTGATGGCCACCCTGCTCGTGGACCTGGCGTCACACCGCATCGAACACGGTCTCGGCCACCGGTCGTTGCTCGTCGCCCACGCCTACCTCGACGGCCTGGCCGGTGAGCCGAACACCGTCGCTCTCGACCACCTCGCCGTGATCGCCGACGGCACCGACGTCGACCCGTCCATCGCGGCCGCTGCGGCACCGACTGCACTGACAGGAGCCCACTCATGAGTACGCATCCCACAGGCCCGGCCCCGCTCGCCGGCATCAAGGTCCTCGACCTGTCGAAGATCCTCGCCGGACCGTACGCGACCATGTCGTTCGCCGACCTCGGCGCCGATGTCACCAAGGTCGAGCACCCGGACGGCGGCGACCCCACCCGGGTGTGGGGACCGCCCTTCGTCGGCGACGACGCCACCTACTACCTCGCGGTCAACCGCGGCAAGAAGTCGGTGACCATCGACCTCAAGTCCGAGGAAGGGCAGCGGATCGTGCACCGGATACTCGCCGACGCCGACGTCGTCGTCGAGAACTTCAAGCCCGGCAGCGGCCTGCAGAAGATCTTCGACTACCGCGCCCTGTCCGAGCAGTATCCGCACCTGATCGTGCTGCACATCTCGGCCTTCGGTGACGAGGGTCCGCTGGCCGACCAGCCCGGTTACGACATGGTCGCCCAGGCCGCCGGTGGTCTGATGTCGCTGACCGGGGAACCGAACGGAGCGCCGATGAAGGCCGGCTACGCGATGGGCGATCTCGGTGCGGCACTGTTCGGGATCATCGGGGTGCTCGCCGCGCTGGTCGAACGCGCTCGCACCGGTCGCGGCCAGTACGTCACCACGTCGTTGTTCGAATGCCAGCTGGCGATGCACGTCAACTGGGCCACGAACTACTTCGCCACCCGGGAACGCCCGCACGCCCTGGGCTCCGCGCACCCCAATCTCGCGCCCTACCAGGCGTATCCGGCGAGCGACGGTTACTTCGTCGTCGCGGTCGGGAACGACGGATTGTGGGAGAAGCTGTGCACGGCACTGGGGAGGCCGGAGCTTGCGACCGATCCGCGGTTCCTCCGCAACCGTGATCGCATCGAGCATCGCAGCGAACTCGACGAAGTCCTCACCGCGGCGTTCGCGACCGGGACGGTGCAGCACTGGTGCCGCGTCCTGGAAGAGCACGGCGTGCCGGTCTCCCCCATCCGGCATCTCGACGAGATCTACAGCGATCCGCACACCGCCGCGATCGGCATGGTCGGCACCGTCGACCATGCGTCGGGTCCGCTCGAACAGATCGCGTTCCCGGTCAATTTCGGTGGGCAGCGACCACCGCTGCGGTCGGCGCCGCCGCTGCACGGGGAACACACCGACGAAATCCTCGCGGGATATCAGAGGGTCTCCGTTCCGTCCTAGCGACGAACGTCTCGAATATCGCTGACCTACGGCCGTTTCCGATCGATCGGGAGCGGCCGTAGGACTGTTCGACCACGAACGACGGTAGAGACATCCCGCTCCGGGTGTCGTCGCGGTCACGCAGTGCGGCAGCACTTCTGAGGTCGGCGTGTCCGGATTTCTCCGCGATACGCGGGGGTAACGTCCGCGAAACAACAGCCGCGCATGATCGGCATCGATTGCACGACCGCCGACTCGTACGAAAGAACGACATATGCAGCTGACTCCCGCCGACACCGAGAAACTCCTTCTGGCCGTCGCCGGCATGGTGGCGCGCGACCGGCGGGACCGCGGCGTCCGACTGAACTATCCCGAAGCCGTTGCCCTGTTGTCCACCTGGGTGATCGAGCGGGCACGCGAAGGCGCCGCCGTCGCCGACCTCATGGTGAAGGGCCGCGAGGTCCTCGCCCGCGACGAGGTGATGGACGGCGTCGCCGAGATGTTGGCCGACGTGCAGGTCGAGGCCACTTTCCCGGACGGACGCAAACTCGTCACGATCCACCACCCGATTTCCTGAAAGGAGCCCCGACATGGCATCCGGACCGACTTCGGGACCCGGAGCGATTCGCGTCGCCGAGGGCTCCCTCACCCTCAACGCGGATCGCTCCGACGACGAGCGCATCACCCTCGTCTTCCTCAACACCGGTGACCGTCCCATCCAGATCGGATCGCACATCCACCTGCCGGACGCGAACGCGGCCCTCGAGTTCGACCGCGAACGCGCGCAGGGCTTCCGCCTGGACATCCCGTCGGGGACCTCGCAGCGCTTCGAACCCGGCAGCAGCCGCGAACTGGGCGCCGTCGCCCTGCGCGGGCGACGCGTCGTGCCCGGCATCCAGGTGCGGAAGCAGGAGGACTGAGAACGTGAAGATCACACGCGCCGAGTACGCGGCACTGTACGGACCGACGGTCGGCGACCAGGTGCGCCTGGGCGACACCGACCTGTGGATCCAGATCGAGGAGGACCGCACCTTCGGCGGCGAGGAAGCCGTCTTCGGTGGCGGCAAGTCCATCCGCGAATCGATGGCCCAAGGTGTGACGACCCGAGCCGAGGGCGCTCCCGACACCGTGATCACGAACGTGATCGTGCTGGACTGGTGGGGCATCGTGCGCGCCGACGTCGGCATCCGCGACGGCCGCATCGTCGCCCTCGGTCGCGCCGGCAACCCCGACATCGCCGACGGAGTGCACCCGAAGCTGCAGATCGGCCCGTCCACCGACGTCATCTCGGGTGAAGGGCACATCCTCACTGCGGGCGCGTTCGACTCGCACGTGCACCTGCTGTCGCCGTCGCAGATCGTCGAGGCACTCGCCACCGGCATCACCACCATCGCCGGCGGCGGAACCGGCCCGTCCGAAGGATCGAAGGCCACCACCGTCACGCCGGGTCCGTGGCATCTGATGCAGATGCACCGCGCGCTCGACACGCTGCCGGTGAACGTGCTGCTGCTCGGCAAGGGCAACACCGTCTCCGCCGACGGGTTGCTCGAACAGGCCCTCGCCGGTGCCGCCGGGTACAAGGTGCACGAGGACTGGGGCTCCACTCCCGCCGCGATCGATGCGGCGTTGCGCGCGGCCGACGAGCACGGACTGCAGGTCGCGCTGCACTCGGACTCGCTCAACGAGGCGGGGTTCGTGGAGAGCACCCTCGCCGCGATCGGTGGTCGCTCGATCCACGCCTTCCACGTCGAAGGCGCCGGTGGCGGGCACGCCCCGGACATCCTGAGCATCGCCGGATTGCCGCACATCATCCCGGGCTCGACCAACCCGACGTTGCCGCACACGATCAACACCGTCGACGAGCACCTCGACATGCTGATGGTCTGCCATCACCTCAACCCGGCCGTCCCGGAGGACCTCGCGTTCGCCGAGTCCCGGATCCGGGCCACCACCATCGCGGCCGAGGACGTCCTGCACGACATGGGCGCCCTGTCGATCACCTCGTCCGACGCCCAGGCGATGGGCCGCATCGGTGAGGTCGTCACCCGCACCTGGCAGGTCGCGCACGTGATGAAGAACCGGCGCGGCAGCCTCGACGGCAGCATGCCCGCCGACAACGAACGGGCCCGCCGCTACATCGCGAAGTACACGATCAACCCTGCGATCGCGCATGGTGTCGACCACGAACTCGGTTCGATCGAGGTCGACAAGATGGCCGATCTGGTGCTGTGGGATCCGAAGTTCTTCGGTATCCGGCCGTCGCTGGTCATCAAGGGCGGATCGATCGCCTGGGCCGCGCTCGGCGACCCCAACGCGTCCATCCCGACGCCGCAACCGGTGCTGCAGCGACCGGCGTTCGGCGATGCGCTCGCCCCGCACACGTCGGTGTCGTTCGTCTCCCCCGCCGCCCTCGACGACGGTCTGGAGGAACGACTCGGGTTGCGCCGCAGACTGTTACCGCTGCGGCCGACCCGGCACATCGGCAAGGCCGACATGAAACTGAACGACGTGTTGCCGCGCATCGAGATCCGCCCCGACACCTTCGACATCGACATCGACGGCGAGCGGGTCGTTCCGGCGCCGGCCACCGAACTGCCGCTCGCGCAGCTGTATTCGATGTTCTGATGTTGCCCGATACACTCTCCTCCACCACGGTGCTGCTCCTCCTCGCGGACGGGCGCGCGCCGGTCGGCGGGAACGTCAACTCGGGAGGCCTCGAACCGGCGCTCCAGGGTGGGATGTCACCGACCGAGGTGCGCCGCTTCCTCGTCGCGCGGTTGCGCACCTCGGCGGCGGTCGAGGCCGGTGTCGCCGTGGTGACCCGGCACGCGGTGGACTCCGATGCCGGAGCCGCCCTGACGCTACGGATCGACGAGATCGAGGACCACTGGGCGGCGCGCACTCCGGGCCCGGCCCAGCGCGAGGCGTCCCGGTTGCTGGCCCGCGGTTATCTCCGACTGGCCCGGAACCTGTGGCCCTCCACCGTTCTCGACGATCTCGATGCCCGGACCCCGCGACCGTCGCGGGGACTGGTCGTCGGGGCCATCGCGGCGCTCGCGCGCATCCCGGCGATCGACACCGCCCGACTGGTGCTGTACGAGGAGGCGCAGGCGATCGTCGCGGCCTTCCTCAAACTGCACCCCACCGACCCGGCCACCGGTTCGCGATGGGCGCTCGAAGCATGTGCTCATCTCGAACCGCTCATCGCCGAGCTGTCCGCTCTCATCGATCCGGCGGACATCCCGGCCACCGGTGGCCCCCAGACCGAAATGTGGGCCGAAGCCCACGCATCCGCTCCAGAAAGGCTGTTCCGTGCCTGAACACACCACCACCCGTTCACTCCGTCTCGGCGTCGCCGGTCCCGTCGGCACGGGCAAGAGTTCGCTGATCGCGACGATCTGCCGCACCCTCGCGTCCGAGCTGCAGCTCGGCGTGATCACCAACGACATCTACACCGATGAGGACGCCCGCTTCCTCCGCTCGGCGGGCGTGCTCGATCCCGAGCGCATCCGCGCGGTGGAGACCGGTGCGTGTCCGCACACCGCGATCCGCGACGACGTGACCATGAACCTGCTGGCCGTCGAGGATCTCGAACGTGACTTCGCGCCGCTCGACGTGGTCCTGGTGGAGAGCGGCGGCGACAACCTCACCGCGACGTTCTCCCCCGCGCTCGTCGATGCGCAGATCTTCGTGCTCGATGTCGCCGGTGGTGGCGACGTCGCCCGCAAGGGCGGTCCGGGCATCAGCCGCGCCGACCTGCTCGTAGTGAACAAGACGGATCTCTCCCCCTATGTGGGGGTCGACGTGCCGCAGATGGTCGCCGACGCCGAGAAGGCCCGCGAGGGCGGACCGGTGCTGGCGCTGTCCCGGACCGACGCCGCATCCGTGCAGGCGCTCGGCGACTGGGTGCGCGAGATGCTGGCAGCCCACCGCGCCGGGGCGCACACCCCGGTCGATCCCGGTCCGATGGCTCCGCACTTCCACGCAGACGAGGACGACGACCACGGTCACGACCATGGGCACGGTCACGGGCACAGCCACGATCACGCCGTCGCACACTCGCACGACTGATCATGTCCCGCGCCACGATCCGTATCGACCGTGCTCCGGGCCGGGCACGCCTGACCCTGCGGGCGGGCATGCTCGTCCCCCGCACGGTCGAGGTCGGTCCGGACCACGCGCGGGTCGCCCTCGTCGCCGCCGGCGCGTTGTTGCTCGGTGGTGACGCGGTGACCGTCGACGTCCACGTCGACGCCGGGTGCACGCTCGAACTGCAGGACATCGGTGGCACCGTCGCCTACGACGCCGACAACCGGCTGTCCCGGTGGGACGTGCGGATCACCGTCGCCGAGGGCGGCACCCTCGTCTGGGACACCTACCCGTTCGTGATCGCCACCGGCGCCCGCGTGCACCGCGACACCCGGATCGAACTCGCCTCCGACGCCGCCGCGAGCGTGCGGGAGACCCTCGTCCTCGGGCGCCACGGAGAAAGCGGGGGTGCGATCCGCAGCCGTACCTCGGTCACTCTCGATCGTCGTCCCCTCTTCGTCGAGGAGTTGTACGCGCACGGCGCGTTCCCCGAGCCCGGGATCCTCGGTTCCGCCCGGGTGCACGACGTCATCGCGACCTACGGGCGACGCGCCGAGGGCGACGGCGTCGTCCAGCTCGAAGGGCCCGGCAGCCTGCTGCGGTTCCTCGGCGCCGACGCCCACTCCTCGCCGCTCGAATCGACCTGGCGCTCCTGGCGCTCCACACCCGTTCACCCGTCCACCCTCGAAGGGAGTCTCACCCATGCACGTCCCTGACCATTTCCTTCCCATGAGCGCCACCGCGCCCGCCGCGGCGATCGCCACCGGTGCGGTCGTCCTCGCCGCCACCGCCGGGCGGCCGCGCATCACGACCCGGGACACCCTTCTCGCCGGCACGACCGCCGCCATGATCTTCGGCGCTCAGATGGTCAACTACCCCATCGCCGACGGCATCAGCGGCCATCTCATCGGCGGCGCTCTCGCGACCGCGCTCCTCGGGCCCCGGCTCGCGCTTCTCGCAATGACCGCCGTGGTCGGCGTGCAGGCATTGCTGTTCGGGGACGGCGGGATCAACGCCCTCGGGGTGAACGTGCTGGTGATGGCGGTGCTGCCCGTCCTCGTCACCGCCGCCGTCCGTACCGGCGCCGAGCGACTCGGCCTCGGGAAGCTGACGCGGACCACCGCCGCCGTCGGCGCCGGTCTGTCCGTGCCGGTGAGTGCCGCGGTTCTCGGCGTTGCGTACTCGGCGACCGTCGGAACCGGCGCCGCAGCAGCGTTCATCGGCGAACTGACCGCGGTCCACCTGACCATCGGTCTCGGTGAAGCCCTCATCACCGCCGCCGTGCTGAGCGCCGTGATGGCGTTCGCGCCCGGCGTCGCCGCGTGGGACGCACGGCCTTCCGTCACTCCCGTTGCCGTCCGACGTGGTCTCGCGGCGATCGGCGGTCTGGGCGTGGTCAGCGCCTGCGCGCTGGCGCTCGTCGCGTCCGGCAACCCGGACGGTCTCGAGCACATCGTCGGTGCCTATTCGCTGCCGGTCGGTGACGCCACCTTCGCCGGCCTTCCCGGCCTCGCCGACTACGGCACGCTCAGCGGCACCGAATTCCTCGCGGCACTGGCCGGACTCGCCGCCACCGCGCTGCTCGGCGCCGCCCTCGCCGCGATGGGCCGCACGCCGGTCCGCCAGGGCGCGTAACCGTCACGGGACGCGCCGCATCGAGCCCCTCTGTCGGAACACTCCGATCGAGGGGCTCGATGAGTTTCGGGCATGCCCCCGGTCAACATTCGCGAACGGATGCGTCCGACTCCGGGAGACGTCATGACCCAGCAGACCACCCGCGCCCTTCCACCGATCGTCGACGAGCAGACATGGCGGTCGGCGCTCGACGACCTACGGCGACGGGAGAAGGCCGCCACTCGCGAGCTCGACGCCATCGCAGCGCAGCGCCGCCGGCTGCCGATGATCGAACTACCCGACTACACGCTGATCGGCGCCGACGGCCCGATCCGGCTCGTCGATGTGTTCCAGGGCCGCTCGCAGCTCATCACCTATCACCACATGTGGTCCGACGGTGCCGAATGGCAGTGCGGCGGATGCACGAGTCTCACAACCCAGTGGACCCGGCTCGGCATCCTCGACAACTACGACGCCCGCATGGTCATCGTCACCAACGGACCGATCGACGAAGCCCTCGCCTACAAGGCGAAGGTGGGCAACACGATGGAGTGGTACTCGTCGTCGGAGAGTTCGTTCGGTGCCGACGTCGACGCACCTCCCGGCGGAGGGTTCGCGGTCAACGTGTTCCTGCGCGACGGCGACAAGGTCTACCGCACCTGGCACACCACCGGTCGCGGCACCGAACAGCTCAGCTACACCTTCGCCCTGATCGACCTTCTTCCGTGGGGTCGTCAGGAGGAATGGCAGGATTCGCCCGAGGGCTGGCCGCAGTCGCCGACCTATTCGGGGTGGCTCGATTCCCCCGAGGTGGCGCGGCTCTACGGTCCCGGCACCGGCGCGCAGTGAGGGCCGGGTGACATGGCGGCCTCGACACCCTCGCGCAGCGGACATCTGCCCATCAACGGTCTGAGCCTGTACTTCGAGGTGCACGGCGAACTCGACGGGTCCGCTCCGCTGCCCCTGCTGTTGATTCCCGGCGCGTTCATGAGCACCGAGTCGATGCCGTCCTGGGTGACCGCCTTCGCCCAACGACGCCCGGTGATCGTCTTCGATCAGCAGGGGCACGGTCGCACCCCGGACACCGATCGTCCGATGTCCTACGAACCGTTCGGCGACGATGCGGCGGAGTTGCTGCGGGCTCTCGACGTCGAGCGCGCGGACGTGATGGGTTATTCGCAGGGCGGCGGGGTGGCGTTGCAGGTGACGCTCCGGCATCCGGACCTCGTCGGAAAGCTCGTCACACTGTCGGCCACCTACCGGCAGGACGGTTGGTACGCGTCGGTACTCGAGGGCGTCGGACATCTCGATGCCGAGGTGTTCGCCGGTTCCTCGGTCGAGAAGGCGTTCACGGAGCACACGCCCGACCCCGCGGCGTTCGCCGTCTACGTCGACAAGATGAAGGTCCTCAACATCGAGGACCAGCAGATCACCGACGAACAGATGCGGTCGATCACCGCGAACGCGATGGTGATCGTCGGCGACGCGGACGGCGTGAAACCGGAACACGCGGTGACGATGTTCCGGTTGCTCGGTGACGGCGACGAGGAAGCAGCGGCGACGGGGATGGTGCAGACGGTTCCCCGGGCACGCCTCGTGATCCTCCCGGCGATGTCACACCTCGGCATCTCCGGAGCGGCGGACGTGCTGGTGCCAATGGTGACGGCGTTCCTCGACGACGTGCCGCCGGTGACGCCGGAGCTCTTCTGAGCGGCGGCCGGCGGACTTTCAGTCGGCGAGATAGCGGAGCATCACGGCGGTCGTGAACTGTCGTGTCTCGACCAGGCGCAGATCCACGCGCTTCTCGAGGGGCGGGAACATCGGTGTGCCTCCACCGAGCAGGACGGGTGAGACGAACACCTGGTACTCGTCGATGAGACCGTGCGGGATCAGCGACGCGGCGAGGTTCGCCCCACCGACCTCCATGACGCCGTCTCCTTCGGCCTTGAGCCTGCGCACCTCCTCCACCGCGTCGTCGCTGACGAGGCGACTGTTCCAGTGGACCTCGGTGAGGGTGCGGGAGAAGACGACTTTGGGCGTAGTCGTCCACAGCTCGGCGAAGTCGCGTTCGATGGGCGAGGCGTCCTCGGGCAGGTGCGGCCAGTACTCGGCCATCAGCTCGTACATCCGCCGGCCGTGCAGCGAAAGCTCGAGCTGACGGAACCGGTCGTTGTGGAACTGGTGCAGTTCGTCGTCGGGATCGGTCCAGTCGATGTTGCCGTCGCGGTCGTTGATGTAGCCGTCGAGGGACACGCCGAAGTCGTAGATCAGTTTTCTCATGATCCGATAGACCACCGGCGCACCCCGAACTCATCGGCCCGGTGCGACCGTGTCGGGCTTACGGCTGGAGCAGCACGTCCAGACCACGCTTGAAATCGTCGATGCGGCGCCCGAGGGCGTGGTGACCGCCGTTGACGAGCTCGGACACCCGGACGATCCCTGCGGTGTCCGCGACCTCGTTGAGGTTGCGCGACGTCCAGTACCAGGCAGCGGTGGTGAAGGCGTTCTCCGGCGCAGCGAGCAGCTCGGGGTGCGCGACGAAGTCGACTCCGATGTGCTCGCTGACCTTCTCGTAGTTGTGGCGGCCCGTGATCTGGATCGCGCCGCGACCCTTGTAGCGCTCACCGTCACCGGGATGGGTGTTTCCGAGATCGGCGCGACCCTCGTATGCGCGTCCCGACGCGTACTCCTCGAAGGTGCGGAAGGAGTCCGATTCGACGGCCAGCTGGGCGATGAACGCCGCCTGACGGACCGGGTTGTCGATGCCGCTGCGCGCCATCGCGTCGTTCAGCGGCGCGATGAACTGCTCGACCTTCTCCGCCGGGATGCCCGGCACGATGCGAGCCAGCTCCTCGGGTGTGACGGCGGGGGGCGGCGCGGGAGTCGTCTCGGCGACGAGTTCGACCACCTCGGTCGCCTCTGCGGATTCAGCCTCTTCCTCGTCGTCGGTCACGGTCCAGCCGTCGGCGGCCAGGGCGTCGAAGTCGAGCGCCCGGAGCAGGTCGCGGGGCTCCTGGAAACGGGTAGGGGCAGGGGTGGTGGGTGCGGTGTCGGCGTGGGCGGCGGAGGTACCGACGCCGAGCGCGGCGGTGAGGACGGCCGCGGCGGCGACCGCGGCACGGAAACGGCGCAATGATGAAACGGACAAGGGTCGTGCTCCAAGATTCGCCGAAGCTGGGTTCGGCCTTCGAACGGGGCCGCGGGCATCACCGGCGGGATCGTTACCACCGCACGGAGGGCCAACACGCGACCATTAGGTCACAACCAGGTAACGTCGCAGGTCGAGAGGTTTTCAAGCGATCGTGGCCGACGCCATCTGAACCGAAGCAAGTGAGCCACGCCATACTCGAAAGTCGATCATTGCGGCCCTTGCATTCGGCAGGCCCGATAAGAACCTGCCGCAACGGCACCTGGCCGATCCTGCCCCTCGTCCACGATGGATCGACCTGCCCTCACCGAATTCCCTGTGCAGCAACACCTTCGATGACACGGCCGCACGCGCCGAAGGTTCGCCCCACAGATGATCGAATCGAGGCCGCGATGGGTCGCCCCCTCGAGAACAGACCGGTTCGATTCGACCGAGAAGGTGTACACCCCCGAGCCGGGTCGTAATCATTTCGTGTTCGACGACACACCTCGATAACGCGCTACCGCGAGCCGAGGAGACCATCCGCGTCACGGTGCAACGGACCCGAACCGAAAGTACCGACCGGTATGGTCACGCTGGTGGAAGACCCCNCGGGGTCTTCCATGATCAGCGCGCCGAAACGGGGTCGCCGCGGCGTGTTGCAGGAGCGAGCCTCGGTTCACCGCGCGAACTGCGCGGAGGAGTACCGACCGCCCTGTATGCCGCGCCGAAAACACTCAGCGGTCGCGGTAATACCCCCGGATCGCGCGGCTCATCACCTTGATCTCACGGGTCCGCTCGTGCCGCAATCGGGCATCGGACCGGGCCGCGATCCATTCGTTCTCACGCCGCAGTTTGCGATGACTCTCCACTCGCCGGGCATCGAGGTCGCCGCGGTCGACAGCGGCGTGGACCGCGCATCCCGGTTCGGTCTCGTGCGCACAGTCCGTGAAGCGGCAGTACTGAGCGAGCTCGTCGATCTCGGGGAAGGCGGAGGCGATGCCGGCACCGGCGTCCCACATCCCGACACCCCGCAACCCCGGAGTGTCGATGAGGGTCACGCCGCCGCCCAGAGGGAACATCTCCCGATCGGTCGTGGTGTGCCGACCCTTGCCGTCCCCCTGCCGCACCGGTGCCGTCGCCTGGATGTCGCGACCGCACAGCGCGTTGACCAGCGTCGATTTCCCGGCCCCGGACGCTCCGACGAACACCACGGTGCCGTGGAGCAGCTCGCGCAATTCGCTCGATCCGGATCGGTCCGGCGCACAGACCTCGACCACGCTCGCTCCGGGTGCAAGCACGGCGACCTGCTCGAAGACCGCTTCGGTGGCGAGGTCGACCTTCGTGAGGGCGACCACCGGCTGCGCGCCGCTGTCCCAGGCCAGCGCCAGCCGACGTTCCATGCGACCGAGATCGAGGGTGTCGGCCGCGACGGTCACCACGACGGTGTCGACGTTGGCGGCGAGAACCTGCTCCTCCGACCGCCCCGACGCGTCAGCACGACGAATCGCGCCGCTACGCGGCAGCACCGCACAGACGGTGCCGATCGTGTCGCTTTCCGTGGGCGGTTCGCGCACGATCACCCAGTCGCCGGTGCAGACATGGTGGCCCGCCGTCCGCACCCGCAGCGGACCGACGGAGGTCACGGCGTCACTGTGGCCGCGACCGACCCGCACGATCCGGCCGGGAGTTCCCTGGATCTCGTTGTCCGCGAACCGTTCCGCGAGCTGTTCGGACCAGCCGTACTCGACCAGCAGGTCGGTTCCGGGTGGGACATCGGGGTGCACGGTGACTCCTGGATCATGACGAGGGGCGGGTGGTCCGCTCCGACAGATCCGATGGTGAACTTCGCACCCCGGCAATGCAATCGAATTTCGGCGTGCACCCTCAACCGCGGTGGGCCGACAGCAACCAGGCCGGGAGCATGGAGCGGCCTTTGTCGTCACGCTGCCAGGCGGCAGCATCCTCGTCGCCGAGAAACGCGTGGATGAACGCCGGCCGCACGTCGTCGACGGTCCAGAACTCGGCGACCGCGTCGCGCAACTCGTCGTCCGTCACCGGATTGGGTCCCTGACCCTCTTCGGGGAAGGCGTCCTTCGAGAAGGCCAGGACGAAGAAGGACGCACTCGGAGCAGTGGCACGGGTGACGGCGCTCAGGTAGGCGCTGCGCCGGTCCACGGGCAGCGAATGGAACAGGGTGCTGTCGACGATCGTCGCGAACCGGCCGTCGAAACCCGTGAACGAAGTGATATCGGCGACCTGGAAGGTCGCGGTCGTCAGGCCCCGTTCCGTCGCCGCCGCTCGAGCGGCTTCGATGGCGGTCGGCGACAGGTCGAGACCGACCACGGTGTATCCCTGCGCCGCGAGATGGAGGGAGGTCTCGGCATGCCCACAACCTGCGTCCAGCACGTCGCTACGGAATCTGCCCTCGTCGATCAATCGGGCGATCTCGGGTTGGGATTCGCCGATGTTCCAGGGTACGGGGCCCGAAAACCCTTCGGCGACGCCCCGGTAGATGTCGTCCCACGGTGCAACCTGGCCGTCCTCGGTCATGGATCCGACGGTACGCCCGCCGCCGGATCCACCGCACCGATTCCGAATTCGGCACCGGTAACCGGTTCACTCGGCCGGGTTCGTGAGGAAGGATCGACAAGCGCCACCGTTCGAGAGGGGAACTCACTCGTGACCGAAACTGCCGCATCCGCACCCGCCGGCCCCGGCCGGGAACGCCAGGGCGTCGTGTACCGCAACGGAGCGCTGGGCCGGCGCCCGGCCGTCCCCACATCCTTCGGCGACCTCGAACGCGCCGCGCGACGCGCGAGTTCGAAGCGGGCCTGGGCCTATGTCGCGGGCGGCGCCGGCGAGGGACGCACGATGCGCAACAACCGGCGCGCGTTCGACCGATGGGCGATCGTCCCGCGTATGGCCCACGGAGTCACCGAACGCGACCTGCGTACGACCGTGGCAGGAACGTCGCTCTCCTCACCGCTGCTGTTGGCCCCGATCGGAGCGGGAGCGTTGATGGCCGCGGACAGCGACCTGGCGATCGCGCAGGCGGCCGCCGCGACCGGCGTGCCGTACATCTTCTCCAATCAGGGCTGCAATTCCATGGAGGACTGTGCTGCCGCGATGGGCTCTGCGTCCCACTGGTTCCAGCTGTACTGGAGTTCCGACGAGGATCTCGTCGACAGCCTGCTGCAACGGGCCGAAGCAGCCGGCGCCGAGGCCGTCGTCGTCACCCTCGACACGACGATGCTGGGGTGGCGTCCGCAGGACCTGAATCTCGGGTCGCTGCCGTTCGCACGTGGTGAGGGCATCGCGCAGTACACCTCGGATCCCCGCTTCCTCGACATCGTCCGGCAGCGGATCGACGCCGCCCGCGAGATCGTGACGGAGCGACCCGACGTCACGCTCGGTGCGATCCGCACACTGCTGTCGATGACCCGTAACCATCCGGGCCGATTCCTCGACAACCTCCGCTCCCCCGTGCCACGCGCCGCAGCGGAGACCTTCCTCGACATCTACTCGAATCCGGGGCTGAGCTGGGAGCATCTGGCGACGTTGCGTGATCGGACTCGACTTCCCATCGTGCTCAAGGGAATTCTGCACCCCGACGACGCACGTCGCGCCGTGGACCTCGGTGTCGACGCCCTCGTCGTGTCGAACCATGGTGGACGCCAGGTCGACGGATCGATCGCCTCGCTCGATGCCCTGCTCGACATCCGCGCGGCGATCGGCCGGGAGCCGACCGTGCTGCTGGACAGCGGGATCCGAAGCGGTGCCGACGTCTTCGTCGCGCTCGCGCTCGGCGCGGACGCCGTGCTGCTCGGCCGGCCCTACATGTACGGGTTGGCGATCGCGGGTCGACAGGGCGTCGAGGAGGTGGTCCGCAACGTGATCGCCGAGTTCGACCTCACCATGGCGTTGACCGGTGCCCGATCGATCGCCGATATCGACGAACGGTTCGTCCGGCCGAATCCCTCCTTCTGAAACAGGGTCAGGCCTTGCGCGCACGCACCTTGCGGTAGGGAGTCTCGTCGATGCGCGTGGTGATCTCGGCGACCATCTTGTCGTACGACTCGTTCTTGCGGGCGATGCCGATGAGCTGCTTGGTGGTGCGCGCCGCAGCGCGCAGGTTCATCGGGCGCCCCTCGATGCCGTACATCAGGCGTGCCCACTCCGGCAGGAGCGACAACATGCCGTCCTGCACGACGACGAAGGTGAACACCTTCACCGGATTGCCCCACAGGTTCGGCTTCCGGAGTGCGTGCGTCACCTCGGCGGCGGCGAGCGACAGCGACAGCCAGTGGCGCTGCTCGTCGACGTACGCCTCGAGGTCGGCCCGGGTAGCGGGCAGGCGGGCAGGGTCCGCGCCGACGAGTTCTGCGGCGATGTGCTGTTCGACGACGAACTTGTCCTGTTCGGCCGGGGTCAGGTCGAGGCCGAAGGCTTCCGCACCGCGCAACAGCGCGAATGCGAGGGCGTTGTGGGTCCAGTCGATCCACGCGGGTTCGTCGGCGCGCAGCGTGGTGCCTGTGTGCGGGTCGTCCCACACGGCGTGAGCGTGCATGCGGCGCACCGACGCAGCGGCGGCATCCGCATGGGCCTTGTCGCCGAACATGACCGTGTCGAGATAGCGGCCGGTGCGCTCGTCCCGCCCCTTCGGATCGACGTACGCGGCCGACGCGTGCTCGAACAGCCGCATCATGCCGGGGTTGAGTGCCTGCAGCAGTAGGCCCGCCATGCCGGCGACGCGAGAGGACGGGTCGGCGTACACCTTCCACGAGACGGAGCCGGGACCGAAGTAGCCGTCGTCTTCACGCGGCGCGTTCTGGGCAGGATGGGGGGTGGTTGCGGTCACGGGTGAGGGCTCCTTCAGCACCGGGGGAAGTGCATATCGGGAGAATGTTATTTCCGTATGCGAAGTTTCGCACGCCCCCGCGCACCCCCCACCGCACATTCACCCCGGAAGATCACCTCATGCCTTCAGGTACGCCAGCGCCGACCGGGCCGCGTGATACCCGCACATACCGTGCGCCCCGGCACCTGGCGGAGTCGCCGCCGAGCACAGGTACACGCCGGGAACGCCGGTCGCGTACGGGTCCAGGGCCGGGCGGGGCCGGAGCACGAGCTGCACCGCACTGTTGGCTCCGGTGACGATGTCGCCGCCCACGTAGTTCGCGTTGTGGACGGACATCTCGGTCGTCGTCCGAACGTGCGCGGCACGGATCGTGTCGCGGAAGCCCGGGGCGAACCGTTCGATCTGGGCGGTGATCGGCTCGGTCGCGTCGCCGGTGTACCCGTGCGGGACGTGCGCGTAGGCGTAGAGCGGGTTCAGGTTCCCTGCGGAGCGCGACGGGTCGGCGAGGAACTGCTGGCCGACCAGGACGTAGGGGCGATCGGGCATGATCCCCCGGTTAACCTGACGTTCGGCCGCCGCCGTCTCGGCGTACGAACCGCAGACGTGGACGGTGCCGGCGCGGCGGGACGGTTCGTGCTGCCAGGGCACGGTGCCCTCGACGGCGTACTCGACCTTGAACGCTCCGGGCCCGTGCTTGTACCGACGGTAGGCGCGGGCGGTGCGGCGAGGCAGCCTGTCGCCGACGATCCGCACGGCGTCGGCGGGTGAGGTGTCGAGGAGCACCAGATCGGGGTTGCCGAGTTCGTCGAGGGACTCCACGCGCACCCCGGTTTCGACGGTGCCGCCGTTCTTCTCGATCAGTGACGCCATCGCTGCGGCGATCGCGCGCGATCCGCCCTGCGCGACCGGCCACCCGTAGGCATGCGCGGCCGTGCCCAGCGCGATGCCGATGGCCGACGACATCGGCGAGCCGAAGGGCCGCAGGGCGTGGGCCGCCACGCCACCGAAGAGGGCGCGCGCCTCGGGTGTGGACCAGGCGCGTGCGAGCACGTCGGCGGGCATCGCGGCGAACATCCCGAATCCGGCGAGCAGCACCGGATGGACGGGTACGTGCAGCATCGGGCGCAGGAAGTCCTCGGTGATGCCGCCGAATCGTTCGGTCAGTGCGCCGAAGATCCGGCGCCACCTGGTCCCGTCGGTCCCGAGTTCCGTGGCGGTGTCGTCCACGGATCGGTAGGCCGCGCCACCACGTCCGCCGTCGAGCGGGTGGGTGTACTGCACCTCGGGCCACGACCAGGTCAGTCCGTGTTCCGCGAGGTCGTACTTCCGGCTGAAGGGGGTGTCCACGGCCAGCGGGTGGAAGCCGCTGCATTCGTCGTGGAGCAGGCCCGGCAGGGTCAGTTCGCTGCTGCGCGTGCCGCCACCGATCGTCTCGGCTGCCTCGAGCACTCGTACCCGTACGCCCTCGGAGGAGAGCACGACGGCGGCAGCGAGCCCGTTGGGCCCGCTGCCGACTATCACCGCGTCGGTCATGCTCCAACCTTGACACGATCGGGTCGGACCTGCGGGTGGAGGTAGGCCGTCCCGGCCGGTTCGTAGCCGGCCATCCGCCAAGTGACGGTGTGCGGGATCGGGCCGTCGGGCAGCCACGGTTGCGCCGAGACCGCGTCCTCGATGTGATAGTGACCGCGCTCGACGACACCGAGCGCAGCGTCGATCACCTTGTAGTCCAGCGTCTTCCGATGGATCGGCTGGGACTCGATCCACACGATGACGCATTCTCCCGGTTCGAACCGGCACCGCTCCTGCACCGCGGTGATGGTCTGCTCGTTGTGGAGGTGACCGTCGCCGAACTGCCAACCCACCAGGGTGGTGCAGGTGAACTCACCTTCGCGGATGCGGTAGTTCTCGAGCTTGTCGAGGTGCCGCATCATCAGCGACATCAGTCCGCGGCCCTGGCTGTGCATGGTGCGCCATGCGACCGCCTTCTGCATGAAGATCTCGGCGACCTCTTTGCCGAACGCCCCGCTCAGCTGGTCGATCTGGTTGTCGTTGAACTTGGTGAGATTCTCGTTGAGCTTGTTCTCCGCCTCGTCACCGCGGAAGGCCCACAGCGCCGACGCCCAGTTGCCGGCGTACTGACGCATCGACGGCAGGAAGGAGACGAGGTCGGGGCGCAGGTTGCCGAGGATCGGGAACAACAGGAAAGCGACAAGGATCGGTGCGAGGATCCAGACGGAACTCACGTCGCCCACACCGTAACCGGCGCCGGCGGGGAATCCACCGAAGAGCCAGACCGCGGCGAACATATAGAAGACGTTCCACTCGAGCGGCACCGCCAGCGGGAAGGTCGAGGTGATGAAGATGTGGAACATGACCATGCCGATGATGGCGAGCCAGGTGATCGTCGTGTTCGTGGAGAACAGCAGCACCAGCGGGACGACGAGTTCGACGACGGTGCCGCAGACGTGGGCGAGGAACCAGCTGACCTTCGACGGACGCAGGTCCTGCGGGAAGTTGCGGTAGAGCGAGCGCTTGAACCGCTTCGAGGTGATCCACGGGGTGTTGCTGAGCATCGGCGGGATCACGTTGGTGAAGTGGTGACCGAACTTGGAGACACCTGCGCCGAACCACACGGTGACCAGCGCGATCTTGGCGGCCAGGATCATATCGACGTGGTTGCTGAAGATGCCGAAGAAGAACATGACGGCGACGTACTGTTCCGAGCGTGCGGCCAGGAAGACCACGCGGTCGCGCAGACCCATGACGACGATGAGGCCGACGTAGGTCAGCAGCGCCCACTGCGGGAGCAACCCGACCTTGCTTCCCGGCAGGGCAGCGGTCGTGACGCCGGGTCCGAGCAGCAGGAACAGCAGCGTGGCCAGGAGCGCGAAGTAGATCGCGACGTCGACGACGGTGCGATGGTCACCGCGGGTGAACGGCACCACCTTCGGCCAGGGTGGGAGCCGCAGGGTGCCGCGGCGGGTCCAGTAACGCCAGCCACCGGTGAACGGCTTGAACTTGAACGCCAGCGGTCCGGAGGACGACGCGTAGCCGGTGATCTCGAACAGGATCGTCCACACCATCAACTTCTGGTAGACGATCGGCTCGCCCCACCAGCCGGCGAGATCGGCGAAACCCAGTCCGGGCGTGGTGAGTCCGACGACCGCCACCCCACCGAGAGCGTAGAAGATCAGCTTGTACACGTAGAGCATGTGCATCTGTTTGGGGCTGCCGAAACCGTATTCGGCCCAGTGGGTCGCCAGCACCCGCATGCGCTCCATGAAGGGCATGTCGTCGTAGGTGGCCGGGTCGACCGGTGGCATGTCTGCCGTCTTGAATCCCATTGTGACTCCTGAAGGTGGGCAGGGCTCATCACCGCGAGGGGCACTCGCGTCGAGGTAGGACGAGGGATAGGGGTCAGGCGTGTTGCAATGTGCGCCTGAGCGAGGGTTTGTCGATCTTGCCGACGGGGTTCTTCGGTAGCGCGTCGAGGATGTCGATCCGCTCGGGCACCTTCGCGCGCATCAGGTGCCGCCGGCAGTGCTCGAGGAGGTCCTCGGTGGTCGTCGTCGCAGCCGGGTACAGCACCACGTAGGCGACGGGAACCTCGCCGAGGACCGGGTCGGGCCGCCCGACGACCGCGGCTTCGAGAACGTCGTCGACCGAGGTCAGAACGGTTTCGATCTCCTTGGGATAGATGTTCTCGCCTCCGCGGATGATCATGTCCTTGACGCGGTCGACGATGCGCAGATAACCGTCCTCGTCCAGGATCCCGATGTCCCCGGTGTGCAGCCAACCGTCGCGGACGGTCTCGGCGGTCGCGTCGGGGCGATCGAGGTAGCCACGCATGACCGTCGGTCCCGCGATGACCACTTCCCCTGTCTCGCCGGGTGCCAGCAGTTCACCGTCCGGGGACATGATCCCGATCCGCTGTCCGGGCAGTGCCGGTCCGACCGTTCCGAGTTTGCGGACGCCGTCGACGGGATTGCAGGCGGACGCGCAGGTCGCCTCGGTGAGTCCGTATCCCTCGACCATGACGAAGCCGAAGCGGTCGTGGCACCGCTGCAGCAGTTCCTTCGACACCGGCGCGGCGCCACACACCACGAACCGCAGCGACGAGGTGTCGGGGCTCACGGTGTCGGGTAGCGCCGCGAGCATCGCGTAGATCGCGGGCACAGCGGAAAAGTATGTGGGGCGGAGCTTTTCCACGTGGTCGAAGAATCGGCTCGCGGAGAACGATCCGATGACGCTGAGCTGTCCGTGCGAGCGCCAGACCGCCAGTGCACTCACCATGATCGCGTTGACGTGGAACAGCGGCAGGACGAGCATGCAGTGGTCGTCGGCGGTGAGACGGAAATGCTGCGCCATCGTCGACGACATGGCCTCGGCGTTGTCGTGATCGAGCATCACGCCCTTCGGCCGGCCGGTGGATCCGCTGGTGTAGATGACCAGGCTCAATTCGTCGCCGCGCAGGGCCACGGGTTCGGGGCCGTCGCCCCCGTCGGCGAGATCGTTCACCGCGATGCTCGGCCGGCCCCCGTCGGGTGCGTCGGTCGAAGTCTTGACCACGAGGACAGCGCCGGAGTCCGAGATCTGATATGCCGCTTCCGATTCTGTGAACGCCGGATTGACAGGTGTCGCGGCAGCACCGAGACGCCACGCCGCGATCATCGCGACGAGCAGTTCGATCCGGTTCGGCAGCATGATCGCGACGATGTCACCCGCACCGACGCCGTGACGCGCGAACTGCGCTGCGACAGCGCGGGTTCGGTCGTCGAGCTGAGCGTAGGTGAGTTCGAGCCTGTCGTCTCGGACCGCCGTACGAGAGCGATCCTCGGCGGGGACGTTCCAGGGGAGAAAGGGAAAGCGGGAGAAGGGCATCTACAGCTCCTCGGTCCGACGAGCACGTATCGGTTGTGATGCACGACACTATGCGGTCGGCGTGATCCAGGACACGTCCCCACGAAACCAACTTCGACGCTTCTCTTGTCGATTCTGCACAAAAACGGGTCAGCGACCGGACGAGCGCTTCTCCTTGGACAGCAGCACGGGTCGTCCGAGCACATGACAGACGTGCAGAGCCAGCTCGAGATCCAGCCGGTTGTCGGAGATCGGCCGTCCCCGTTCGTCCTCCGCCTTCTGCAGCCGGTACTTCACGGTGTTGCGGTGGAGGACGAGTTCCTCGGAGGTCTGCACATAGCTTCCGCCGGTTCGCAGGAACACCCGCGTCGTGTCCCGCAACCGCTCCGCGGCCGGGCGGTCGATCGCGAGCCGGCCCAGCGTATCGGCGACGAAACGCCTGGTCGTCGCGAGGTCACGTGCCAGCACCGCTGTCGCGGACATGCCGTCCTCGCCGTAGTACACCGCTCGGCTGTGGGGAACGGTCGCGGTGCTCGCGACGATCCGCACCGCCTCGGCCTGCTCGTGACTCCGCCGGAACCCCGCGACCCCGACCCCCGGCTTCCCGAACGCCACGCGCAACCCGGGGACGGCCTGCACAGCCGTCCGAAGGCGCGGCAGGTCGACGACCGTGCCACCGGCCCTTGTCGTCCACAACCAGGCCGTGCGCCGATCCACCGGCACGAACAGGGGCGCACCTCCCCCACCGGCCGCGACGGTGAGAGTCTCCGCTGCTGCCGCGAGCGCGGGTGTCTGGTCTGCGCCCTGGGCCGGGCCTTCGATCCACGCGATCGCACCGAGGTGGGTTCCGTCGAGCCGGTAACCCGTCTTCGTCGCGAAGTCCTCGGTATCGAACGCGCCGCCGCTCAACACCTGCTCCACCAGCGCCGACGTCACGTTCTCGGACTGCTGGACCAGCACCCGCTGCTCTTCTTCGTGCGCGTCGAGCACGACGCGCGTCATCCAGTCCACGTACTTGTGCATCCACCCGGCGAAATGATGGAGCAGTTCCAGTTTCAGGTCGGGTGCACAATCGAGCTGCTGGATCTCGGCGAACATCTGGTTGAACAGGTCGTCGGAGCCGATGTGGTACGCCCGCCGCAGCGCTGCCGCAGGAACGCCGTGTCGCGCGAGCCGCACCGCATACTCCGTGGCCGCGGTGATCGGCTGGATGCGATCGAGCGGGATGTCGTTGCTGATCATGTGCAGGATGGTGGCGACATTGCCCTCCACACTTGCCCGCAGCATGTCCGTCAGTTCGGGCTCGCCGAGATCCTCGACGACCGACTCGATCGCCGCGTCCATGCTCGCGACGAGCTCGCCGGACCGCCGTTGCAGCCGCTCACCGACCACCACGACGAGTTCCTGCACCTCGGCGGCACGTGCGTCCTTCGACGGAGTCCCGCGTCGGGCGTCATCGCTCATTGCACTCGTCTACCAGAAAACTCTCGTGCACAGTGCGCGATCACCACACCACCGGCGAGGTCTTACCCGAGCGTCAGCCCGCGGCTTCGTCCTGGCATGCCGCATTGCCATACACGATGAACGCAGGTCACCGCATGGGGAACGGATCCGGTAGACGAAATCGTCGATTTCACCCTCGACGCGTCAGGCGAGGAGCGCGGCGTCGAGCACTCGGCGCGCCGCTGCGGGATCGTCGACGTGGATCGCGAACCGGCTCACGAGCGCCGGACGGCGGCGATGTTCGAAGAAGGCCGGCAAGAGGGCCTCGACGGGTTCCGCGAGGACGAGATCGAGATTGGTGCCGTCGGGACCGGGCAGGAACAGCACCTCGCCGTCCACACCCGTCTCCGTCGGCTGGAAGCGATGGCGCGGGATGCATCGCTGCAGGTTGTCGGCATCGATATGTGCCACGACCTGATGTCCGGAGCGCAGGACGAGGGCGTCCCGCGTCAGAAGATGCGGGTTGACGACACGATCCGCGAGCCACCCCACGAGAGGAAGAAGCGAGTACACCGAGACGATCAGCAACGTCCAGCGCAGCCATTCCCAAGGCACGAGTATGTGGACCACCGCGATCTCGATGACCGACGCCACGAGCCACGCGATCGGCACGCTCATCGTGCCGCGGGTGTAACCGATCGTCGTCACCTCAGGTCCGGCGCCGACCCGACGTCCTCGTATCAGGAACCACAGTGCGCGGTAGCTTCTCAACTCTGCGCGGATCAGGGTCGCGGGCACACGGCCGACGAGTTCGTCGAGCACCCCCGCCCACGGTGCTCCGGATCGGCGCAGGACTCGGACGCGCAGTGCGCCGACGATCAGCACCAGGATCCCGAGAGGTAGCTCGAATCCGAGCCAGACCTTCAGTGCTGCCACCGGCGTGAGGATGCCCAGTGCAGCGAGGACGGCGTTCGTACAGGCCACCGCCACGGTGAGGACGAGAGCGGCTCGGTGGACGAGCCGGACGGTGCGCTCAGTCATGCCCGCGCTCCGTCCTGCTGCGGTCCCGACTGTGCGGCGACGCGCCGGACGAACCCGATCGCGACGGCCTGCTGGGCCGGGTCCGGAAGGAACTCGGCGAGCACCTCGGTGTTCGATTCGAGGGCAGTTGCCGCCTCGGCTGCCCACGAACCGAGCACCTCCGCCATGATCGGGATGTCGTCGAGCAGCGCGGTCATGCCGTCGATGACGGCGCTGACCTCGTCGGCTGCCGCGGTGGGATCTTGTCCGGCAAGTGCACCGAAGCGTCGGTAGACGGCGACCATGGCGTGCCGTTGTTCGGGGTCGTCGAGCAGGGTTCGCATGGCGTCGAGATACTCCGGTGATGCCTGCCCGGTGAGTGCGAGCATCTCCCAGCTGTCGCGTTCGCGGACGAACAGCGTCCGGGTGTGCGGGTCGTCCTCGCCGTCGATGAGTTCGTCGAACGCGTCGACGATCGGTGACGGCAAGGGCGAGAGCCGATCGCCGACGCGGTGACGCTCGAGAATCGCGGCGAGTGCCTCACGTTTGACCTGCAGCGTCCGGATCTGATTATCTGTCGCCTCGAGCAGCGATTCGAGGTCTGCGGTGAGATCGGACTCGGCATCTCGGTCGCTGCCGTCGGTGAAGTGGCCGCCGAGGACGGTCGCCACCGAACCCAGTGGAACACCCGACTGGGCGAGCCAGCGGATGCGCAGCAGACGCACCAGGTCGGCGAGTTCGTAGTCCCGGTATCCGTTGGGTGTCCGTGGGGGTTCGGGCATGAGCCCGAGCCGGTGGTAGTGCCGAACGGCGCGAACGGTGGTTCCCGCGGCCTGGGCCAAGTCGCTGATCCTCATGGCTTCAGCATCGACCCTGACGCTACGTCAGGGTCAAGCCGTGAATGCGGCGGCGCACATCGGGGTGGGAACAACCCGAGAAGGACTGCGGTTGAGTGCAGTAAGGTAGTTGACAAATCAACTACATGGCCGAGAGGGGCTACCGTGCCTGCCGTAACCGTCGACAACGTTCTCGCTCTTCCTCGCGTCGAAGAGCCCGCACCCGACGCGCTCTCGCGTCCCGTCCTGTCCGTGACCACCGCACCGCGCGGCTTCGAAGGCGAAGGCTTCCCGGTCCGCCGTGCGTTCGCGGGCATCGAGACGAAGTACCTCGATCCTTTCATCCACATGGATCAGATGGGTGAGGTGAACTACGCGCCCGGCGAACCGAAGGGCACCCCCTGGCATCCGCACCGCGGTTTCGAGACCGTCACCTACATGATCGACGGCATCATGCAGCACCGCGACTCCCACGGAGGCGGCGGCACGATCGGTGGCGGCGACACCCAGTGGATGACCGCCGGCAGCGGCATCCTGCACATCGAAGCACCACCGGAACATCTCGTGGTCAGCGGTGGACTGTTCCACGGCGTGCAGCTGTGGGTGAACCTGCCCAAGGCCGAGAAGTTCGTCGCCCCGCGGTATCAGGACATCGGCGGCGGCGAGGTCGCCCTGCTGTCCTCGGCCGACGGCGGCGCGCTCATCCGGGTGATCGCCGGAGAACTCGACGGGCACCGTGGCCCCGGTTCGACGCACACGCCGATCACCCTGCTGCACGCGACCGTGGCGCCGGGAGCGAGCGTCACCCTGCCGTGGAACCCCGAATTCAACGCCCTGGCATACGTGCTCGCCGGTGATGGCGCGGCCGGACCGGAACACCGCCCGATCCGGACCGGACAGACCGCCGTCTTCGGTAGGGGTGAAAGCCTGACCATCTCTGCTGCCGCGACACAGGATTCGCGCACCGACGCCCTCGAGGTGTTCGTGCTCGGTGGCAAGCCGATTCGTGAACGCGTCGTCATGGCCGGTCCGTTCGTCATGAACACCCGGGCCGAGATCATCGAGGCGATGGAGGACTTCCAGGCCGGGCGATTCGGTTCCATTCCCGCCGTGCACAGCTCGGACGAGAAAGCCTAGACGGGTAGTTGCGATTCGGGTGGTTTCGGCCCCGGAAAGCGGGGTCGAAACCACCCGAGTCGTCTATCCCCTGTGGTCCACGAAGCGATCGCCGACGAGCACGGGCACGGTTGCACTCCGATCGATCTCCGCCGCCACGACGACGTCGGATTCGTATCCCATGGCGGTCAGCTCCCGACCGGATGCGCATGCCTCCAATGAAGAGTTCACGTTTCCCCGAACCGCCTGCCATGCAGCCACTGCCATCTCGGTCTCCGTCGACGCGGCCAGATCCGGACGCAGAGCCAACAGTTCGGTGAGCACCGCGCCCGCACCCCACAAATCTTCGACGCACGGTCGCAGGGACCCGTCGGGCCACTTCTCTCCGGCAGCGATCACCGCCACGGTCGCACCCTCCGTCAGCGCTTCCACGATCCATCCCGCCACCACAGTGGCATTGCGCAGGCACGCTCCGACGACGACAGTCGACGACGTAGCCAGCGAGTGTGCGATCGACGAGCCGTTCGGCGAGGGCAGAACCAGGCGATGCAGGTTGTCGGCGTCGCGAACGGTGCTCGGAGACAGGCTCACCTCCCCCGCCTCCGCTCGGCTACGCCCGACCGCCAGGACGGCATCATGTCTCGCGGCGTACTCGGCGGCCGAATCGTCTCTCGCCCAGTACGGCAACACCTCGATTCCACGATCCGCGGCGACCGACAGCGTCGTGGTGAACGACAGCACGTCCACCACGACCGAGATGTCGGAGGACCCGAGAGCAACCGCTCCGGACAAGCCCCACTCGAAGCGAACAGAAGCATGCGACTGCTGGTGCGTGTGGTTCACGCCCCTACCCTCACACATGCCACGAATCCGGTGTTCCCGACCGCGCTGAGCGAGGTCGAGAACACCAAATCGTCGGCCGCGCCGCTTCTACGCCAGCGCCAGCGCTACGAGCGCGACCAGCGACGGCACGCTCTGGCACAGCGACCCCATCACCCCGGCACCTCGTGGACGGCTCATCGCCATCCGGTCCGAGGCGAACAATGCGATGCCGGCCAAGAACATGAACGAGCACGTGTAGACGACGAGGGTGCGGCCCGGCGTCTCGTGGCCGGTCCACCACAGGATCACGCCGGCGAGCGCTCCGGAGCCGAGGAAGAGGTTGTAGAAGCCGACGTTGAACGCCCACATCCGCACGGGCTGGACGTCCTCGGTCGGGATGCGGAACACGTCCCGGTGGATACTCGGACGGCGGAAGAGGATCGTCTCCCACACGAAGACCAGCAGATGCACCGCGGCAGCGACCAGGGCCGCGAGTTGCGCAACGACGATCATGGCGAGACCTCCTCGGCGAATCGGATGCCGTAACGGGCGGCGATCTGCCCGAACCTGCTCATCAGTGCGTCCTCGGGCAGGTGCTCCTCCCCCAGCGCGTCGAGGTCGGTGAAGAAACCGCTCATCCCGGTCCCGGGGCAGACGAGGAGAAAAACCGCGTCGTCGGTGAGGACCGAGAAGCTGTTCATCGTTCCCGCCGCGATGGTGAGCGTGTCACCGGCGGCGAGTTCGCAGCCCTCACCGTCGAGCAGGACGAGGATCCGGCCGCGCAGCAGGTGGTAGGTCTTGGACCAAGGCTCGGAGTGCAGGGGCGGTGGGCTGCCGCAGGGGGCCTCGACCAGCATGAGCTCGTAGGCGTCGCCGGTGTGTTCACCGGACGACAGGACGGTGACGACGGCATCCGGCACCGACAATCGCCTGCCCGTACCGGCACGTTGGAGATGAATCGTGGACACAACTGCGACGCTATGGATCCGGAAACAGCCGGACCATCCCCTGAATCGGGGATGCTCCGTCTTCCGGATCCGGCGCATACTGGGTTCATGCTCGAAGTGCGGGCGGAGCGCCTACGCCGCGAGATCCTGGAGTTCGCGGGCACCGGTGCCGGCGTCACCGCACTGCACCAGCGTGCCATCGAACTGGTCGATCGCACTGTACGCAGCGACCTGACGTGCTGGGCACTGTTCGATCCCCTGACCCTGGCATTCGGTTCGATGACCAGTGGGCGCAACCGCATTCCCTCCGAATACGAGCCATTACTCGCCGAATCGGAATGCGGTGGACACGATCCCGCGACCTTCGCAGACATCGCCCGCAGTGGACGAACGGTGGTGCGGGCCTCGGATCTACCGTCGACCGAAGTCGCTCACAGCCTCCGGCACGCTGCGGTATGGTGCCCACTCGGACTCGACCGTGAGGTGCGGGTCGTCTTCACGGTGAACGGGTTCTGTTGGGGAGCAGCGGGTTTCGTCCGTTCGGGACCGGACTTCACGGAGCGGGAGCTGGAGTTCCTGACGATGGTCGCGCCGGCGGTGGCGGTCGCGACCCGGGCGGCCGCCGTCCACACCCTGCACGCACGCCCCGGAGCCGATCCGGGACCGGCGGTGATCGTGACGGATCCAGCGGGTGAGCCGGTCGCATCGACGGTCGCGGCGCAGGCATGGGAGGAATGGCTCGCCGGTCCCGTGCGATTGGCACTGCTGTTGCGGGCGGCAACGTTCGGGGCTCGGGCGAGTTCGACCGGAGTGTTCCGGGCGCGTATCCGCAACGACGGTGGAGGCTGGATCGTCGTCCGTGCGGCGCCGTTGAGCACCGACGGCGACGAATCCCGCACCGCGGTCACGATCGAACCCGCGGCCGACAGCGAGCTCACAGACATGCTGTTCGCTGCGTACGCGCTGACCGCCCGCGAGTGCGAGGTGTGCACCGACGTGCTGAGCGGACTGTCGACGGCCGAGATCGCTCGGCACCGGGGCATCACGCCGAACACGGTGCACGACCACCTCAAATCCGTCTATGCGAAGACGGGAGCGGGTAGTCGCGCGGGACTCGTCGCTCGGTTGGCCGGCCGGCAGATGCCCCGGCCGTCGCTGTCGCCCCCATACACGCCGACGATCAGGTCCGCGCACTGAGCGATCACGCTCACTACGCATTGAGCGGGGCTGCTCATTGTATGCCACAGTGCCACTCGGTGCATGCAGCTGCCACGCCCGAAACCCCTCTGTTCCAGAGCAGGTGACGTCTGCCCGTTGTTTTTTGCACCTTGTTGCACATAGTCTGACGCCAGAGGGACCGTCCGGAGACGAAGAAGGAACACACCATGACGCTGCCACCGATCCTGTCCGGCCCGCTGAGCGTGCCCCTGGTCGCTTCCCCGATGTTCATCGCGTCGGGACCGGAACTGGTGTCCGCCCAGTGCCAGGCCGGAGTCGTCGGGTCGTTCCCGGCACTCAACGCCCGTCCCCAGTCGATGCTCGTCGACTGGCTGCAGCAGATCACCGAGAGCAACGCCGACTACGCGGCGCGCCACCCCGAGGAGTACGTCGCGCCGTTCGCCGTCAACCAGATCGTCCACCGCTCCAACGAGCGACTCGAGCAGGACCTCGAGGTGATCGTCGAGCATCGGGTCCCCATTGTGATCACCTCGCTCGGTGCCCGCGAGGAGGTCAACGAGGCTGTTCACTCCTACGGCGGCATCGTCCTTCACGACGTGATCTCGAACGAGTTCGCGCACAAGGCGATCGACAAGGGCGCGGACGGCATCGTCGCCGTCGCCGCAGGCGCAGGCGGCCACGCCGGGACGCAGTCACCGTTCGCATTGCTCCAAGAGATCCGCCGGTGGTTCGACGGCCCCCTGCTGCTGTCCGGCTCCCTCGCCCACGGCCGCTCGATCCTCGCTGCCCAGGCCGCCGGTGCCGACCTCGCATACGCCGGCACGGCCTTCCTCGCCACCGAGGAGGCCCGCAGCGCCGACGACTACAAGAACATGATCGTCGACAGCACCGCCAAGGACATCGTCTACAGCAACCTGTTCACCGGCGTGCACGGCAACTACCTGCGGGGAAGCATCGTCGCCGCCGGACTCGACCCCGACGACCTCCCCGAGTCCGATCCGTCCGCCATGAACTTCGGGTCCGGTGGCAACACCGGCGCCAGGGCCTGGCGCGACATCTGGGGCGCCGGCCAGGGCCTCGGCGCGATCGAGTCCGTCGTCCCCGCCCGCGAGCTCGTCCAACGACTCCGCGACGAATACGAGCAGGCGTGGACGTCCCTCGAACGACGCCGAGTCGCCACGATCGACGCCGGATAGCGTGACCTAGGCTGACGCGGTGTCTCTCAGGTTCGCCATCCTCACCGCACTGGTCGAGCGCGACAGCACCGGACTGGAACTGGCGCGGCGCTTCGACCGGTCGATCGGGTACTTCTGGCCCGCGACCCACCAGCAGATCTACCGAGAACTGGACCGGATGCGGGCGGGCGACCTGATCCGTGAAGTCCCGACGGACGGAAAACCCGGTCGTGGTCAGCCCCGACGTTTCACCATCACAGCGGACGGTCGCCGACTGCTGCGCGGCTGGATCTCCGAGATCGAGGATCCGGACGTGGTGCGCTCCGGTGTCTCCGTGCGCCTGCGCGCGGCCGCGGCGCTCGACGATCCCGACGCCGCGCGTCCCACACTGGAACATCAACGCGCCTACCGGACGGCGATGCTCGAGCAGTATCGCGCCATCGAGCAACGCGACTTCGCCGAGGTCCGGGGCGACGCGCGGAGCACCCTGCAACATCTCGTGCTCCGCCTCGGCATCCTCCTCGAAGAAACGTGGCTGACCTGGCTGGCCGAGGCGCTCGACACGATCGACCGGCTCGACCCGACACCGGATTCCTCCGCCGACCGCAGCGGAACGGTCCCGTAGACCGGAACACTAGAACCGGGCCGAGGCGTACCACGCGAGGGAGGTCGACCTCCCTCTGCCCGTGCATTCTCGGGACTGCTCGACGACCCGCGCGGTCACACCCGTCGAGGAGCGGCGGCTTGTCTACACGGATGCAGGTCTACCTGTCACGGTGCGTTTCCGGCTTCAGGGTCGACTGCCGTCAGCGCGGTGGTCAAGGTCCGACTCGGCCGCATCACGGCCACGGTCTTGTCCCTGTCCGGCCGGTAGTAGCCGCCGATGTCGACCGGCGCGCCCTGCACCTCGTTCAACTCTCGCACGATCGTGTCCTCGTCCCTGGCCAGCGCCTCGGCCAGCGGGGCGAACTGTTCTGCGAGTTCCGGATCCTCGGTCTGCGCGGCAAGTTCCTGTGCCCAGTACATCGCGAGGTAGAACTGGCTGCCCCGGTTGTCGAGCTCGCCGACCTTGCGCGACGGGCTCTTGTTCGTCTCCAGCAGCTTGCCGGTCGCTGCATCGAGCGCGTTCGCCACGATCTTGGCGCGCTCGTTGCCGGTCTTGATGCCGAGGTCCTCCAGGCTTACGGCCAACGCCAGGAACTCACCGAGCGAATCCCAGCGCAGGTGGTTCTCCTCCACCAACTGCTTGACGTGTTTGGGCGCCGACCCGCCGGCGCCCGTCTCGTAGAGGCCGCCACCCGCCATCAGCGGCACGATCGACAGCATCTTGGCGCTCGTACCGAGCTCGAGGATGGGGAACAGGTCGGTGAGGTAGTCGCGCAGGATGTTGCCGGTCGCGGCGATGGTGTCCATCCCGCGGATCAACCGCTCCAGCGTGTACCGCATCGAGCGCACCTGCGACATGATGTGGATGTCGAGGCCCTCGGTGTCATGATCCTGCAGGTACAGCTCGACCTTCTTGATCAACTCGTTCTCGTGGGGGCGGTACGGGTCGAGCCAGAACAGGACCGGCATACCGGAGTTGCGTGCCCGGGTGACCGCGAGCTTGACCCAGTCGCGGATCGGCGCGTCCTTGACGGTGCACATGCGCCAGATGTCACCCGCCTCGACGTGCTGGGTGAGCAGCACCTCACCGGTCTCGACATCGACGAAGTTGGCCTCGCCCTCCTCCGGAACTTCGAAGGTCTTGTCGTGCGAGCCGTACTCCTCGGCCTTCTGCGCCATGAGACCGACGTTGGGAACGGTACCCATGGTCGTCGGGTCGAACGCGCCGTTGGTCTTACAGAAGTTGATGATCTCCTGGTAGATGCGCGCGAAAGTGGACTCCGGCATGACCGCCTTGACGTCCTTGGGTCGTCCGTCGGCGCCGTACATCTTGCCGCCCGAGCGAATCATTGCGGGCATCGAGGCATCCACGATGACATCGCTGGGGGAATGGAAGTTGGAGATGCCGCGTGCGGAATCGACCATGGCCAATTCGGGACGGTGCTCATGGCAGTTGTGCAGGTCCTGCTTGATTTCGTCGCGCTGCGTGCTGGGCAGCGTCTCGATCTTGTCGTACAGGTCGCCGAGACCGTTGTTGACGTTGACGCCCAGTTCGTCGAACAGCTTCTGATGCTTGGCGAAGGCGTCCTTGTAGAAGGTCTTCACCGCGTGGCCGAAGACAATGGGGTGCGAGACCTTCATCATCGTCGCCTTGACGTGGAGGGAGAACATCACGCCCGTCTTGCGCGCATCCTCCATCTGCTCCTCGTAGAACTCGAGCAACGCCTTCTTGCTCATGAACATGCTGTCCATGATGTCGCCCTCACCCAGCTCCACCTCGGGCTTGAGGACGATCGTCTCGCCATCCTTGGTCACCAGCTCCATCCGGACCTTGCGCGCCCGGTCCAGCGTCATCGACTTCTCGCCGTGGTAGAAGTCGCCGTGCCGCATGTGCGCGACGTGGCTGCGTGAGGCCATCGACCACTCGCCCATGCTGTGCGGGTGCTTACGGGCGTACTCCTTCACCGCCCGGGGTGCGCGCCGATCGGAGTTGCCCTCACGCAGGACAGGGTTGACCGCACTGCCGAGAATCTTGCCGTAGCGCTCCCGGATGGCACGCTCTTCGTCCGTCTTCGGGGCGTCCGGGAAATCCGGGACCTGGTAGCCCTTGCTCTGCAGTTCCTTGATGGCAGCCAGGAGCTGCGGCACGGACGCACTGATGTTGGGCAGTTTGATGATGTTGGTCTCGGGCAGTTGCGTCAGACGACCCAGCTCGGCCAGGCTGTCCGGGACGCGCTGCTCTTCCGTGAGGTGCTCGGGGAACTCGGCCAGGATCCGCGCAGGCACCGAGATGTCGCTGGTCTCGACCTCGATGCCCGCGGCCCCAGCGAAGGTACGCACGATCGGCAGGAAGGCGTAGGTCGCAAGCAACGGCGCCTCGTCGGTCAACGTATAGATAATGGTCGACTGCTTGTCGGCGCTCATTCTTGTCTCGACTCCCTACGTCGGTTCGGTCCGCCTCACGAAATGCTCCGCGTGCGGGATTGCATCGGGTATCAGGCTACGTGCGAGAACTCGAGAACGATATTTACTCGCCGGTAACTCGAACTCCGCCGACAGGCTTCGACGGCCCGTCGGGCGTCCAACCGTCGACCTCATGTCCGCTCGCGACCGAGAACGCCGCAGTCCGGCGCGCCACCGATTCGATGGCCCCTCGACCTGTCGTAACGCGGGTGCGACCGGCGCACAGCATCGCCGTCAGGAAAGAGGTCTTCACAAGAAGTGGGAAGACTACTGTCACAAGCGATCCCGTTGTCGAACTGGACTACGATCCCTCGGCCGTCCGATCGCGGCTCGAATGCCGACGCCGGCAGATGCTGTCGGCGGGGACGATCGTTCCGTCGAGAATCGAGGTTCGTCGATCGTCGCTTGGGGGGAGACGACCGCGGACCCGAGAGGGAGCCGCACGCCTGCGTCCCGATGAAAAACTTCACATTTCTCGCCGACGACTCGACCCGAGCGGCTACCGACAGGAGCCCGCCACTGCTCCGACATCAATCGCAGGCGGGCGCCGGAACATCCTCGAACAGCGGCGACCCGATCGGCACGAGGTACACCACGTCGAGGATCACCGATTCCGTGCCGAGATTGCGACCGACGTGCAGGTGGTCCCGACCCGAGGGTTCGTTGATGAAATCACCGGTCTCGAACATGACAGGCTCGCAGTCTCCTTCGGGATGCGTCAAGGTGCCGGCCCGCACGATGCCGAGCACGGGACCATCGTGATAGTGCCAACCGGTGCTACCGCCCGGTTCGATGGTGATCTCCCGGGCCACGGCGTGCACGCCGTCGGGTACGAACGGCAGCAGTCCCGGTGGCACCTCGATGTCCACCCATGTCACCCCTGAGATGCCCTCGCTCGGGGTGGCGTACGCCCACCCGGGCACCGCCACCGTTACTGCACATGCCGTCGCCGCGAGTACACCCTGCACGGAGCGCTTCATGCGCACGGACGCTACCGCCTACATGACACTGCTGCAGAACAACTCGTGCACTCGATGAACCCGTCCTCCGCTTGCCGCTCGGCCGCGGCCCATCATGCCCCATCCATGACGGCTCGCTCGGAAGCCGGCGTGTCGGTAGCGTCTCGTGAATGACGAACTCGGATCACGGAGACCCCGGCGACGCTCCCACCGTGCCGCCGCCGTTGGCGGAGATCGTCAACGCGACCCGACCCACTGCCGCCGAGGAAGCGCGGACGGTCGCGGCGTCGACGAACACCGGCACTCTCGCGACCCTCACGAAGGAAGGAGACCCTTGGGCCTCCTTCCTGACGTACGGACTGGTCGGAGGTTCACCGGTGTTGTGCGTGTCGCACATGGCGGAGCACGGCCGCAATCTTGCGCGCGATCCACGCGCGAGCATCGCGATCGTCGCGCCCGACCCGCATTTCGACCCGCTCGCCTGCACCCGCATCACTCTCGCCGGGTACGTCGAGCGGCCCGAAGGTGAGGAACTGGCCGCCGCGCGCGAAGCCCACCTGGCCGCGGTCCCCGCGGCCCGCGTGTACATCGATTTCAGCGACTTCACACTCTGGGTTCTTCGGGTTCAGCGCGTGCGCTGGGTCGGTGGGTACGGGCGGATGGATTCGCCCACCGCCGAGGACTATGCCGAAGCATTGCCGGATCCTGTGACCCCGTCGGCAGCTCGTGCGATCGCGCATCTCAACGACGATCACGCCGACGCGCTGCTGGCGATGGCCCGGAAGCTCGGCGGGTTCCCGGATGCGACGGCGGCAACCTGTGTCGGAGCCGACCGATACGGCCTCGACCTCGATGTCACCACGCCGCGTGGGCGAGCCATGACGCGTGCCGGCTATCTGTCGCCGCTCGACTCCGCCGACGAATTGCGCTCAGCAACAGTCGCTTTGGCTCGCGCGGCGCAATCATCGTAAGATGGTCAGTGCTGCGGATCGAGCATCGCTGCTGCCGTGGCGAGGTCGGATTCCTTCTCGGTGATCAACGCGAACAGGGCGTACCCGACGGGGGCCGCGTTCCAGAGGTGCTCGACCTGGGCCGCCAGACCGTCGTGGAGACGTCCGCCTGCATCGACGTAGGCGGCGAGGGTGACCCGGAGCATCTCCTCCCCCGCTGCCCCGTACTGGATCACGAAGTCCCGCGCGGGATCGTCGACGCGTGCGGTCGTCCAGTCCAGAACACCGGTGACGACACCGTCCTCGTCGAGCAGGACGTGCGCGGGATAGATCTCGCCGTGTGTCATGACCGTGCGGTCGGGCCAGCAAATGTCGTCGTCGAGCCACGCCTCCCATTCCTCGGCGAGGGCGGGTGCGACGGTGAACGCGTCGCGCACCCGCGCGATGTCGTCCCGCCAGGCCTGGCGTGCTCGGGCGGGCGTGCGCACTTCGATACCGGCCACACCTGCTCGTTCCACGTCGATCGAGTGCAGGCGTGCGAGAAGACGTCCCAGCCGCTCCGCATAGCGGGCGTCGGCAGGGTCCATGTGCCAGACGGGTTCACCGGCGTCGTTCAGGGTCAGTCCCGGGGCGCCCGGCAGAGCACGGTAGGCGATGAGGTCGGGGCTGTGGATCTCCCAGCGTGGCACCGCAATGCCGTCCTCGGCAAGGACGGGTCCGACCAGACCGAGGATGCGCAATTCGTCGGCCGTCTTCGCCGAGACATCGGGCCGGCGCGGGATGCGCAGGACCCACCGTCGGCCGGTGTCGTCGGAGGCGAGGGCGACACGGTAGTCGAGTCCCGCCTCGTTCACCGTGACGCCGTGGGCCGACAGGTGCAGGTCGTGCCGGGCGGCGAGCGCGAGGGCGTCGGTGACATCGAAGGGACTCATGCGGTTCACGCTCTCATCGCCGCGTCGTTCCGGTCCACCGATTTCCTCGGACGGTCGTGGCGGCTCGCGTGCTGTTACAGGCGGGGAACAGGTCGGCCCCCCCGCGCGTGTCTTGCCCGGGAATCGCCGCCCACCCGTGGCAATGTCCACAGAATGCATCCGTACGACCAGGGGTTCGAGCCTCCGCAAGCATGCTCCGAGTGGTGCCGGGCACGCTCGTTCGATCTGCAGGTGCTCGACGAGGGCGTCACCGTCGACCTCAAATGGTGGAACAGCCACCTCGAACGGACCGGGCACGATATCCGCCTCCGGGGACGGAATCTCGACGGACGGATCATCGACGACGGCGACGCGATCGTCCAACGCAACGACCTCCGCCTCGACAGTGAACTGATCGAAGCCGACCACGCCGGTCTGGGGCTGTTGTTCCTGTGCGCGGCCTGGCGCAGCGCACATCCGCGACGACGCGGTGCCCGACGTTTTCCGGACGTCCGCGACGCACACGCCCCGAAGGACCGGGACCGGTTCACCAAGATCAAGGGAGTCCTCGACTACTGCGCGAAGACCAAGTCGCTGCCCGACACCGCGCGGCAGACCTGGTCCGGATGGCCGGACACCCCCGGCGTCGGCGTACCGCTCCTGGCGACCTATCTGTGGGCGGTCGAGGTGCGGACCGAGGCGGGCCCGGCCCAACTTCTCGATCAGCACGCGGTGTCGACGCTCATCCACGAAGGGTGGCTCGAGGATCCGTCGGTCGCCGACTTCACGCTGCGGCGCTATCACCGGTACGTCGAACTCCTCAACATGTGGGCGTCGTTGATCGCCACACGTCCGGAGATGGTCGAGATGTGGCTCGTCGACCGGTGGCACGCCCGTATCTGCGAAGCCCGGGACGGGTCGCACGCGACTCCGCGATTGTTCTGATCCTCTTGGGCGTCGCGGTGAGGCCGCCCGAATCGTCCCGTCGAGGCTGATGCACACTCGCAGGATGGGGTCACCGACTACGACGAGCATCACCATGACGACCGGCGCGCAGCCGATTCCACAGCCGCGATGGAGACTTCCGCTGGTGGGTGATCTGCTCAGTATCGATGTGGCCAAGCCGGTTCAACGTGAGATGCAGATGGCACAGGAACTCGGTGGGATCTTCGAACGCAAGATCCTGCAGCACCGGTTGATCGTGGTCTCGGGCGCCGATCTGGTGCGAGAAGTCAACGACGAGGAGAAGTGGTCGAAGTTCCTCGGCAAGCCGCTGCGCAAGCTTCGTGTCATCGCCGGCGACGGACTGTTCACCGCGTTCAACTCCGAACCGAACTGGAGCAAAGCCCACAACATCCTCGGTCCGGGCTTCAGTCAGGCCGCGATGCGTGGCTATCACGACTCGATGCTTACAGTCGTCGACCGACTGGTCGACAGCTGGGACACCGCTGCGGCCGGCGGCGAGTATGTGGACGTGCCGAAGAGCATGACGTCGCTGACCTTCGACGTCATCGGCCGGAGCGGCTTCAGCTACGACTTCGACTCGTTCGGCCGCACCGAACCCGATCCGTTCATCGCGGCGATGAGCCGGGCGCTCGAGTACATCAATCGCTCGTCGAACGACATCCCCATCCTCCGGACACTGTTCGGCCGCAGTGCCAGGGAGCAGCACGAACGCGACGTCGCGCTGATGCAGGAGACGGTCGATCGCATCGTCGAGGAGCGGATGCGCTCCGGCGAGAAGCACGGCGATCTGCTGGACCTGATGATGCACACCGTCGATCCCGACACCGGCGAGCAGCTCGACCGTGAATCGATCCGCAATCAGGTGCTGACCTTTTTGGTCGCGGGCAACGAGACCACCGCGACCACCCTGGGGTTCGCGGTCCATTTCCTGAGCCGACATCCCGAGGTGGTGGCGAAGGCGCGGGCCGAGATCGCCGAGGTCGTCGGTGCCGACGGTCGGATCGGGTACGAGCAGGTCGCCAAGCTGCGGTATGCGCGGCGGGTGGTGGACGAGACGCTGCGGTTGTGGCCGGCCGCCCCAGGTTATTTCCGCAAGGTGCGCGGCGAGACCACCCTCGGCGGACGGACGCTTCCGAAGGGTTCGTGGGTGTTCGTGCTGCTGCCGCAGCTGCACCGCGACCCGCTGTGGGGCGACGATCCCGAGCGGTTCGATCCGGATCGGTTCGAGCCCGCGGCCGTGCGGAAGCGTCCGGCGCACATCTTCAAACCGTGGGGCACCGGGATCCGGGCCTGTATCGGTCGGCAGTTCGCGTTGCACGAGGCGGTGCTCACGCTCGCGTCGCTGATCCGGCGGTACCACTTCGCTCCGGAACCGGGCTACGAACTCGACGTTCACGAGGCGATCACGTTGAAGCCCCGTGGCCTACGGGTGCGGCTCTCCCCCGCCTGATCTGTCGCGTCGCCCCGGCAAGAGGGACGGCGGTCGGGTCGTCGACAGAGGCTGGCTGATCGGTGACGACGAGCACGGCGATCACAGTCACCGCGAACAGCAGAACTTCCACCGGCTACCCACCCCCTGCGACCATCATGCCCCGTCTTCCTGGTCGTACAGGAGGGCAGGCGTCATGATGGAGACGTGACGCCCGCGTCGCCCGGAGACTTCGACCTCCTCGCCCGGATCCGTGCTCGAGATCCGGAATCGCTGTGCGCCAATTCCGTTCACACACGAGGAGCAGCACCATGACATCGATCGAACCTTCTCGCGGCGGGGGTGGCGGGACGATGGCCCGGCCGAATTCGTCCGGCTTGGCGGACGTCATCGACACCATTCTGGACAAAGGCCTGGTCATCGACGCGTTCGTGCGAGTCTCTCTCGTCGGCATCGAGATCGTGACCATCGACGCCCGCATCGTGGTCGCAAGCGTCGATACCTACCTGCGGTTCGCTCAGGCCGTCGACAGACTCGAGATCTCGCAGACCCAGCCGAAAGGTGTGCCCGAGATCGTCGGCGACGTCAGCGGCAAGGCCGTGGAGAGCGCCGCAAAGCACAAGACCCACAGCGCCCTCGACTCCGCAGCCGAGAAGGTGCTCGGGTTCCTCGACGACGTGGCTGAGAAGCGGCAGGAGGCTCCGCGACACAGGAGAAGGCAGCGATGACTATCCGAACCGGGGAGGTGTTGTGGCGGACTTCGAACAGGACCGGGCGCTGATGATCCGACTGTGGCGCATGTGGGGATCTCGCGCCGCCGAACTGTCCGACGAGCAGTGGACGACCGAGACCCGGCTACCGGGCTGGACGGTCCGGGACGTCTACGTGCACATCGCACCGGACGTGATGATCGAGATGCTTGCCGCGCCACCGGCGGAGGGTGAGGCGAAGGTGGCCGGCGCCGCGGAGATGCTCCGGATCCTCAACGCCGATCCGGTCGAGGCCGAACCGAGGCACGAGCGGATGGCCGAGACGGTGCGCCGACTGGCGGCCGATACCGGTCGCGCCGCCGTCTCGATCCGCTTCGAATCCGAGTTCCCCGCCGCCTTCGAGCGGATCAGCGGGTTGAGCCGTGCGTCCGTGATCGCGCACCCGTTCCTGCAGTCGGTCGCAGTCGGCGCCTTCCTCGACATGGCGATCCTGGAAACCACCATCCACTGGCTCGACGTGATCGACGCGGTCGGCGGACCACGGCCCGAGGCGATGGCGCTCGAACGGACACGGGACGTCCTCGCCGCGGTGCCCGATCCGCTCACCTTCGTCGAGGCGGCGTCGGGCCGCTCCGACCCGGCGATCCTTCCGGTCATGCACTGAAGGACCACGCGTCGTCGCTCTATGCTCGGACGATGTTCCTTCTCTTCGGCTTCGGCACCAAGCGACAGAACCTCGGTCCAGGGCAGAACCGGACGTGTCCGCGCTGCCACAACAACACGCAGTGGCTCCGGATCCGGGAGTCCAAGCAGTTCACGCTGTTCTTCGTGCCGGTCGCGCGGTGGGGCCGCCGACAGTTGGAGCAGTGCGGGATCTGCGGTACCGCCGTGGAGATCTGAGCCCGGTCAGTCGGGATCGGCGAAGGCGGGAGCACGCTCGGTCATCCCCGCCGTGACCGCCTCGATCTGATTGGGCGACCCCATCAGCTCGACCTGAAGCGCGCTCTCGAGCATCAGCGCGGACTCCGGGTCCGAGCCCGTCCACGTCTCCTCGTACAGACGCTTGGCCGCCTGCACGGCGTGCGGCGACTTTCCGGCGATCTCGTGGGCCAGTTCCTGCGCCGCGGCGAGCGGGTCGTCCGAGACATGGGTGACGAGACCGAGTGCGTCGGCCTCGGTGCCTGTGAGGATGCGCCCCGTGAAGGTGAGTTCCTTCGCCACATCGAGGCCCACGAGGCGCGGCAGGCTCTGGGTGATCCCCATGTCGGGGACGAGGCCCCACTTGACCTCCATGATCGACAGCCGCGCGTCGGGCGTCGCGAAGCGGATGTCGGCGCCGAGCGCGATCTGCAGGCCGCCGCCGAAGCAGTTGCCGGTGNNNGCGGCGATCACCGGGGCCGGGACGCGGGACCAACCGTAGGCCACGCGTTGGGCGTGGTTGGCGATGTGCCCGTCCGCGCGGGCGAGCAGATCCCGCGGGCCACTGCCGTCGCGGTTACCGAGACCGGTGATGTCGAGGCCGGAGCAGAAGCTCTTGCCGGCACCGTGGAGCACGACGGCGCGTACCGTGCGGTCGGTCGCGAGCTGCTCGGTGGCATCGACGATCGCATCGAACATCGCCGGGTCGAGCGCGTTGTGCTTCTCGGCGCGGTCCAAGGTCACGGTTGCGACACCGAACTCGTCGATCTCGATCCGCACTCTCTGCTCGCTCATCCGCCCGAACCTCCTCGATATCAGTGGGGATCGGGACGTCCGGAAAATCCTGCCCGCGATCGCGAAGCCGACGGTACAGCAAGGATTTCGCCGCCGAAGGTGAACATGCGAGAGGCCGCCACGAACGTCCTCGGCTGCCGTTCGGAGACGCGCCGTCATCCGGGCACCGCCCGCCTCCGGCGTGCAGACCGTGACCGAACCGTTATAGTCGGCGTCATGACTACAGTTCTCGGTGTCTCGGTCGGTGCCAGCGCGGTGCGCTTTGCGCGACGTGACACCGGGAGCCTCGACAGTCCCGTCTTCGGATCCCGCTCGATGCCCGCCCTGCTCGACCGGCCGGCCGAGCTGGCCGCGGAGTCCATCGAGACGATGCTCGCCGAGACCGACGAGATCGAGCAGGTGCGCGCCATCGGCGTCGCCTACCAGAACGAGACGCAGGCCGATTTCGTCCAGGGCGCGATGAGCCGCCTGGACATCGACAACTTCCGGCTCGTCCCGGAAGTGACCGCCGCGCTCGAAATGCTGGAAACCACAGGAGATCTCGGCGACCACGAGACACTCGTGTTCTACGACCTCGGCAGCTCGGGCCTCACCGTCACCGTCGTCGATCGGGGCACCCGCATCGCATTGAGCACGGCACGCTCGGACCGGATCAGCGGCGACCTCGTCGACCGCCTGATCTACGACCACCACGTCGAACTGCAGCGCTTCGCCGAGCCGGCCGACATGGCGGCGCAGCGGGCCCTCACCGCCCGGTGCCGCGACGCGAAGGAGCAGCTGTCCTCGAAGGACGCGGTGTGCATGCCCGGCGAGGGGGGTCTGCTGCTGCTCTCGCAGGACAGCTTCGATTCGCTCATCGACGGACCCGTGAAGGCCTCGGCCCGCCTCACCCTCGACGTCATCCGCCGCTCGGGACGCACTCCCGACGCCGCGGTGCTCATCGGGGGCGGAGCGAACATTCCACTGGTCACCGCCGTGATGGAGTCGTGGCTCGACATTCCGGTGATCGTGCCCTCGCAGCCCGAACTCGTGGCGGCGGAAGGCGCGGCGCTCCTCGCCCGCCCGGACACTGCGAAGGTCGTCGAGACGGCGGAGTTCGCTGCGCCGACGGAGTTCACCGAGACCGCACAGTTCGCCCCGCAGCTGGTCGCGCCGGACGCACCGACCGAGAGCTTCGCTGCCGCCGACATCCGGAAGGAGACCGAGACGCCCGCGCAGCCGCGGAACCGTCGACGCCTCCTGCTCGCCGGTGGTGCCGTCGTCGTCGCAGCGGCGATCGGCCTCGGTGTCGACCTGCTGCAGAATTCCGGTCGCGATCCGCAGCCCACCGCCACGCAACAGGAGATGCAGGAGCCACCGGCGCAACCGGCAGCGGAACCGCGGCCCACGACCACCACGGACGCATCGACCGCGCCGGAAACCGTCCCGGCAGTGTCGGACGAGCAGTCGACGGCCACCGATCGCAGCGAGACCCGCACCACCTACCGGCCGCAGACGACGGCGGAGACCTCCACGCAGGTCCCCATCACCACCGGCGCGCAGGACGATGCGGCAGCCGACACCTCGGTGCCGTCACTCGAACCGGAGCCGGCCCCGATGGTCCCCGGGCTCCCCCAGTTCGAGCTGCCGACGCTGCCGCCGCCTCCGCAGATCCAGCTCCCGCAGCTGCCCCGCATTCCCGGGTTCTGATCGGTCAGCCGCAGACCGCCGGGGTGCGGCGCGCCGTCGCACGTTCCGGATGAGGCAGCAGTCGCTGCCACCACCGGGCCACCCGCGGACTCGGAATCAGTCGCGCGACACGGAACCGGTTCGTCTCGGGTCCGGTGCGAACCGGCGACGCGGGCGGCAGGATCTGCTCTGTCGGCGCCGAGCGCACGCGTTCGTCGTGGCACCAATCGACCACCACCGACCGCGCTCCGCTCCGGATGATCAGCGACCGCACGGGCCCGTCCACGCAGACCTCTCGATCGACGTGATGGGGGCCGGGATGCCCGGGCTCCGGGGCGGAGGCAACGCCCAACAGGATCTCGGGTTCGGTGGACGGCCGGCTCGCCTCGACGAGCAGACGCTCCTCGTCGACCTCGCGGACGGTGACGTCGCTGTGTCCCGAGACGTCGCCCACCAGCAACGCCACGTAGTCGGTCTCGCTCTCCGAATCGCGAATCGCCAGCAATCGGGCCTTCCGGGAGCCGCAGCGCAGTGACTCGTCGAGCTCCGGTGTCACCGTGCGCACATCCGCTGCAGCGCTCAGGTCGATCCGTCTCGACGTCCAGCTGAAGAACGGCTCCGACGATGTCGTGGTCATCACCAGCTCCTTCGGCCGCTTTCCGTTCGCTTGCTCCGACGACTCCATCGTGGTCGCCGAAGGTGGGGACGTCGCGCGTAGTGAAGTACTCGATCTGCGGTCGCCCGCGGCAGGTGAAATCTCCAACCCGGAGATATCCGCACTTCGCGGATCTACGATCGTGTGCATGGATCAGCGCTGGCCACTGATTCAGCGGCGGGGCGAACTGGAGATCATTGTCGCGGCCCTGACGGACCACGACCGAGGCGGTGTGGTCCTCACCGGAGATCCCGGTGTCGGCAAGACCACCTTGGCCCGCATGGCCACCGACTCGCTGTCCGCCCCGGTGCGCTGGATCGCGGGAACGGAATCCGCTCGGAGCATCCCTCTGGGTGCCTTCGCGCACCTCATCGAAGCTCCCCCTGCCAGCGACCCCGTCGCCTTCCTCGCCGCCGCGCGACAGGCGCTACTGGGCGAACACGGCTCCGATCGCGCACGCCTCGTCCTCGGTGTCGACGACGCCCACCTGCTCGATCCGCTGTCGGCCACCTTCCTCCATCAGCTCGCCCTCGATCGCGCGGTCCACACGGTCGCCACGGTCCGCAACGGCGAAGTCGTGCCCGACGCCGTCACTTCCCTGTGGAAGGACGGCCATCTCATCCGCCTGGAGCTGTCACCGTTCACCCGGCAGCAGTGCATCGATCTCATCGAGACCGTGCTCGGTGGACCCCTGGAGGAGTTGAGCGCCGACCTGATCTGGAAGGCCTCTGGCGGAAACGCCCTGTTCGTCCACCATCTCGTGGTCGGCACCCGCGAGGCCGGCACGCTCCGCCGGGTGGGGAACGTGTGGCAGCTCCGGGGCGGCACCGCCGTCACCTCCGAACTCGCGTCGCTCCTCGAACATCGCATCGACCACCTTACGACCGAGGTGCTGCAGGCCCTGCAGTTGCTGGCGTTCTGCGAACCGCTCGACCTCGAGATCCTCTGTGGCCTCGCCGGCGACGACGCGGTCGAGGAAGCCGAACGACGAGGACTGATCGACGTCGTCGACGACAACCGCAACTATCGCGTCCGCTACACCCATCCCCTCTTCGGTGAGGTCGTGCGCCGCCGAGTGGGGCGGGTCGCGGGTCGCAGGATCCGCGGGCAGCTCGTCGAAGCACTGGGCTCGCGCGTGCAACGAGGTCCGGCCGAACGGATCCGTCTGGCCGAACTCTCCCTGGACAGCAGCCGGTCCGTCGACCCCGAGCTGCTCGAGACCGCGGCCCATGACGCGATCGCCCTGGGCGATGCCCCGCTGGCCGAACGTCTCGCACGCGCGGCGTTCGATGCCACGGGGACGTTCTCGGCCGCGGATCTCCTCGCCCGCGCACTGGTGTGGCTGGACGGGATCAGCGAGGCCGAGTCCGTGCTCGCTTCGTTCGATCCCCGCACCCTCGACGAGAGCGAACTCGTGCGATGGGGCACGACCCGCATCTCCAATCTGTTCTGGGCGATGGGAAACGCCGCCGAAGCCCAGCAGGTGCTCGCGACCCTCCGCGAACTGGTCACGCGCCCGCACCTGAGGCAGGTGGTCGATGCGATCGACTGCGGGTGCGCGGTGTACGAAGGGCGCCCCCGCGACGCGCTCGCCCTCGCCCATCGCGTCCTCGCCACCGAAACCGCGCTCCCCTGGGCCGTCGAGTGGGCGTTCTTCGGCGGCGGACTCGCCCTCGCGGTGATGGGACGCGGTCACGAAGTCCCCGCGATGGCGGCGCGCTGCGCAGCGATCGCCCATCAGGTCGACGGTCTGCTGCGTTATCCCGCCGGACTGGGCGAGGTCCTCGCACTGCTCCTCACCGGAAACCTCGACGAGGCCGAGCGTCGGGCCGAAACCTACCGGGAGAGCGCGATGCGCGGTCCCGCCGACGCCCACGGGACCGTCACGTCGACGGGGCAGTATCTCGCGTGGGGCCTGGCGAACATCCTGCTCGGCGTCGTCGACACCGCGCGCGGGCGGTTCGTCCACGCCGCGCACCGCCTCGAACAGGCGGTCGCCGCGCTCCAGGTGGACGACCGGGCTGCCACCGTCTCCTGGAACGTGCCGGCGTACATCGCCCTCACCCAGGGCTACGCCGTCCTCGGGCGTGTCAACGACGCGGATGCCGCTCTGGCCCAGGCGACCTCGCGCAGCGGGCGGCACGTCGCCGTCTTCGAGCCGCAACTCCGGATCGCGGAGGCCTGGCTCGCCGCGGCGCGCGGCGAGACCACGAACGCGATCGCCTCGGCCCGGGAGGCGGCGGAGATCGCGGCGCGACACGATCAGTTCGCCGTCGAGGCGGTCGCCCTGCACGCCGCTACCCGGTTCGGGGATCGCACCACTGCGGAACGACTCTCGGCACTGGCCGAGCAGTGCGACGGACGTCTCGTCGCCGCCATGGCCGCCCACGCCGCCGCTTCCGCGGAGGCGGACGGCCGGGGACTGACCCTGGCCGCGGAGACCTTCGAGGCGCTGGGGGCACTTGCCGACGCAGCCGATGCCCACGCCCTGGCCGCGATCGCCTACCGCGACCACGGCGACACCCGACGGTCCGTCGAAGCCGCCGCCGCGGCCGCGGCACTGGCTGCGCGATGCGATCACGCCTCGTCGCCTGCGCTGGACGAAGCGGCCCGCCCACTCCCCCTGACCAGCCGGGAACGGGAGATCGCCGCCATGGTCACCGCCGGGCTGTCCAACCGGCAGATCGCCGACCGGCTCGTGGTGTCGGTCCGCACCGTCGAGGGGCACATCTACCGGGCGTGCACCAAACTCGACGTCTCCGACCGCACGGAGCTCGCCGAGTTGATGCGCGACACCGGCCGGCGCTAGCGCGACCTCCGGTTCATCCCATCGACTTCGATCCGTCGAGGGACTCGCGGATGATGTCGGCGTGGCCGGCGTGTTGCGTCGTCTCGGCGACGATGTGCAGCAGCGCGCGACGCACCGACCAGGCGTCCTCGGTGTTCCAGGGGGCCTTGGGGAGTTCGTGGACGACGTCCAGCGACGGCAGCGTGCGCACCAACTCGTCGGTTCGGGCCGCCACCTCGTCGTAAGCGCGCAGCGCACCTTCGAGGGTCTCACCGGGCTGCAGCTGGAAGCCCTTGTCGCGTTCGGCGAAATCCTCTTCGGTCCACTCGGTGAAATCCTTCTCCATGTAGTCGGCTCCGACCACGAGGAAATCCGCCCATCCCCGCTCGACCTCGGTGACGTGCTTGATGAGCCCGCCGATCGTCAAGGCGCTCACCGTCGTTCGCTGCGACGCCTGTTCGGTGGTGAGATCGCGGGCCGTGAACCGCAGGAAGTGCCGCGCGTGGGCGAGGCTCGACAGCAGATCGCGGCGTTCCTGGTCGAGGGTCGGGGTGGCGTTCCGGGTGGTGGTGGTCTCGGTCATCGAGTGCTCCTCGTCGTCGTGATCCGGCAAGAACTACGCTACGAGCCATTGGTGCCAGTTCCTGTCACTTATCGGTCTGCAGGTGCGGAAGAATGAGGTCATGTCCGACACGAGCTCCCGCACCCTGCGGCTTCTGTCGCTGTTGCAGACCCACCGCTACTGGCTCGGCGCCGAACTCGCCGACCGGATGGGCGTCTCGTTGCGCACCCTGCGCCGCGACATCGAACGGCTCCGCGATCTCGGATATCCGGTGCGGTCCGATCGTGGGGTCGGCGGTGGGTATCAGCTCGCGCCGGGCGCGTCGTTGCCACCACTGGCTCTCGACGACGACGAAGCGGTCGCGCTCGCGGTCGGCCTACTCACCGCGGCCCAGACCTCGATCACCGGGATCGCCGAGATCTCCGTGCGCGCGCTGGCCAAGGTCATCCAGGTGATGCCGCCGCGGCTGCGACGCCAGGTGGAGGCGCTCGATGCAGCGACGGTCTCCGCCGACATCCCCTGGGCGACCCGTGCGACCGATTCGCAGCAACTCGTCACCGTCGCGCGCGCCTGCCGCGACGACGAACGCATCGTCTTCGAGTACACCGCGGCCGACGGCACCGCGACGAGCCGGCGCGTCGAACCCCGGCAGCTCGTCTCCCTCGGGCGACGCTGGTATCTGGTCGGCTACGACCTCGACCGCGGTGACTGGCGCAGCTTCCGGCTCGACCGCATGGCCGAGACCACGGCCACAGGGACGCGATTCCGACAACGCGAGCTGCCCGGCGGCGACGCCGCGGCCTTCGTCGAACGCGGCATCCGCAGCCGCTCCCAGGTGAAGGTCAGCGCCGAACTGGAGGCTCCGGAGCACGAGGTGCGGCGCCGGATCGGTCAGTGGGCCGAGGTGATCGCGATCGACTCCGAACGGTGCCGGATCGAGGTGGACGCCGACAGCATGGACTGGGCGGTCTTCGCCGTGGGCATGTCCGGTGGGCGGCTGCTCGGCGCGTCGCCACCCGAGTTCGTCGAGCACCTGGAAAACTGGGCGAATCGGCTGGTCACCGCCGTCGAACACTCGGAATGACCACCATCGGGGCTATGACCCATCCCACAATCGGCGGGGCATCGGAATGCCGTCGGGGGTGGAGGTGGTTGCGCCACCCATGGATCTGTTCACACCTGTAGCCCTCGGAGACCTCGAACTCGCGAACCGTATCGTCATGGCGCCGCTGACCCGCCTGCGTGGTGGTTCGGCCGGTGTACCCGGAGATCTGATCGTCGAGCACTACCGTCAGCGGGCGAGTGCCGGCCTGATCATCGCCGAGGGAACCTATGTGAACTTCGAATCGCAGGCCTTCGTCGGTCAGCCCGGCATCGTCACCGACGAGCAGGTCGCCGGCTGGCGTCGCGTCGCGGATGCCGTGCACGAGCGCGACGGACGCATCGTGCTGCAGTTGATGCACGGCGGCCGCGTCACGCATCCCGACGTCAACGGTGGCCGGCGTGTCGTCGGGCCGAGCGCGATCGCCATCGACGGCCAGGTGCACACCGAGCAGGGCAAGCAGCCCTACCCTGTGCCGCACGCGCTGACCATCGACGAGATCCCGTCCGTCGTCGACGATTTCGTCGCCTCGGCCCGCCGCGCGATCGATGCCGGACTCGACGGCGTCGAGGTCCACAGCGCCAACGGCTACCTGTTGCACGAATTCCTCTCCCCCGCATCGAACGTGCGGGACGACGAGTACGGCGGTTCGGTGGAGAATCGGATCCGCCTCGTGGTCGAGGTCGTCGAGGCCGTGTCGAAGGCGGTCGGCGCCGGACGTGTGGGGTTGCGGATCTCTCCCGAGCACAACATCCAGGACGCAGTCGAGACCGATCGCGACGACGTGCGCGCCGTCTACGGCGCTCTGGTCGATGCCCTGCAGCCCCTCGGCCTGGCGTATCTGTCGGTCCTGCACAAGGAGCCGACCGGCGAACTGGTGCAGGAACTCCGGAAGCGGTTCGGCGGCAAGGTGATCGCCAACAGCGGCTTCGGCTCGTCGACCACACGCGACGAGGCCGTGCAGCTGATCGAGGAGTCGCACGCCGACGCCGTGGCCGTCGGCCGCGCGCTGATCGCCAATCCCGACCTGGCCGAGCGCTGGCGGGACGGGCAGCCGGAGAACGCACCGCGTCCGGAGCTGTTCTACGCGTCCGGAGCCGAGGGTTACACCGACTACCCGTTCCTGCAGACCGCCTGAGCGTAAGTCCTACGAGGCGCTCGGATCCTTGCGCGCCGAACCGTTTCTCGCCGCTGCTGTAGCGCGGGCGAGCCTCGGTTCGGCGCGCGAGGTCGTTTCGGTCTCCCGAGACAGGTCGGGCATCATCCATTCGAGCACCGGCCGCCACCGCGCCACATCATCCGGGAAACACGTGCTCAGCAGCTCGACCATCGCCGACGGAGCGATCGAGGCGCCGGGCGACGCCCCGAGCAACCCGGCGATGCTGCCGTCCGCGCTCGCCACGACCTCGGTGCCGAAGGTCAGGACCCCGACCCTGCGACGATCGGGTTTGACGAGCTGGGCTCGTTGCCCCGCGTCGATCAATTCCCAGTCGGACTCCCGCGCCTCGGGACAGAATCGCTGGTCCAGGCGCACGGCGAAGCGCTCGCCGACAAGGTTCGGGACGGCCGGCTCGATCTCGTCGTCATCATTCCTCCGCCGACGGATCTACCGGTCACCGTGCTCGCGCAGCAGCGGTTGTTGCTCCACCTCCCGAGCAGCCACCGACTCGCCGGACGCGCCTGCCTCGACCTGCGCGATCTCGCGGACGATCACTTCATCGCCGGCCCACCCGACTATCACATCCGCAGAGAACTCGAAACTGTCTGCGCCTAAGCAGGATTCGAACCGTACATCGCGTTCGAGATCAGCGAGTTCGAAACGATCCGGGCGCTGGTCGCCCAGGGCCTCGGTATTGCACTGTTGCCTCGCTCCGAAACGCCTGTGCCCGGAATCGTCACCGTACCGGTCGCCGGAATCGCGAATCGCACCATCGGGTTGACAACGGGCACGAGGACGCCGTCCCCGGCGGTCGCGCGACTGCACGCTCATATCGCCGGGCACGCCGACAGATTCGACGGTCGCCGGCTCGATTCGTAGGCATCGTCCATCGAACGCAAGACGTGGCGCACAGCCGCGAGAGCCGTGCGCCATCTCCTGCGTCGCCGGTCCCGACGAGGCGCAAGCTCCGGGTTCGAATGGTCGCCGGCGGGGTATGCCACACAGATGCGATCGTCTGCAACGAGTGTTACCCGACGCCGCTGTCGGCAGTTCTCGGATACGAGGACGTCGTGCGGACTGCGGCATCCAGACCGGCAGGTGGAGCCTATTTATTCGAGCAGATCAACACCACATTCGGCGGTTCGGTAAACGCATCGACCTTCGAGCCCGTCGTCGCTTTTCCCTGACCTACCTACCTACCGTCGAGGAGTTCTCCATGACAGCAACAGATCTCGGTTCCAGCGCCACGTTCGCCGGGCAACCGGTCGCCTCCCAGTTCATCGATGGGCAGTGGCGCGAGGGACGCTCCGAGCGCGTCCTGACCGACACCAACCCGTTCGACGACAGCGTGGTCGCCACGATCCGCCTCGCTTCCGCCGAGGACGTCGACGCCGCCTACACCGCTGCCCGGGCAGCACAGACCGAGTGGGCCGCGACCGCTCCCGCCGAGCGCGCCGCGGTCCTGCGTCGCGCCGCGCAGATCCTCGAACAACGCCGAGCCGAGATCATCGACTGGCTGGTCGCCGAGTCCGGCTCGACGCGGATCAAGGCCGATACCGAGGTCGCCCTGGCCATCGGCATCACTCAGGAGGCGGCGTCGTTCCCGTCCCGGGTCCACGGATCGATCTTCGATTCGAACACCCCGAACCGTGAAATGCGGGTATACCGCAAGCCCATCGGAGTGGTCGGGGTGATCAGCCCGTGGAATTTCCCGCTGCACCTGTCGCAGCGATCGGTGGCACCGGCATTGGCGTTGGGCAATGCCGTGGTGCTCAAGCCGGCCTCGGACACTCCGGTGACCGGCGGTCTGTTGATCGCGCGGATCTTCGAGGAAGCAGGCCTACCGGCGGGAGTGTTGTCGGTGGTGATCGGCTCCGGTTCGGAGATCGGCGACGCTTTCGTCGAGCATCCCGTCCCGCGGTTGATCTCCTTCACCGGCTCGACACCGGTCGGCAAGCAGGTCGGTGCGGTCGCCACCGGCGGTGAGCACCTCAAGAAGGTGGCACTCGAATTGGGCGGCAACGCACCCCTGGTGGTCCTCGACGATGCCGATCTCGATGCGGCCGTGGAGGCAGCGGTGACCGGGTCGTTCCTGCATTCCGGACAGATCTGCATGGCCGTGAACCGCATCATCGTGCAGGCGCCGGTGTACGACGATTTCGTCGAGCGGTTCACCCGAGCCGCGCAGGCCGTGCCCTACGGCGATCCCTCCGCAGACGGCACTTTGGTCGGGCCCGTCGTCAACGATTCGCAGTTGAAGGGCCTCGAGGAGAAGATCGAGCAGGCCCGGCACGCCGGAGCACGCGTTGCGCTCGGTGGGAAGATCGACGGCCGGGTCGTGCCTCCGCACGTGTTCGTCGACGTCACGCCCGACATGGAGATCGCCCGCGAGGAGATCTTCGGCCCGATGGTCGCGGTCCTGCGCGCCGATGACGAAGCACACGCCCTCGAACTGGCCAACGACCACGAATTCGGTCTGTCCAGCGCGGTCTTCACGCAGAACATCGACCGCGGACTGCAATTCGCGCATCGGGTCGAGGCAGGCATGACGTTCATCAACGAGATGACCGTTCAGGACGAGGCGCACGTGGCATTCGGTGGCGAACGCAACTCCGGCCTCGGACGATTCAACGGCGAGTGGGCGATCGAGGAGTTCACCACCGATCACACGATCGGCGTGACTCGGCTGGTGTAGGCACGCCGCAGCGCCCTCCGGCTCCGATACAGCATTCTGCCGTCTGCACCCTGCCCAGCCTCGGGGTGCAGACGGCAAGCCGTCACAGAGGCCTCCTCGGTTGACGGTGAGAACGCCCGGGCCGGCGTGCCGTTGCGTTCACTGCCTCCTCTTTGTACGCTCCGTACATGGCAGGATTGTCGACAATCCTACAAACCCGGAGGCGGCCGATGGAGTTCCCCGAACCGACGCGCCCATATTCTCTGCGGTCTCCGATCCTGACGCGGCGCACGCGATGAACGACGACCAGCTCACCATAGGACAGCGTTCCAGCGTCTCCTCCACGGACGAGGACGTCCGGATTCGCGTCCTCGCCGACAGACTCCGGGCGCTGGGCGTCCCGGTCGACACCTCCACGCGTCGACGGGCCGAGTACTCCTACGATGCCTCCACCTACCGGGTGCCACCGTCGGCCGTGGTCTTTCCTCGGTCGGTGGACGACGTCGTGGCGGTGGTGACCGTCTGCGGCGACACCGGGATTCCGTTGGTCAGCCGAGGGGGCGGGACCTCGATGGCGGGCAATGCCGTCGGCCCCGGTGTGATCGTCGACTTCTCCCGGCACATGAACCGCATCCTCGACATCGACGAGACGTCCGGTGTCGCCGACGTCGAACCGGGCGTCGTGCTCGCTACCCTCACGCGGACGGTCGAAGACGCGTCCTCGGGTCGGATGACCTTCGCCCCCGATCCCTCGTCGAAGAACCGGGCCACGGTCGGTGGCGCGCTGGGCAACGACGCCTGCGGAAACCACTCGGTGCGCTACGGCCGCATGTCCGATCACGTCCACGAGATCGACCTCGTCACCGCCGACGGGTTCCGGCTCACCGCGGCGCAGCGAGGTCTGCGTGCCACCGACCCCGACGACGCGGCCGCTGCGGCGCGCGCGCAACAGCTCGACGCCGAGCTCACCGCGCTGGCGGGCGAGCACCTGTTCGAGTTCCGCACCGAACTCGGGAGGATCCAACGGCAGGTCTCGGGGTACCACCTCGACCATCTGTTGCCGGAGAAGCGGTTCGACGTCGCCCGTGCGCTCGTCGGATCCGAGGGAACGTGCGCGGTGATCGTCGGGGCCCGCGTCGAGCTGGTTCCCCGCCCGTCCAGCGCGTTGCTGGTCTGCCTCGGCTACGACGACGTCGTCGACGCGGCCCGCGACATCGGAACCATCCTGGAATTCTCTCCCGCGGCGGTCGAGGGTGTCGACGCGGCGATCGTCGAGACCATGCGGCTGCGTCGGGGCGAGAATTCCGTCCTCGGCCTCCCCACGGGAAACGCGTGGCTCTACGTCGACCTGGACGGTGACGACCCGGACTCCGTGGCCGCGGCCGCCGACGCACTGCTCGACGAACTTCGC
>NZ_JBKFBA010000009.1:169235-185629 GCF_053345925.1 Rhodococcus sp. C26F
TCGACGGCCGCATCGCGGCCGACACCACCGAGCGTGCTTCCCTGTGGCGGGTGCGCGAGGACGGCGCCGGACTCTCGTCCCGCCTGGCATCCGGCGGCGAATCCTGGCCGGGCTGGGAGGATTCCGCTGTCGCGCCGGAGAACCTCGCCGATTACCTCCAGGACTTCCGCGCACTGCTCGACCGGCACGGTCTGCAGGGCGTGATGTACGGGCACTTCGGCGCCGGCTGCATGCACATCCGCATCACCTACGACCTGCGCACCGAGGAAGGCCGGCAGGTCTTCCGCGAGTTCACCCACGACGCCGCACATCTGGTGGTCCGTCACGGCGGATCGCTCTCCGGAGAACACGGCGACGGCCGTGCCCGCTCGGAACTGCTGCCGGTGATGTACTCGGTGCGGATGATGAGCGCATTCCGTGCCTTCCGCACGATCTGGGACCCGAAAGGCATCCTGAACCCGGGATCGCTGACCGACCCGGCGCGGATCGATGACGATCTGGCGTTGGCGGGCGTTCCCGAACGCCCCTGGCGTACCCACTACGACCTGCACCCGATCGAGGCCGTCCGCCCCGACTGGGTGCGACCGCAACACACCCCCGACCCGTGGGTGCACGCCGTCCAGGGCTGCATCGGCGTCGGACGGTGCCGGGCCGACTCGGGTGGCGTGATGTGCCCGAGCTATCGCGCGACCCGCGACGAGAAGGACTCCACTCGCGGCCGGGCCCGGGTCCTGCAGGAGATGGTGCGCGGCGCCCGCACGATCGAACAAGGGTGGAAGTCCGAGGAGGTGCGTGAGGCACTCGATCTGTGCCTGTCGTGCAAGGCCTGCTCGACCGACTGCCCGGCCGGCGTCGACATGGCCACCTACAAATCCGAGTTCTTCTCGCACTACTACGACGGCACACGACGACCGGTATCGCACTATTCGCTGGGTTGGCTGCCACGCTGGTTCCGCATCACGGGGTTGGCAGCACCGCTGGTCAACGCGGTCCTGCGCACTCCTCTCGCCAAGCGCGCCGCCGCTCTCAGCGGCATCTCCCCCGACCGGGTACTTCCGCCATTCGCCTCCCGGCGGGCCTGGAAGAAGGCCGTGAGCGACGCGCTCCGCGGCCGGTCCGGTTCGACGCCGGTGGTGCTGTTCGTCGACACCTTCACCAAAGGGCTGCGACCGGAGGTCGCCGGTGCCGCCGCCCGCGTGCTCGCCTCGGCGGATCAGCAGGTGAGCTGCTCCGCGGACGCGTGCTGCGGACTGACGTGGATCTCCACCGGCCAGCTCGACACCGCGAAGAAGAAACTCTCCCACGCCGCCCGCACACTCGACGACGGCACCGACCGGCCGATCGTCGTCGTCGAGCCGAGTTGCGCCGCCGCACTACGTAAGGACCTGCCCGAGCTGGTGCCCACCGAGGCTGCGCGTCGCGTCGCCGCACGGGTCCACAGCTTCGCGTCCTACCTGGACACCATGGTGCGCAACGGCTGGACACCCGCCCCTGCACAGCCGCTACCGAACGAGATGGTGCTGCAGACCCATTGCCACGAGTACTCCGTGTTCGGTGCCGGAAGCCATCGCCGGATCCTGACCGCAGCGGGAGTCGACGACGTCCGCGATGCAGTCGGATGCTGCGGCGTGGCAGGAAACTTCGGATTCGAGAAACAGCATCACGACATCAGCATGAAGGTCGCCGAGACCTCCCTCGCCCCGGCACTGCGCGCGGCCGACGACGACTCCGCGGTGGTCACCGACGGTTTCTCGTGCGCGATGCAGGTCGCGCAGATCGACGTGTCCGCTCCGGGGCAACATCTCGCAGAACTGCTCGACCCCGGGCCACGAATGTCGATGAACAACACCATCTCCGAGGAGGAAAGCGCATGACCGATGCAACGATTGTCGGGACACGGGTGGGCGTCTCCGACGCAGTGTCCCGCGTCAGCACAGGATTGTTCATCGACGGTGAGTGGGTCGAATCGACCACCGGCGAACGATTCGAGGTCGTCGCCCCGGCGACCGAGGAGGTCATCGCGACCGTCGCGAACGGCAACGCCGACGACGCCCGGCGTGCCGTCGAGACCTGTGCTCGCGTGCAGAAGCACTGGGCGAAGACCGCTCCGCGCGAACGCAGCGTGATCCTTCGCCGGGCCTACGAGCTCATCCTGGAGCGGCAGGACGAGTTCGCGACCATCATGACCACCGAGATGGGCAAACCCTTCGCCGAGGCGAAGGGCGAGGTCGCCTACGCCGCGGAGTTCTTCCGGTGGTTCTCCGAGGAAGCCGTCCGCATCGGCGGCGATGTGACCAGCACCGGCGACGGCGCGACCCGCATCCTGGTGTCCAAGGAGCCGGTGGGACCCTGCGTCCTCGTCACGCCGTGGAACTTCCCGCTCGCCATGGGTACCCGCAAGATCGGACCCGCCATCGCAGCCGGGTGCACCATCGTCTTCAAACCCTCGGAGCTGACGCCGTTGACCTCGCTGGCCCTGGTCGACGTGCTCGTCGAGGCCGGTGTGCCCAAGGGTGTGCTGAACGTCGTGCCCACCACCGCACCCGGGGAGGTCGTCTCGACCTGGATGTCCAGCGGTATCGCACGCAAGATCAGTTTCACCGGTTCGACTGCGGTGGGCATCCGGCTGCTCGCACAAGCATCCCAGCACGTGATGCGCAGCTCGATGGAGCTGGGCGGAAATGCCCCGTTCATCGTGTTCGAGGACGCCGATCTCAACCGGGCCGTCGACGGCGCGCTCGCCGCGAAGATGCGCAACATGGGTGAGGCCTGCACCGCCGCGAACCGCATCTTCGTGCACCGCGCGGTCGCCGATCGGTTCGCCGAGAAGCTCGCTGCCCGTATGGGTGCCCTCGCCGTCGGGGACGGCCTGGTCGAGGGCACCCAAGTCGGTCCGCTGGTCGAGGAGAAGGCTCTGACGAAGGTGGAACGTCTCGTCGCCGATGCCGTCGGACGTGGAGCGCGCGTGGTGTGTGGCGGCAGCCGGCTCGAGGGGCCCGGCTACTTCTACCCACCCACCGTCCTCGCCGACGTATCGAAGGACGCGGCGTTGATGAGCGAGGAGATCTTCGGGCCGGTCGCGCCCATCGTCGTCTTCGATACCGAGGACGAGGTCGTCGAGATCGCCAACAACACGCCCTGGGGACTGGCCGGATACATCTTCACCCAGGATGTCGACCGCAGTTTCCGTGTCAGCGAAGCGCTCGAGGTCGGCATGGTCGGGCTGAACACCGGCATCGTGTCCAACCCCGCGGCACCGTTCGGCGGTATCAAGGCATCGGGTCTCGGACGTGAGGGAAGCACCATCGGTATCGACGAGTTCCTCGAGGTCAAGTACGTCGCTGTTCCTCGTCGGTGACGCATGGTCTCACTGCGCCGCCGATCCTTGCGCGCCGAACCGTGTTTCGCCGCAGCTGCAACGCGCGCGAAGCCCGGTTCGGCGCGCAAGGTAGGTACGGTCTACCCGCGTAGGTCAGGAATAACCTGCTCACGCAACGGTTCCTGGTCGGCCGGCCGCAGTGCCGCACCACTTCGCGAGCGCGGCGTCGAGACCGTCCGTCGAGCCCTCCCCCACCCAGGCCACGTGCCCGTCCGGGCGCACGAGCACAGCCGACGGCGCGACGACCTCCCCGAGCAACGGCAAGTCCCATGTGCCCTCGTAGCGCGCTCGCACGTGGTCGACGCGTTCAGGAAGATATCCGGAATCGATTGGCGGGACGTCGAATTGCAGCAGAATTGGGCGAGCCCGGTGCATGAGCCCGAACACTCGCACCGGCTTCTCCTCGGCGATGATGTCGAGATCCGGCATGCGCCGTCCCAGCAGCGGGTGTCCCTCACCGAGGCCGTAGGCGACGTCGAGGCCGGAGATCAACGCCGCGATCGGTGAGCCGGCATCGTCGACGCGGAGCACCTCGTCGATCAGATCGCGCAGGGCCTCCTGGCGCGAATCGGCCTTCTGAAAAAGGGATTGGGCCATCGTGAATTTCAGTGCTTGCGCCCCGGCCGGGTGCCGTTCGGCATGGTAGGTGTCGAGCAGATCCTCCCCCGAGACCCCTCGCACGACCTGCCCGATTTTCCAGCCGAGGTTGACGGCATCCTGGATGCCCAGGCCGATACCCAGTCCGCCGGTGGGTGAATGCACGTGTGCAGCGTCGCCCGCGAGCAGGACCCGGCCCGCGCGATAGGCCGTCGCCTGCCTGGTCGCGTCGGTGAACCGTGAGAGCCAGGTGGGATCGTGCACACCAAAATCGGTGCCGAATACGTGGAGCAGTTCTCGTCGCAGGTCGTCCAGCGCCGGCGGCGTGGGAGGTCCCAGTTCGGCTTCGGTCACCACAACCCGAGCTCGGCCCTCTCCCATGGGATACAGACCGTGAACACCGCGCTCGTCGATCTTCGCGTCGGTGGGGAGTTCCTCGGTGACCCGCACTTCGGCGATCAGGCTGCTACGTGTCGCAGCCGACCCCTCGAATCCGATCCCGGCCTCGCGGCGCACGACACTGCGCCCGCCGTCGGCACCCACCACGTACCGAGCCTGCACCGTCTCCCCTGATGCGAGCCGAAGGTGCACGTTTTCCTCGTCCGCGTGAACCCCGACGACCTCGATGTTCCGCCGGATCGGCACGCCGAGTTCCTCGATCCACTGCAGCAGCAGCCGTTCGATGTGGTTCTGGAACAACGCCAGCGTGTACGGATGGCGGGTGGGCAGACGGCCCACGTCTAGCCTGGTGCCCCCGAAGGTCGCGGTGTTCACCGTCCGCCCCTCGGCGAGGAATCGCTCGGCGATTCCTCGTTGATCGAGCAGTTCGATCGTGCGGGCATGGATGCCGCCGCCCCGCGACCCTGCGAGTTCCTGCGATCCGCGACGTTCGAGTACGACGACGTCCACCCCGGCCAGGCGCAACTCTCCCGCCAGCATCATTCCCGTCGGTCCGCACCCGACCACTGCGACCTCGTGCATATCCGTCCCTCTCCTCGACACCGGACGGGCAGTATGAGCCCCAGGTGGGGACTTGCGGCAAGTCCCCACCAGCGCGATACGGTAAAAGGAGAAGGAACGACGAGCGTTCTGCTGTCAGCTCTCGAGGATGCGCTTGATCGCGTCCAGGGTCACCGGAATTCCACTGCGGGCGGCCTGTTCCCGCGCAGCGATCTGAGCAGGAGCTTCCGTCCCGAACTTCTCGTGGAAGAACTTCTGCCCTGCTTCGGTGAACTCCCAGGTCTCGGTCAGTTCCGTGCCGGCGTCCGCAGGCTTGATGACGTAGCTCCAGCGCACGAGGCCCGGGCCGACCGACCATGCGAATTCGCGGCCCGGGGATGCTACGACGACCTCCGACCGTGTTTCCCAGGTGCGCTCGGGAGTGACGTTCCGGCCGGTGAAAAAGGAACCGACCTCGGGGCCCTGCCCTTCGTCCCACCAGCACTCCGCGCAGACGGGCGACCATTCACCCGTGCGGGTGACATCGGAGACGAGGGCGTACACCTCGTCGGGGGTGGCGGAAACGACGACGGAGGACTCAAAGGTCAGAGGTGTGGTCTGCATGGCCACCATCCTGCCCTGTCCCGATCAGTGCGGCGCGACGCACCTGCCTGCCTGCCTGCCCTTGCCGACGACTACGCAGCGACGGCTCTGGTCCCCACACGCGCGGGCACGGGTCCGGCCGCGACCAAGGTGAACGGCGTCTTTACCGGAAAATCGTCGTGAAGGGATTCCACCTTGAGTTTTCGCACCACACTGGCGAGGCCCAGGATTGCTTCGAGCATGGCGAAATGATCTCCGATGCAGGTGCGTGGGCCACCACCGAACGGCAGATACTGCCACCGCGACCTGTCTACCGATTGCCCGGGGGCGAACCGATCCGGGTCGAATTTCTCGGGCTCGTCCCAGAGCGACGGATCATGGTGGAGCGCGTAGGTGCCGACGATCGTATTCGTCCCGGCAGGGATACGGTAACCGTCGACCTCCACGTCGCGCATTGCCATTCGCGCGGCCGTCGCTGCGGGCGGACACATCCTCAGTGACTCATGGACTATCTGGACGGTGTAGGGCAGATCCCCGACATCGCTCGCGCGCAACAGGCGGTCTCCGATGGCTGCAGCTTCCCGCGCCACCCGCTCCTGCATCTCGCGATTGCGGCCGAGCTGCCACAAGCTGTAGGCGAGAGTGGTCGCGGTGGTGTCGTGACCCGCGAAGAGAAACGCGAGCAACTCGTCACGGATCTTCTCGTCGCTGAACGCTCTGCCAGTGACCGGATCGGTGAGCTCGAAGAACAACTTGATCAATTCGGCGCCATTGCCAGCACCGCTCCGCGCGGCGTCCATCGCCTCGTCGAGCGTTTCGGTGACAACAGCCAACGAAACACGGAAACGATGACGGGCACGTGTCGGCAGCCATGCCGGGGTTCGTATCGGTTGCAGGGCACGTCGTCCCACGAATTGCACCACCTGTCCGAGTGGAACTCCGACAGCTTCGGATTTCTCGCTGAGATCCGCTCCGAAGAGTGACCGTCCAAGGACGCGCAGGGTGAGTCGCCGGGTTTCGGTGTCGAGATCGATCGACCCGCCCTCGCTCCACTCTGCCGCCATCGTGTCGGCGACCTCGGCGATCCGGTCGGCGTAGACCGCTACGTGCTTCTTGGTGAACAAAGGCTGCAACGCACGACGGTGCGGCACCCACAAATCGTGAGGAAGATTGAAGAGATTGTCGCCGACCCACACCCGTCCTTCGACGTGGACGGTCATTTCCTTGTCGAAGGAACCGTCGGAACCGCCGAGAACATCGTGGGCGCCCTGCGGTGAGGTGACGATAGCGAAGGTCGGCGCCCACCGGGCAGGACCGATATGTACGAGGGTGACCGGCCCGCCTGCATCACGGAATTTCTCGGGACCGGTATCGAGATGTCGGAGTGCTCGGATGCGGTCGATCAAATGCATCGGCACGTCGGGCGCAATCGGAAAATCCTGGGCCTGTGCGCTTGTCCTGGCCATTCTTCGAGTGTGGTCCGCCTCGGACGGTCACACCAGACCCACTACTGAGGCATTGCGCAACCGCAACCTTGCTGAACTCGAAGGGCAGGCTCGCATGTAACAACATTTCGACCCGTGGGAAGATCGGATCTCGAATTGCACTTTCGAGCCGTAAAGCGGTGTCCGCGTGAAGATGTCCACTAATACTCGCGCAATGTTGATCATCGGAATCATTCTGTTCGGGCTGCTCGTCGGCGCGGTGGCACAGCTCATCGTGGGCAGGTCCGGAATCGGGATCGACTGGACGCTCGCGTTCGTCGCGGGCATCGGTGGCTCGCTCGTCGGCGGTCTGCTCATCAGCCTTCTCGCAGGCGACGGGCTCGAACTGCGTCCCAGTGGGATCATCGGCTCCCTCGCCGGCGCGATCATCGTGACCGCTGCCTGGTCGGCCTGGAAAGCACGCTCGCGTCAGGCGTAGATGTCCGAGTGACCTCCCATCCCGCGGACGAGCAGCGATTGCTCGACATCGTTCTCGGAAATCCGGTGTGCCGGGTCGTCCTGGACCGGGCGGGCGAACTCGGCATCGGAGACTGGTATCTCACCGCGGGCGGAGTCTTCCAGACGGTCTGGAACTTTCTCGACGGCCGCGACCCGCAGGCCGGCATCCGGGACTACGATCTGTTCTACTTCGACGACTCCGAGCTGAGCTACGAGGCCGAGGACCGTGTCATCGAGAAGGCCGCGGCGTTGTTCGCGGACGTCGACGCCGTGGTCGAGGTGCGCAACGAGGCGCGGGTGCATCTCTGGTACGAGGAGCATTTCGGTGTTCCGGCCGATCCGTTCACCAGCAGCGCCGACGCCATCGACCATTTCGCATCCACCACGTGTTGTTTCGGCATCACCCGCGAGCCCGGATCAGGCCTACGGGTCTACGCTCCGCACGGTTTCGACGACCTGTTCGGGATGGTGCTCCGCCCGAATCCGGTGCTGGCACCTCGCGAGGTGTACGAAGCGAAAGCCCGACGATGGCAGGTGGAATGGCCTCGATTGGTCGTCGAACCGTGGCCCGAGCGCTGACATCCTCATTCGTCGAGATCCTCGTCGAATCTGCGTCGCGCTTCCTCGATGCGAGGAAGATTCGTCGACGCCCACAGCAGCAGGGCGTCGATCGGTTCGCGCACCGTCTTCCCCAGTGGCGTGATGCGGTATTCGACCGCGACGGGACGGGTGTTCACCACCCGGCGTTCGACGATTCCGTTGCGTTCGAGTCTGCGCAGCGTGGTCGTCAGGGATTTCTGCGTGACCTCGGGAACGGCGCGCCGCAGCTCGTTGAAGCGGCGCGGAGCCTCGCACAATTCGGTGAGCACGCTCAGGGACCACTTGTCGAGGATCTGCCCCAACAGTTCCCGGTGGGCGGCGACGGCGAGCAGATCGTGGTCAGCGGTATCCGACATGAACCTGGTTTCGTTGAAGTGACTTCCGGACACCAAGTATAAATCGGATACCACTTGGTTCCGACCCCAGGAGAACTCCGTGTCCGTCACCCTGTTCAGCCCCGAAGGCACGCTGCCGAACGCTCCCTATCACCACGTCGCAGTCTCCACCGGCACGCGACAGGTCCATCTCGCCGGACAGGTCGCACACATGCCGGACGGCTCACCGATTCCTACCGAGCTGGCCGGTCAGGTGGCCCAAGCGCTGCGCAACGTCGCACGAGGCTTGGACGGAGCCGGCGCGACCTTCCGCGATGTCGTGCGCCTGACGTTCTACGTCACAGACTGGCATCCAGAGAAGATCGGACAGTTCATGGCCGGTGTGCAGGCCGTCGCGCAGGAGATCGATCTGCCCGATCCGATGCCGCCGGCATCGCTGATCGGTGTCGCGGCGCTCTACGAACCTGCCGTGCTCGTGGAGATCGAAGCCACCGCGGTTCTCGAGGGATGAGCGTCGTAGATCAGGCCGCGCAGATCCCGAAGACGGGGAATCCGTCGTCACCCGCAGTGGACCGGAACGCGACCCGCACCCGGGCCTCGGCGCAGTCGGGGAACGATCCTTCGATCTTCGAGTAGAGCCATGGCCCGTCGTCGAGTTCGACGATCGCGAGGGTGACCGCGCTGTCGTCCTGCGCGCCGACGTCGAGCGGTTCGACGACCTTCCAGGACACGATCGAGCCGTTGCCGGAGCAGCGGGCGGACTCGAGGTTCGCGCCGCCGCAGGAGGAGCAGCGCGCTGTCTCGGGAGCGTGAAGCGTCGTGCAGCTTCCGCAGCGCAGGATCGTCATGCAGTTCTGCGTCGCGTGGGGCGCCATCGCGGTCCTTCCGTCAACGGAGAATGTCCGAGCCACGAAGCGGTCCGTCGTAGAGGGGGCGGGACCCCCGACGGGCCGATGACGTGGCTCCGATCATCGGCCCCCTATTCGAAGGTAGGTCGACCCGGGACCTTTTCCATCGGTACGCGAGCACACAGATCGTGGGGGTTCGCTGGTCGCAGCGCACAATGCCGGGTCGGTCGACAGGGCCGTTCAGGCCGTTCGGGCCACCGAATGCCACTCGGACAAGTGCCCGAAACAAGCTCCCGACCTTCCAGGTCTGTCTCGATCAGACGTGATCCAGCTCGCACCGGCACCCGGTGCCACGCTCGGACACTGTGCGCGCAGCCCGAACCACAACCGAAACAGTGTGCAGACACACCGGTGAACCGAGGGACGTTCGTCCTTAACGTGGAAGACAGCGGCACCCGCTTCGCCGGGTCGACTCGCCGCTGTTCGACCGTCTCCCCTTCGCGGATCGACCGGTCGCAGACACCCCACCGGTTGTGAGGAGCTCTTCCCCGTGACGACCGCACGCGACGTGCGCGCACCCCTCGTTCCGCGCGATCTGCCGACGCCTCGGCCGCCGCACTCCCCCGGTCGCTCGACTCCGGTCCGAAGGCGCGACTTCCCCGGTTCGAGCCGTCAGTCCAGAGTACTGGCGCAGGCGATGCGGATGTCGGTGCGTCCGCTGCTCGGGCTGTGGAGCCGCTCGACGGCGCTGCCCTGGCCGACGGGTCTGCTGGACGCCGCCGGGGCGCTGCTTCCGGCGATCGACGGGACGGTGTGCGCTCCCGTCCGGTTGCCGAACTGCACAGGTTCCTGGGTGGAAGGCCCGCGGACGGGATTCGATCGGGTGATGCTCTACCTGCACGGCGGCGGCTTCCTGTGCGGCGGGATCCGCAGCCACCTCCGCCTCGTCTCGCGGATCTCCGATGCCGGCCGCACCCCGTGCTGATGGTCGACTACCGGATGCTGCCGAAGCACTCGATCGACGACGCCGTCGACGACGGTGTCGAGGGTTATCTCTTCCTGCTCGCCGCCGGTTACCGACCCGAGCAGATCGTGATCGCCGGTGATTCCGCCGGCGGCTATCTGGCCTTCATGGTGTCGCTCGCGTTGCGCGACCGGGGCATCCCGGTGCCGGGAGCGATCGTCGCCCTGTCCCCGCTCACCGAGCTGGATCCCGCCCGCAAGCTCGGTCACTCCAACGCCGCACACTGCGCGCTGCCCGGCAACGCACTCGAAGCGCTGGCCGGCCTTGCAGGACGTCGCCAGGAGTCGGGGCGGATCTGTCCCGCCGACGCGGATCTGTCGGGCATGCCGCCCACACTCATCCAGGTCGGCTCGCACGAATTGTTCCTGGTGGACGCGGAATCGATGGCCGACCGTCTCGCCGACGCCGGTATCGCGTGCGAACTGCAGGTCTGGGACCGGCAGGTGCACGTATTCCAGACCGCCGCGGATCTGCTACTTGAAGGAGTCCGCGCGATCGGCGAGATCGGACGGTTCGTTCGCAGCGCCGTGCCCGGCTCCCGCTGACGCGCAGTCAGCCGGACGCGGGCGGAATCTCCGAATCGGGGGCGAGCACGGCGGCGCCGAGCCAGTGGCACAGCGCGAGCGCGTTCTCGAGGTCGAGTCGACACTCGCGGACGCTGTGCCCGATCTGCTCCTCCGCCTTGCTGATCCGGTAGGCGACCGAATTCCGGTGCAGATGCAGCCTTTCCGCTGTGGCGACGAAACTCCCTCCGCTGGAAAGGAATTCCCGCAGTGTGTGCCGCAGTTGTGCGGCAGCGGGATCGTCGGCGGCGAGGCGGCCGAGCACATCCCCCACCCAGGCGCGGGCCCATTCGAGATTCGTGCACATCAACGCGACCGCGCCGACCTCGTCGATCGAGACGAGACGCGGACCCGGCAGAGCCGACGTCAGAGCCACCTCCCGCGCCTGCGCCGCCTGCCGGTGCGTCCGGACGAAACCATCGATCCCCTCCTGCGGCGCGCCGACGGCGACACCGACGGGTCGCTTCCAGGACGCGACGATCCCGGACATTCCGCTCGGGTCGATGCGATCGACCGTGCCGAGCGGGATCCATGCCCAGGCGGTGTACTCGTCGAACTGCTCGAACAGCACCCGACCTCCCCGCCCGAGATGTTCGGCCAGAGCCGTCACCGCCTGCTCGAGGCCGTTCCATTCGGTGCCGGACCGGTCCCCGCCGACCACTTCGATGTCGTCCGTCCAGACGATCACCCCGAGGTGGTGCTGGCCGAGCCGGTAGCCGAGGGTGCGCTCGGCGTCCCCCACCTCGATCGGTCGTCCGGCCAGGATGTCCTGGATGCGGGCGGTCCGGGAGGCGTTGCGGTTGAGCAGCCAGGTGTCGCGCTCGGTCTCGTAGACCCCGAGCAGCAACTGCGACACCCCGTCGATCCCGGCGGAGAGTTTCATCAGGATCTCCACGCCCGCCTGCATCACTGCCGCGGCGTCGTCGCTGAGTCCGGCCAGCACCTCGAGGCACCAGCGCATGATGCTGTCCTGCGCGAGCCGGTTGCTGCGGTCGACCACCGAGACCGGGAATCCCTGTCGGGCCAGCATGCGCACCAGCGAGTAGGACGCCGCCGGGATCTCGATCTCCTCGAGGTCGTCCCGCAGGAACCGGGTGATGGCTGCGACGCCTTCCTCCGCGGCCTGGGCGAGGGAGCGGCGGGTGTGGCGGTCGGTGGACATCGCCTCGATCTCGGCCGAGATCCGCTCGGTCATGTACTGCGTGATCTCGGCGTGCCGCGTCGTCGACAGGTCGGCGACCGCCTCGATCAGTGCACGCGTGGCAGGTCCGGGATCGCCCACTCTGTGGGTGTCCTGTCCGATCTCGTGAGGATTCATCGTGTCCGATTCCGGAGGCTGCGGCGTCCGTCCGGGTGCACTGCCCTTGCCGAGCGCACCGCCTCGACCGTAACGGCTCGGGGCGGGCCGCCACCGCGGATCGGGGCGTCCATCGGGCAACGATCGTGCCGACACTCACGCCGGGTGTTGTCCGGACCCGTCGGTTGCGCCGCCTAACCTGTCACGGTGAGTGAATCAGGCCGAGCGCGGTTCGGCGCGATGGAGGACGCGTTGGTGCGGGACGACCGCCTGCGCCTGTTCTCGTTCGCGACGGCCGAGAAAAGGGTGCACTACCTGTGGGTTCTGCGCGCATTCGATCATGCGCGCGGCAACTACTCGGTGCTATTGCACGCCGGCGACGTCGAGAACGTCCTCACCCGGCTGCCCGGCGCGAGCGGCGACGACGTGCCCGATTCCTCCGAGATCCCGGCGCTGCTCGAGCAGCTGCACGCGTGGGGTGTGCTCGAACGCAGCTACGACGGATCCCGGGCGGCGACGCTCGCCGAGTACCGCAACCGGCACTACGTCTACCAGTTCGGGCAGGCGGGCTACCGGGTGTTCCGCGCCGTGGAGGACGTGTTGTCCTCCCGCGGGGAGGACGTCTCGCTGTCGCGTCTGGCCCTTCCCGATCTGCTTGCCGATCTCAACGATCTCGCCGACGCGAACGCGGCCGGCGACGGCGAGCTGGTCTACCGGAAGTTGAGCCGCCTCGACGCGACGTTGTCGGACATGGCCGAGCGCGCCGCCCGTTTCTATCTCGTCCTCGGCGAGCTGGTGCGCACCACCGAGGTCACCCCGGAGACCTTCCTCGCCCACAAGGACGCGCTGCTCACCCATATGCGCGAGTTCAGCACCGACCTGGCCCGCTACGCCCCGAAGCTCTCCGCGGCACTCGACCGGGTGCAGGCCACCGGCGTCCAGAAGCTCACCGCGGCCGCGGCCCGGCACGACGAGCGGGTGCTGCTCTCGTTCGAGGAACGCGAAGCGGACTGGGCGCAGCGCTGGTGGGGCATCGAACACTGGTTCGTCGGTGTGGGCTCCGAACCGAGCGAATCCGAACGCCTGCGCGGCGCGACCATCAATGCGATCTCCGCGGTGCTCGGGTTGCTGCGGCGGCTCACCGAGCAGCGTCGCGGGGGTGTCAGCCGCGAGTCGCAGCTGCGGCATCTCGCCGGTTGGTTCGCCGCCGCGCCGTCCGAGGACGCCGCGCACGCCCTGTTCGGCGCGGTCTTCGACCTGGGCCGGCCCCGCCACTTCTCCGTCGCCCATCCCGATGCCGACATCGTGCCGGTCACCCGGTCGTGGTGGGAGGCGCCCCCCGTGGAGATCGCCCGCACCCTCGCCGAGACCGGCCGGCGCCCCGCAGCGGGAGCACCGGGACGGATCCAGCGCAACGACGCCGGGGTACGGCGGCTGCGCGAGGCCCAGCTCGAGAAGCAGCGTCGCCGGGCAGAGGCGGCGCGCTCCCTCGCCGCCGGAGGTGTGCGCGAACGGAATCTGAGCGAACCGGAAGCGGAGGTGCTGTTGAGCCTGCTCGACGCCGCACTGTCGGCCCGCGTGCCCGTGAGCGGGCGGGTGCGCAGCGACGATGCCTCCTCCGGTACGCAGAACGGCGTCAAGCTCACGCTCCGACCGAGCGGCGAGTCGACGGTGGTGCACACCGCGCGCGGACGCCTGTATCTCGACGGTCTGTCGGTGGAGGTGCGATGAGGGCGCGTTCGATCCCGTCCGTCGAGCTGGATTCGTATCAGCGCGCCGCGCGGCTGGTGCTCACCCATCATCTCGTCACCGCGACCTTCCCCGATCGGTCGGCGCTCGCGACGGTGCGCCGCTGGGCCACCGAGCTGCGCGACGATCTGCTCGCCGCCTTCGGATACCGGCTCGAGGTCACCGAGACCACCGCGCGGCTGTTCACCGTCGCCGATCGCCTCGACGCGGGGGCGGGCACGTCGACGCACACCGGCCGGCCGTTCGACCGGCGCCGGTACGCCTATCTCGCGTTGGCGATCGCCGCGCTCGGTCGCGGCGCCGGGCAGATCACGCTGTCCGAACTCGCCGAGCACGTCGCCTCCGAGGCGAGCCGGGTGGACGGTGTCGAGCTCGACACCGAACGCGCCGCCGATCGCGATGCCTTCGTAGATGCCGTGACCTGGCTCGGCGTGCGCGGCGCGATCACCCTCGCCGACGGTGATGCGGGCAGGTGGGCGAGCGATCCCGACAGCGGTGAGGCGCTCTACGACGTCGACCGTGCCGTCGTGCACGCCCTGTTCCGGCCGCCGCGGGCATTGCAGCATCTCGAATCGGTTCGTGGTCTGCTCGGCAATGCCGGTGCCCCGCAATCCGATACGGCGGAGGTCCGACGGCGGGTGCGACGCGCACTGGTGCAGCGTCCCGTGGTGTACGCCGACGATCTCGACGACGACGAGGCGCTGCAGTTGGCGTTGCCGCGCACCACCGACGAGGTGGAGTTGCTCACCGGCCTGGTGTGTGAGCGTCGCGCCGAAGGCGTTGCGCTGGTGGACACCTCGGGACGACTGTCGGACGTGCGGTTCCCGAACACGGGGACGGTCGCGCAGGTCGCGCTGTTGCTGGCCGGGGAAATGTGCGATCGCGTCCTCGATCCCGACGCCCCTGCCCCACCCCGGATACCCGTACCTGCACAGACACAGAACGCTCTCGTCGCGGCCGTCGATTCCGCAATCCCGAGGTCCACGGTGTTCACCCCGCTCGCGGTGTCCGACACCTCGATCCCCGACGAACAGGAGCAGGACGACGACGCTCGTGCCCCGCTCGAGCATCCCTTGCTCGAGGATTCGTGGCTGGCGGGCACGGTCGGTCGCCTCGTCGACATCTACGGCCGGACCTTCGCCGCGCAGTGGCAGGCCGATCCCGCGGGACTGACCGAGGCCGCGGTGGACATGCTCGACAGGCTGAGGCTGGTGACCCGGGTGCCCGGCGGGGTGCTCGTCCTGCCCGCGATCGCCCGCTTCCGCGGCGTGACGGTCAGTGTGCGCGAACGGGATCCGGAAATCGACCTGTTCTCCGAGACCACCCCACCGACAGTCCCCGCCCCCGATACGACCCCGACGGAGATCTCATGAGCAGCGCCCGATTCCGCCCCACGCGTGCCGGGATCATCAATCTGTGGGACTACCGCGACCAGGAGTTCTCGTTCGCCGACGGACGATTGGTGCTGCGCGGACCGAACGGGTCGGGCAAGACCAAGGCGCTCGAGGTGCTGTTCCCGTTCGTGCTCGACGGCCGGATCGAACCGCGACGTCTGAACCCGTTCGCCGGCGAGGAGCGCACCATGCGCTCGAACCTGCTGTACCGCGGGCAGGACAGCGCCCACTCGTACGTGTGGATGGAGTTCTGCCGCGGCCGCGCCGACGACCCGGAGGCCGTCACCGTCGGCATCGGGATGCGCGCCATCCGTGGCAACGACAAGGTCACCCGCTGGCATTTCGTCGTCGACGGCCGTGTGGGAGTAGACTTCTCGCTGCTCGACGACGAGGACCGACCGCTCACCCGCAAACAACTGGTCGATCGGATCGGGGCCGACGCGATCGCCGATCGTCCCGTCGACTACCGGGCCGCGATCGACGCGCGCATGTTCGGTCTGGGCGCGCAACGCTACGACCAGATGATCAACCTGATCCTCACGTTGCGCCGCCCCCAGCTCGCCAAGAACCTCGACCCGAAGGGCCTGTCGCAGGCGCTGACCGACGGTCTTCGTCCCCTCGACGACGATCTCATCGTCGAGGCCGCCCGCTCGTTCTCCGCGATCGAGGAGGTCGAACGCACCCTCGAGTCCCTCGCGGCCGCCGACGATGCGGCGCAGCAGTTCGTGAAGGTGTATTCGAAGTACATCCGTCAGCAGGCGCGCACCGCCGTCGACAAGGTCGCCACCCGTCTCGGCGTGGTGGACACCGCGGTCCGGTCGCTGCGTGAGGCGGCCGAGGCCCGCACCGAGGCCGCCGCCGCACGCACCGCCTCCGAGGAACAGCTCCTGGTGGCCGAACGCGACCACGAACAGGCACGCACCACCCTCGAGGCACTACACCGCTCCAGCGCCTACGAGGGCAAACAGCAGCTCGACGACCTCGCGTCCGCGGTGAAGAACCTCGAGCGCACCACCGCCGCGCAGGCCGAGCAGGCGAACCGCGCCCAGGCCGTCGTGGCCGACCGGCTCCGCGACCACGACAGTGCCCGCGCCGCGCTCGAGACGGCGACGGCGGCACGTCG
>NZ_JBKFBA010000090.1:0-5989 GCF_053345925.1 Rhodococcus sp. C26F
CGCACCGCCAACGGCGAACAGGAGATCGTCTTCACCAACGGATCGATCATCATGTTCGGCGCTCGTGAGCAGGGCTTCGGTCGAGGTATGGAAGCCATCGACGTCGAGGTGTTCGACGAGGCGCAGATCCTCGGCGTGAAGGCACTCGAGGACATGGTGCCGGCCACGAACGCCGCGAAGAACCCGCACGGCGGTCTGCTGTTCTTCATCGGCACACCACCGCGGCCGACCGACGACGGCGAATCGTTCACGAAGAAGCGGAAGAAGGCGCTCGCCGGGCTGACCGCCGGTCAGGTGTACGTCGAGATCTCCGCGGACCCGGACACCGACCCGGACGACCAGTCGAAGTTCGGCACGTTCAATCCGTCGTATCCGCACCGCACTCCGCTCGAGTCGATGCTGCGTATGCGGGAGAACATCCCGGACGACGAAGCCTGGCGCCGTGAGGCGATGGGCATCTGGCCGGATGACGACGACGAAGGCCCGGAGACATGGCAGCTCGTCACCGAGCTGCAGTGGCAGGGACTGCAGGACTTCCCGGAACTGACCGGCACGATCGGTGTGGGCCTCGCCCGCGTCGGTTCCCGGTGGGTGATCGCCGGTGCGCAACGTACCGTCGACGACCGGATCCACGTCGAGGTCGGCTACGTGCGCACGGCGACCAACCCCGAGATCGTCGATCTCATCGGTCGGATCGACGATGTGCTCGAGCCGTGCGCGATCGCTACGGACAGTCGCTCGCCGGCCGCGGTGCTCGAACCGATGATGAAGACCGCCGGCATCGAGCTGATCAAGTCCACAACGAACCAAGCGGCGCTGATGAGCCAGGGCTTCGTGGATGACGCCGAGGACGGGCTGATCAGCCACACCGGTCAGAAAGCTCTCGGCTACGCGCTCGAGCAGGTGAGGAAACGGTCGCTCCCGCGTGGGGACTGGGTCGTCGACGCAGGGGGAGACCCCGAGGTCACACCGATGCTGGCCGTGATCATCGCCCGATGGGCACTGATCACTTTCGAATCCCGCGTGGCCGGCGCATCGGCCGCGCCGACGTTCGAGCGCACCAACCATACCGGTGGACCGGTCGACTCGTTCGACCCGTTGACCGCCGCGTTCTAGACGAGGAGGTGACCATGGCTGAAACCGCACGTCCCTCAACAGAATTGGGATACGTACACGGTGGCGGAACCGAGTGGCAGCAGTGGGACCACACCGAGAAAGTCCCCGAGCTGCAGTGGCCCGAGTCGGTGAACGTCTTCAGCCGGATGGGCCGCGAGGACGGCCGAGCCTCCTCCCTGCTGCGAGCGATCGGTCTGCCGATCCGCCGCACCGGATGGCATCTCGACCCGAACGGCGCCCGTGATGAGGTCGTCGAGTTCGTGGCCCGCAACCTTCGGCTCGGGATCAAAGGCTCGGACTACCAGCCGACGACGCGCACACGCGGACGCTTCTCGTGGCGTAGTCACCTGCAGCAGGCTCTCCTGATGCTGCAGTACGGGCACAGCTTCTTCGAGCAGGTCTATCAGTTCGACCAGGACGGAAGGATCAGTCTGCGCAAGCTCGCGCCCCGTCCGCAGCGCACGATCGCGAAGATCAAAGTCGCGCTCGACGGTGGTCTCGAGTCGATCACGCAACAGCCGCCCGTCGGAAAGCTCACCGCAGCCTCGGCCATCCCGGACGGATTCACCATCCCCGTCTCGAGACTGGTCGCCTACGTGCACGAACCGGACCCCGGTCAGTGGCAGGGCAACTCGATCCTGCGGCCGGCCTACAAGCACTGGATCCTCAAGGACGAGTTCATGCGTACCCAGGCCGCCGCGGCCCGCCGCAACGGCATCGGCGTGCCGGTCGGTACCGCAGCCAGCGCCACCGACCAGGTCGAGGTCGATCACATGCGCGACCTGGCGTCGAACTTCAAGGGCGGCATGACCTCCGGCGTCGGTCTTGCCAATGGCCAGAAGCTCGAGCTGCTCAGCGTGCAAGGTGTGCTGCTCGACATTCAGAAAGCGATCGACTACCAGGACAAACAGATCGCTATCGCGGGCCTCGCGCACTTCCTGAACCTCGACACCGGTGGTTCGTTCGCAATGGCCAGCGTGCAAGAGGGCACGTTCACGCAGTCGGTGCAGACGCTCGGCGAGACCATCGCAGACGTCGGTACCGCTCACGTCGTCGAGGACCTCGTCGATCTGAACTGGGGCGAGGACGAGCCCGCACCGAAGATCGTGTTCGACGAGATCGGCTCGCGCCAGGACCTCACCGCATCCGCACTGAAGATGCTCATCGACGCCGGACTGATCCGCCTCGACCGGTCGCTCGAGGAGTACACGCGCCAGCAGTACGGCCTGCCCGCGAAGGACACCCCGCCCCCATCCGAGCCGTGGACGCCCCCCTCCGGCCCGACCGAATCCGAGGGGACAACCACGTGAAGGAGACGACCATGACCATCCGCAACGGTGCTGGTTCTTCCAGCCGACCGCGCGAGTGGTTCCGGATCAACGCGCAGGCCGGTGCCGCCACCGAGATCCTGATCTACGACGTGATCGGAAGCTACTGGCTCGACACCGACGCGCAGACGATCGCCACCCGGATCAAGGAACTCGACACCGACGAGATCGTCGTCCGGATCAACTCACCCGGCGGCGATGCGTTCGACGGCATCGCGATCATGAACGCGCTGCGTGCGCACTCGGCGAAGGTCACCGTCCGTATCGACGGGTTGGCCGCGTCGGCTGCATCGGTGATCGCGATGGCCGGTGACGAGATCATCATGGGCGAGGGCTCGCAGATGATGATCCACGAGGCGTGGCTCTACACGTCCGGCACCGCCGACTATCTACGCGCCGAGGCAGACCGTCTCGACAAGATGACCGACTCGATCACCGCGGTCTACGCCCGCCGGGCCGGTGGCGATATCGACGAATGGCGAGCACTCGTCGCTGCCGAAACCTGGTTCACCGCAGACGAAGCCGTCACGGCTGGCCTGGCCGACAAGGTCAGCGGCAGCACCCCAGACACCGGTGAACTCGCCGCGGCATTCAACCTGTCGCAGTTCCGCTTCGCCGGCCGGGAACATGCTCCGGCCCCCCGGATCCCCTCTGCCGAGGCGGTAGAGGACACCAACAGGAAGGAGGGCATCGTGCCCACCCTCAACGAAACTCTCGCTCAGCGCCTCGGCATCAACGCCGACGCCACCGACGAAACGATTCTGGCCGCCCTCGACGAGGCACTGGCCGAGCAGACCCACGAAACCGGCACTCAGGCATCCGCCCCCACCGGCGGTCCTACCGCCGAGCAGGTTGCCGCCTACATGGAGCGTCACGGCCTCGTCGCCGTCGACCGTGCCCAGCACGAGGATTACATCGCCGCGGCCAACGAAGGCCGTGCAGCTCGCGCCCAGCAGCTCCGCGAAGCCGACGAGGCACTCGTCGACGGAGCGATCCGTGCCGGAAAGTTCGGGCCCGGCCGACGCGAGCACTGGCTCAACTCCTTGCAGCGCGACCGCGAGGGCGCCACCGAGGCCATCAACAGCCTCGCCGCCGGTCTCGTGCCGCTCGAGGAGGTCGGCCACGGCGTCGACCCGGAGCTCACCGGCGGTGCGGACTTCGCGGCCGTCGACAAGTTCAAGAACTGGATCGAGGAGAACTGACATGGCTGCAGTCACACAGGTCACCCAGGGTGGCCCCAAGAGTTTCATCCCGGCCGAGGTCATCCTCGGTGGCCAGCTCGTCGAGGCCCGCACCGGCGGCCGCATCGGCGTCGCGGCCGCGGACAGCGTGAAGGTGCTCGGCGTCGCGCTCACCGACGGGCAGAGCCCCGAAACGGCGCAGGGCGGAACCACCGTCGACGCGATCGGACGCCCGATCATCAACGCGATGCCGATCCCCACCGTCGTCTCCGTCGCCTACGCAGGCACCGAAACGAAGGTGACCTACTCGGCCGCGGCCACGTTCGGCGACAAGCTGGTCTCGACTGGTTCTGGCAAGGTCGGTCCGGCCCCGGTCGATGCCACCGCAGCCGAGATCGTCGGCATCTGCACCCAGCCCCAGGGCGTGGCCGCCAACGCGGTCGGCCTCATCCGGATCGCCTGATCCCTCACTTCCCCAGGAGACAATCACCATGGCACCCAGGACCATTGTGAGCGGGTCGGACGGCGCGGCACTGGCCGTGGCCGACTTTCTCGCGAACCCGACGCTGATCCCGACCAAGCTCAAGAAGCTGCTCGAGAATCAGTTCATCGCCGAGGCGCTGCTGCGCAACGCTGGCGCCAACACCTCGGGCGTGTTCGCCTACCGCGAAGGCGATCCGGCCTTCCTCGCCGACGACATCGAGGAGCTGGCCGAGTTCGGCGAGATCACCGTCTCGAACGCGGCCCGCGGAATCCCGAAGGTAGTCTTCTCGACCAAGCGCGGCAAGGGTATTCGCGTCACTCTTGACATGATTCGGAAGAATCAGATCGACGACGTGAACAAGCAGATCACCGCGCTGAAGAACACTTTCATCCGGGCCAACGATCGTGCCGCGAAGGCGATCTTCAACTCCGTCCCTTCGTTCCCCGTCTCCACCGCGTGGGATGTGGCGAACTCGCGGCCGCGCCGCGACATCGCCGATGCGATCTTCGAGATCTCCCAGGCGGCCCCGACCGCCGAGCAGGGCGGCAGCGAGGACGAGGGATACGAGTTCGCCGCCGACACGATCGTGCTCAACCCCGCGTTGCTGCCGATCCTGATGGACAACGACGATCTGCTGAAGGTCTACCGCGGCAATATCGCCGACCAGAACATCGCCTATGTCGGTGCGCTGCCGGAGACCATCCACAACCTTCGTGTCATCGTGTCGAAGGCGTGGCCGGCCGACCGGGCCCTGATCCTCGAGCGCGGCACGATCGGGTTCTACGGCGACGCTCGTCCGCTGACGTTCACCGAGCTCTACCCCGAGGGCAACGGCCCCAACGGTGGCCCGCGTGAGACCTGGCGCTCGGATGCCACGCAGGAACGTGGACTCGCACTCGACCAGCCGCAGGCCGGTCTGTGGCTGACGGGACTGGTGACGCCGTGACCGACTACATCCTGACCGCACTGCGGTTCAACCAGGTACTCGAGCGCAACGATCAGGGCCGGCCGACGAAGGAGATCAGGCACCGCCGCGGTGCGCTGATCACCGATCTCGACGAGCTGGAAGCGCAGCGGCTGCTGCGTGCCGGCGCGATCCGGCCCGCCGACGAGGTCGCTGCCGAGGAAGCCGCAGCAGAACGAATTGCCGCCGCGGTGGTCGACCAGGTCCCGCCACAGGGCGCCGAACCCCCGGCGGCTACGGCCGGTGGTGCGTCGGCTGAGAGGCCGCGCCGTCCTCGGGCGACTGCGACCGACGAGAAGTGGGTGGCGTACGCGGAAGCGATCGGCATCGACGCCGAGGATCTCAAGGGTAAGAACAAGGACGAGATCATCGCCCTCGTCGACGCTGCCGAAGAGAAGTGAGCTGAGGCGGCACTGTGGCTGACTTCGTCGACGTCACTGGTCTGATGAGGGGCTGGCGGCAGCTGTCGGCAACCGAGACGATCTGGGCCGAACAGCTCATCGCCTCTGCCTCGAAGTGGATCCGCAAGCACAAGCCCACCATCGATGACGACGACCCGGACGCCCGGTTCGTCGTCATCGAGGTGGTGCGGGCCGCGCTGACGGCTGCCAAGCACGCCGGTCACGTCTCCTACACGAAGACGGTGGGAGGGGTGACCCGGTCGGGGACCCTCGTCAACCCGGGCCGGTCGTTGGTGTTCACCCCGTACCACTACCAGCTGCTCGGCATCTCGCAGTCGGCGAAACCGTCCTGGACGTTCGGGGACTGACATGGACGAACTCGGTAATCAGACCGTGCGGGTGATCGAGCGCGTGCGCGGTAAACGTGGGGTGATGGTCGAGCAACCGGGTGCGGAGTATCCCGGGTGTTCGGTTCAGCCCGTCGGGTCCGTCGAAGGGGTGCCGCTCGAGCGGTA
>NZ_JBKFBA010000091.1:0-5819 GCF_053345925.1 Rhodococcus sp. C26F
TTACTCGCATGCCCTTCCGGCGGGGTCTCTGCTCCTCGCGGCCACTTCTCTAGGCCGGAACCCTCGATAACCAGCTGACGGGGTGAATTTCGGGGTGAAGTCCACCTGATTGCGTAACAAGAGTGGAACTTGGACCGTTGTCCAAATCGTGCATTGGATTCTCTGGGTGCTGCTCGGGTGGGCCGTCGTGTCCGTTGCCGCTGCGATGATTCTCGGTCGGATCATCCGCGTGCGCGACGAACGCGAAGCCCCTGCCGAGCGCTGGTCGGCTCTCGGCCTGGCCGCCCGTCCCGTCCGACGAGAAGCTCACTCGCCGGTCGAGGGGGAGCGAGCATCACCGAAGGGGATTCGCTATCGGAGGCGCGGCACCGAGCGACGCAGGTACACCTTCGGGAAGCATGCGCGTCGGGTGGACAAGCCCTGACCGTTCTCTGTGAGCGCTCGTCCGAGTCCCCGTCGTGGAAGAAGTCGCCGAGGTGCCAGGGTTTGCGGATCCACCGCCCCGGGAAGCCACTTGCAACAACCTTTCGAGCACTTCGAACCACCACCGATTCACAGGCGGCATTCATGGCTGAACAAGACGTGCACACCAATAAGACCGATCAACTGAAGTTCCAGGACCCCACTTCTCGCTATCCGTCCATCTCCCCTCCGAAGCAAGACCAGCCCGAGCCGGGGCTCGACGCCGACATGGTGCCCAAGGCCGATATCGGCGAGTTCTCGTACCGAGGCACGGGCCGGCTCGAAGGACGTAAAGCACTGATCACCGGTGGTGACTCGGGCATCGGCGCTGCTACTGCCATCGCGTTCGCGCGGGAGGGTGCCGACGTCGCGATCTCGTACCTGCCGGACGAAGAACCCGACGCCAAGAACGTCGCCCGCATCATCACCGAAAGCGGTCGCAAGGCAGTTACTCTCCCGGGCGATCTGACGGATGTCTCGTTCTGCTCCGAGGTCGTGAACCAGGCGGTCGAACAGCTCGGCGGACTGGACATCCTGGTCAACAATGCCGGCAAGCAGATTGCCGTCGAAGGGTTGGATGATCTGCCCGACGATCAGCTCGAGCAGACCTTCCAAGTGAACATCCTCGCGATGTTCCGCACCACGCGTGCTGCATTGAAGCATCTGCAGCCGGGCTCGACGATCATCAACACCACGTCGATCGTGGCGTACCAGCCGTCGCCGACCCTGATCGACTACTCGTCGACGAAGGCCGCGATCAACAACTTCACGAAGAATATGGCGACCCAGCTGGCGGAGAAGGGCATTCGCGTGAACGCGGTTGCGCCCGGACCGATCTGGACGCCATTGCAGCCCTCGGACGGTCAGCCGAAGGAAGAGCTGCCCGAGTTCGGGCAGAACACTCCACTCGGACGTGCGGGGCAGCCGACCGAACTGGCGCCGGCCTACGTGTTCCTGGCGTCGCCGGAATCGAGCTACGTGGTAGGAGCGACGATCCACGTCAACGGTGGGATGCCGTCGCCGTAGAACGCGCCGTAATCAACGAATAGTGCGCGCCAGTGAATCTCCACTGGCGCGCACAATTCGTTCTGGAGTTTCAGACTGCGCTGGATACAGCGTGCCGGTAAGTGCTTCCCCGGGCTGCCGAGATCGGCACGACAGAAGCAACGTCGGCCGAGGTTTCCGCCAGCGCGGCGAGGATCTGCTCGGGGCCGGCGCATGTGCTTGCACACGTGACCCCTTGCGTCCGGAGCTTCTGCAATGTGAGTGCCTCGGCAGCGGTGCAGTAGCCGTCCAGAATGTCCTCGGTCAGGATTGCGTAGTGCACTTCGCCTTCGAAGGCGGTAGTGGTTTCGATGCCTGCGAGAGTGAGGCGCTTCTGCAGTTCTTCCCACCGGTCGAGTGCTGCCGCGTTGGAGGGGGTGCCGAGAAAAAGTACCCGTGCCGGTCGGTCCGAAAGCGATGTTGTCGTCACAGGCTGCTCCAGGGTGCGAGTAGGTCAGGTGAAACCGAATTGCCACTCCCGGTAGGGAGTTACACCTTCACCTGTGAAATGTGTTGTTTCACACTGTGTACAGCACCCGTTCACGCTCCGCTACCCGACCGGTCATCAGGAAACACGAATGTGACGGAAGTGGTTACGATTCCGCCCGCGTATTTGGGACTTTCGTCCCGAAATTCTGCTCCAAACACGCGAAAGCGACAATCTTTCTCGTTGAAGCGTTCGGAACCTCTTGGGTCAGCTACTCCCTGCGGGGAGGCCCGAGCACGACCGCGCCGGGGCCGATCCCGAGCGGTAGCGCAGCGAGAACCTCGATCACCGACCAGGCAGTGATCGCAGATGTGCGCCCGCTCGATGCCGGGTCGATCGCGTTCTCGAACGTCAGCTCGTACCGGCCGAGCGGCGACTCCCACTCGACGACGTGGCGCGTGCTTGCAGCGGCTGGGTCGGCAATGACCACCACCTCGACCCGATCGAGCCCGAGCGTCGCGAGGGCGAGAGCCACCGACGAATTCGAGGTTCGCGGAAAGGCCAGCGCAGCCTCTCGGGCAGATCCTCTGAAAACGGTGCGTTCTGCGTCCAGACGTTCTTCGATGCCGAGCGCACTGGGTCGCTTGATCGTGGTGTGGGTGAGGCGCGCATCGCGGGTTCCTGCACGTGTCGCTGCGGCCAAAACATCGAAGCCGCCGATCGCGCCTGTCGGGAGCAGTACACGTCCTGGTCCGGCGCCGAACGATTCCACATCGAAATCGCGCTCGGCAAAGACACCGCATGAGCAGACGATGATGTCCTTACCGCGTTTCACCACCTCGGGTACCAGGGCCCGAGCGGCGTCGACCGTGGCAGCTTCCACCACGATGTCGGCGACGTCGAATGCGGCGGAGGCCTCCTCAGGGCTGCTTCGTGAGTCCAACACGGCCGCGAGGCTCACATGCGGCACCACGTCCTCGCGCAAGGCGTCGATCACCGTCTGTCCGATCGCACCGGTCCCGACAACGCACACTGCCACCGGACGATGTTCGATTTCTTCGGGTGCCAGTTGCCTCACGTCCTCTGCGGCATGATGCCGCTCGTTTCCACGAAATACGGGCTCATGGTACCGAGAGAAGGAATCGGCGATGTCTGATTCGCGACGTCGTCGTATCACTCGCAGTACCACTCAAGGGATCGGAATGTGTTGCTATGAGGGCAACTACGGCGCCAGTGCACTGACGACAGCGGCAAGTGTGCTCATGCTGCCAAGAGCATCGTCTCCTGAGGTGAAGTGGGAATCCTGTGCGACGCCACTTGGCGGCATGGACACCGCACTGCACGCCCGAGTTCGTCGTCGGGCAACCAGCCGTACTCATCGCACCGGCCGCATCGTGGCGGGAGTTTCGGGCGGGGTGGTTGCAGTGACTGCCAGATCGGGATCCATGCTGCTGCGGAGCGAGCCGGGTCCCACGGTCGATGGCATTCGAGCGCGGCGCGGACAAGAGCATCTACGCCGTGAGTGCTGATCGATTGCTCGACGAGGGTGCGCTTCGCCGGTGTCAGGGTGTCGAACTGTGCAGACAAGCCGGCCCGGCGGCACGCCGTGGCCAATCGGTCGATGGGAGATGGCTGCTGCTCACGTGTTGCATCGCGGGTGCGAATTGTCGGGCGGGGGAGTGCAGCAGGTTCATTTGTTGGTTCAAGGACGGTTCGGGTGACCGGGGTGTCACCTCGCTCGGTCGTTCCTGTCACCCCGTGGCGCTTCGTCTTGTCATCTCGTTCAGGGCTGCGGGGTGACGACGTGTCACCCCGCTTCATGGACAGGTTGTACAGGACTGGGCGGCGGTCCTCGCGAGGGATTGTCGCTGCAATTCGCTCTTGATCGCCTTTGGAAATGAGGCCGAGAGCGGCCAGCGCCTTCAGGCAACGCTGCACTTGGCGTTCGCTGATGCGGGCGTACCCGGCGAGCTTCCGCACGGACGGATACGCATCCGCACCATGTCGGGACGCGTGATTGGCCAGGCCGAGTAGCACCACTGTCAGCGCCGGCGCCGAGGGCATGCCGGCTGGAGTGGGGGACGGAATCTCGGCGCGTTCGAGTGCCCAGGTGATCGCTTCGATGCTCACGATGCCACCTGCGCATGGGTATGCTGACGCATGTTCGACTCCTACTTAGACGATATGGAGTGACACACCGCTTGTTCGTGGGGGTTTCGCTCCTCTTGGTGAGCCGGTACGTCCCTCGGTCGATGAGGGCGCGCTCAGCGCAGGGGTCGATGTCAACGTCGTTCATGCTCGCTGCGCTGCGCGTGCTCCACGTTGACATCACGGCCTGCGTTGAGCGGATACGCGATGATCGAGGGACGCCCCGATGACTGTGGCCCCACCTCGGCCAGGCCGAGGCCTCACGCACAAGATTCGTGGGTTACCGAGCAGACAAAGCCCGTCTGTCCGGCCTATCCGACAATTGTGGGAGGCCCCGGTGTTTACCGAGCGTACGAGCGTTGGACTGGACGTGCACGCACGTTCGGTCGCGGCAGCGGCCATCGACAACGTCACCGGCGAAGTGTTCCAAACCAAACTGACGCCGTCCTACGACCACATCCGGTCCTGGATCGCGGATCTTCCGAGTCCTGCAGCAGTGACCTACGAGGCCGGCCCGACCGGCTTCGGACTGTATCGAGCGTTGACGGACGCGCAGGTGCGGTGTGAAGTGGCCGCCCCGTCCAAACTGCAGAAACCGGCTGGAGACCGAGTCAAGACCGATACCCGAGATGCGCTACACCTGGCCCGGTTGCTGCGACTCGACGAGATCTGCACGGTGTCGATCCCCACCGTGGATCAGGAAGCGGCCCGCGATCTCGTGCGGGCCCGAGAGGATTGCCGCGGCGATCTGATGCGGGCCCGTCACCGCCTGTCGAAACTGCTCTTGCGGCATGGCATCGTCTACTACGGCGGAGCGGCGTGGACCGGAGTGCACGATCGATGGCTGCGCACCGAGGCAGCACCACAGCTGACCGCGGCGGCGACCAGGATGGCGTTCGACGCCGACTACGAGCATGTCCTCACGATGCAGGCCCGGCGTCGGCGTCTCGATACGGCGATCGAAGAGATGGCTGCCGCAAGTGAATTCACCCCGGTGGTGCGCCGGATGTGCTGTTTGCGTGGGGTGGGTACCTTGACCGGGTTCGGTTTGGCGGTGGAGATCGGCGACTGGAACCGGTTCACCGGCAATACCATCGGTTCGTTCGTCGGATTGGTGCCGTCGGAGTACTCGTCCGGTTCGTCACGGGTGCAGGGGTCGATTACGAAGACCGGCAACACCCATGCGCGTCGCCTGCTCGTGGAAGCTGCCTGGCATCACCGACCTCGATATTCCGTCGGGGCGGTGATGCGGTCGCGGTGGGATCAGGCCCCGGCAGCGGCCCGTGTCCGTGGTGACGAGGGTAATCGTCGCCTGCACGGCCGGTGGGTAGGGTTCCTCGAGCGCCGGAAACGGCCGGTGATTGCGAACGTGGCGATCGCGCGTGAGCTGGCGGGCTGGTGCTGGTCGTTGGCGGTGATGGACTGCTGATCGTCCCCTGAACTGCTTCGCCGGCGAGCTCGGTGATGACAAGCGCGTGGATCGACCCGCGATCCGACTATGAGCAGGTCTCTCGGGGCCGACGCTCGATTTTAGACACGCGGATGCGATCCTGCCGAACACCGTCCTGCGGTAGCCAATCCGCGTATATCAGTCTGACCGCGCGTCGTTTTATCGACACGCTCACCATAGGGCTTGGTGGCGAAGCGTAGAGGCGTCCCCGGGGCCGCTCCCCGGTGGCGCCTCACTCTGCTCTCTTGACAAACTTCTCGACATATCAGTCGGACATCCGGCCCGTCG
>NZ_JBKFBA010000092.1:0-5515 GCF_053345925.1 Rhodococcus sp. C26F
AAGGCGGACAGCGAAGACGACCTGCAGGCCCTGCTCGCCAAGGACCCCTATGTCACGCAGGGTGTTGTCGTCGACCAGAGCATCTACCAGTGGAAGCCCGTCATCGGACCTCTCGTAGCGATCTGAGGACGACCCTGCCGCTCCACCTCGATGGAAAGAAGTTGCAGCATCTCTACATTGAGTTGCAATCAGCACTCTTCCAGTAACGTCGGCACAAACGACCCGCACAACTTGCATCTGTGCGTTCGCATAGTGAGCGACGGATGCGAAAAGTTCGATCAGCGACATCGCGGAACCGTCACGTCACCGCCTCGACGGCGTAAGCCTCGATGCCGAACACACGTGGTGATCGGTGAGTGCCGACATTCGACAAACCGAGACAATCGCTGACCTTCCCTAGCGGCTTTTCCGTTCAGCCGACTGGGTGGGATGACACCGTGCGTACGCGATACACGAGCTACACGCCTTCCTGATCAGTCAATTTCCTTCTCGACCGGTGATGAAAGTGAGCAACACATGTCCGTGAGCAAAGAATCGCTGTTCCTCAACGACCTGTACTCGTCCTGGCTTCGACGGTCCGAAGGTATGGATCTCGCAGGTCAGCGAGACATGTTCGAAGAATGGCATCTTCCCACCATCGAACCTACCGATGTCACGTATGAAGAAGTGACAGCCAACGGTGTGCCGGCAACATGGGCCAAGCCGCTGGGCGCCGCCGAAGACCGGGTGATCGTCTTCACGCACGGCGGCGGATTCGTGACAGGTTCACGCTTTTCCCATCGCAAGCTTGCAGCACACCTCGCCAAGCTGGCAGGAGTTCACGCACTCGTGGTGGACTACCGGCTCGCGCCGGAGGCAAAGCATCCAGCACAGCTCGAAGACTGCATTGCCGTGCACAAGTGGCTCCGTACGCAGGGCTACAAGGCAGAACATATGGCGACGGTCGGCGACTCGGCAGGCGCACATCTCGCCATCTCGACAGTGTTCGAACTTGCGGGTATGGCACTTCCCATTCCGGCCGCCGTTGTCGCTCTTTCGCCGTGGCTCGATATGGAGATCAAGGGGTTGACGATCGAATCGAACGACGCAGTCGACGTCCTGGCCAAGAGGGCAGTCCTCGAGATGATGCGGGAGAATTTCCTGACCGACCTCTCGGAAGCGACGGACCCGCGGGCAAACCCCCTGCTCAGGGACTACACAGACTTCCCTCCCGTCTATGTATCGGTCGGCGGCTATGAGACTCTGCTCGACGACTCGCGCCGGGTCGTTGAGTTGATCGAAAAGGCAGGGAGCGAAGCCGTGCTCGACGTGGTCGACGAACAGCAGCATGTCTTCCACTTCAACGCGGGACGAGCACCCGAGGCGGATCAGGCACTGAACCGGATCGCCCAGTGGCTACGCCCGAAGTTGGGGCTCGCCTGAACACCGCATGTAGGGCGTGCAACTGAAAGCAAAGCGCGCCGACGAAAGAGGACGTGTCTCGGCGGNCCGCCGCCGAGTCCGTTCGCATGCCAGTCAGCAGTGCACTATCCGAACCATCGATTGCAGTGAAGATCGGGAAGACACATACATGGAAAATCCAGTTCTCGTAGAACGCGACGGATTCATCGAAACGTGGACAATCAATCGGCCGGCTGAACGTAACCCAGTCTCAGGGATGGATGTCGTCGACGCATTGGTCGCATGCGTGGATGCCGTCAACGCCGATTACGGGGTACGCGCTGTCATTGTCACCGGCGCGGGATCGACCTTCTCCGCCGGCGGCAACGTCAAGGACATGGCGAATCGCCGGGGACTGTTCGGCGGGAAGCCTCACGAACAACGCGATGGCTATCGCGCCGGGATACAACGGATCCCACGAGCGATGTACAACTGCGACGTACCTTTGATTGCAGCGGTGAACGGCCCTGCAATCGGTGCCGGGTGCGATCTTGCCCTCATGTGCGACCTCCGAATCGCCAGCGAAAAAGCGTTCTTTGCTGAGAGCTTCGTCAAGCTGGGCATCATCCCGGGTGACGGGGGTGCGTGGCTGTTGCCCAAGGCGGTCGGTACGGCGCGGGCGGCCGAGATGATTCTCACGGGTGACCGTGTCGACGCAACACAGGCTCTCGAGTGGGGATTGGTCTCGAACGTCGTTCCTCCCGATCAGCTGCTCGACGAAGCTCGTGCTCTCGCCAACAGGGTGGCCGCCAACCCTCCGCACTCGGTACGGATGGCCAAAAAACTCCTGCGTGAAGGGCAGCACCAGAGCCTCGACAGTCTCCTCGAACTGTCCGCTGCTCTGCAGGCGCTGGTTCAACAGACCACCGATCACACGAGAGCAGTCAACGCCCTCATGGAGAAGCGAACTGCCGCATTCACCGGCGAGTGACGATGCCTCACGTAGCAAGCTCCTCGATCAGCGGTGCGGACACGTGGACGTTCGGCAAGGCAATCGCAGCAACAGGAACGATGTCGTGAAGTTCGACGAGTCCACTTCGATCGAGCACTGGTCTACTGACTGTTACCTCAGTGCCAGGGGCAGGACGAGGAACATGTTGTTCACCCGCCCGAGTTCGGACGTCTCGACCTCCCTGAGTTGCCCGAAGAGGAACCGGACGACCGTATTCGTGTCTCGTGCACATCCAGCGCTCGAAGATTGTGTGCCGGCGGGCCCGCCACTTCGAGGAGCCAGCGGCTGGACCAGGCATGGGCTCCACGAGGACCTGAGTGCAACACGCCGGCGGGCACGCGCTGAGCGAGCAACGGGCGGCTGCGCTCGTAGCACATGACTGCGGCACAGCCACCGGTTACTCGTACTCAGCGAGCGAACTGTTTGCCGAGGAATTCGACAACCGCGCTGTGCAATTCAGCGCTGCGCGGAACTGCACCGGTCATCCAGTACACGCCATGGACAAGACCGCTATACAGTTCGACCTGGACCGGGACACCCTGTTCGGTCAGCATCCGCCCGTAGTTCAGGCATTCGTCGCGGGTGACCTCGTACTCGTTGACCAACATCAGCGTGGGAGGAAGCCCCGCCAAACTCTTCGCCTTGGCCGGCGAGGCGTACGGGTTCTCGGCGTCTTCCAGTGTGGCCAGGTACTGCTCCCAGAACCAGCCGATTGCTGCCGCGGTGATCAAATATCCCTCGGCATTCTCCTCCCATGACGGGAAGCGTGCCGTGCCGTCGATAACCGGATAGACCAACACCTGAGCACACAGGGCCGGTGAGCCGGTATCACGTGCCCGAAGTGCGGTGACGGCGGCGAGATTGCCACCGGCGCTGTCGCCCATGATGGCGACACGCGTCGCATCACCACCGAAGTCGGCGACGTTGTCGACTACCCAATTCAGAGCAGCGAACGCGTCTTCGGGTGCGGCAGGGAACTTGTGTTCGGGAGCGAGCCGGTAACTCACGGCGGCCACGATGACTCGGGCGTCCGCGGCCAGCGCGCGACAAGGCTGCTCGGTAACGTCGAGGCTGCCCGCAACCCACCCGCCGCCGTGGATGTACACCACAGCCGGCAGGGGCGCATCGGACTCCGGAATGTACAGACGCACGGCCTGGTCGCCATCCGGTCCGGGGTAGACCGTGTCGACGACACGAGCAAGATCCGCTTTCGGCGCCTGCAGTCCGGTGAAGGATTCGATGACCTCACGGACTTCAGCGACACTCATCTGCTCGAACGACTTCAGTCCCTGCTCGTTCAACGTGTCTATCAACTGCTCGACTACAGGATCGAGTGCCATGGTGATCTCCTTGATGTGATAGACGGACTTGGTCAATCGCCGATTCGGTGGAGTCACACTACGAGGAGGTCAGAGCGGACGAGTGTCCGAAAACAACACAACTGTCCGTCTGTCCCGGTTCTCGTAGATGTGTGTTGCACAATCGGACACACCGAAGGTCCATCACTGTTCTACCGTCACCCAAGTGACCCACAGACGGCCAGAATCTCACCATCACCGTTCGATGACGGGCCCGGCACCGCGAGGGACCCACCGGAGAACGGGTTCACCCTCGAGGTGCTCTCGAGAAATGGGTTCCTCTGTACGCCCGCGGGCTGCGGGGAGAGATGTTCGGTCGCCGCACGTCATGGTGAGGACACATCAGCGGCTCTGAAAACGTGCTGCCCACTTCGGGTGTCGAGTTCGAATTATGCTTCCAGAGAGGGATTATCATGTTGCATCACGTCGTAACATTCATATGGAAGAAGGACATCACCGACGAGCAGGTCGAATCGTTCCACAAGGCTCTTGACGCGATATCGGTGAGCATTCCCCAGGTCGTCGAGTTTCGTTACGGAAGGGACCTCGCCCTCAAGCCCGGGATCGGCAACTATGCAATATCTGCGCTTTTCGAAGACGTCCCCGCCTTCCGCGCATATCTGGCCCATCCCGATCATGTGCGCCTCGTTGAAGAATTCATCTCGGTGATGTCCGAATCGTACTCGTCGATCCAGTTCGAGTATGCCTGACGGCAGTGCCGGCCGCACGCTCACGAACGAAGTGCCGGTCGACATGGTCGCTCGTTGCGGAAGGTTGTGATCAGTTGTGAACGCTGACGGTGTCGAGAGTGCCCTTCCTGGCGATGTCTTGAGTCGCCCTGTGGCGCTACGTGACGATGCGACCGCGCAGGCGAGGGCATGGCCGGATGCGCGACTGCTTCGCGTGAACGGTGCCGGTCAGGTTCGCATCATCGATGGACAACTGCTCCTCGAGTCGGCTGCCGACTATTGTTCCCACCCTCCGACACACGCGGTCTTGTTGGGAGTTGTTGATGCAGTGCATCAATGGGCTATACGGGACGAGTTTCTCACGGATGCCCCCATGGAGAGCGCGGGCATCGAGTTCGGTGACCTGCGGTCACACGGAGCGTTCTTCGATGCTGTTGATGCCGAACGGTATCTCACCGCGCAAGCCCTGCTGATGTGGCAGGACGAGTCCCACTTCTGCGCCAAGGACGGGGCGCCGATGACGATCACCTCGGGTGGTTGGACGCGTGTGTGCACTGCGTGCGGTCGGGAGGAGTACCCGCGGACCGATCCTGCGATCATTTGTCTGGTACATGACGGGGCGGACCGCGTGCTGTTGGCGCGACACGCGGCGTGGCCGGCGCGGAACTTCTCGACGCTGGCGGGATTCGTCGAGGCCGGTGAGTCGCTCGAAAGCTGCGTGGCGCGGGAGATTGCGGAAGAGGTCGGTCTCGTTGTCTCCGACGTGGCCTACGTCGGAAGTCAACCATGGCCATTTCCGCGTTCCCTCATGCTCGGCTTCCATGCCATCGCCGACCCTCGCGAACCGCTCATCTTCAGTGATGGTGAGATCTGCGAGGCTGTATGGTGCTCCCGCGCGGAGGTGAAGGAGGCCCTCGCCGCCGGCGACTGGGCTAGTTCGGTCGATGCGCCCGTGTTGCTGCCGGGGAAGGTCTCGATCGCACGGCGCATGCTCGACGCATGGGTGCGAGCTGCTAGTGCCGCACCCGTGAACCTTTGCCCGTTCTGGCCGACACGCCGACCGGTTGCGGCGTGTC
>NZ_JBKFBA010000093.1:0-5392 GCF_053345925.1 Rhodococcus sp. C26F
GGCGGCCCGTATCGCCGGGCGCAGCCTGGCCGCGCACCGGCTTCAGGACCGGGTCGACGAGATCGCCGCGACCGTCGCGCCGGTGCTGATCGTCGGCGAGTCCGGTGTCGGCAAAGCCCACCTGGCGCGGCAGATCCAGCACCGCTGGGGACCGAACGCCCCGATCCTGACCGTGGACGCGTCGACGTTGACCCCGTCGAGCGTGGCCGAGCTGCGCGCGCGTCTGTCCGGCAGCCTCGCGTGCATCATCGAGCACCTCGACGAGGTCCCCGACGAGGCCCTCGCCCCCACCCGGCGGCTGCTCGACGCCGCCGTCGAGCTGTCCGCACCGCTGATCGCCACCGCCACCTCGAGCACCCCCGACGATCTGCGGCATCAGGTGCAGACCCATGTGCGGCGCAGCGTGTGCATCCCGCCCCTGCGCCAGCGCATCGAAGATCTCACCGATCTCGCACGCGAGCTGCTCGCCGCCGAATTCCCCGACCGCCCGACCCCGCAACTGCAACCGGCCGCCCATCGGGCGTTGATCGCCCATCACTGGCCCGGCAACCTGCGCGAGCTCGCCTCGGTGCTGAGCACCGCGGCGGCGCGGTCGATGGGATTCGACATCAAACTCGAACATCTGCCCGCCGACTACCGCACCCTCGGCGCCGGCCGCCGGTTGACCTCGCTCGAACGCACCGAACGCGAAGCGATCGTCCGCGCACTCGACGAGTCCGACGGCAACAAATCCCTCGCCGCCGAACGACTCGGCGTCGCCCGCTCCACGCTCTACCGCAAGATCCGCGCGCTGGGCCTCGAAAACGAAAAGTTCGGATCCTGACCCCGAAACAACCTGTCGCATATCGAGACATCCCCGAGGACTCGGCGAACGAGATGATGAGGCGGGGCCGACGATCACGATCCCAGCCTCCTCGCACCGTCCGTCTGGACGGTGGCGTCCACCCGATCTAAAGGATGACCCACCATGAAGCGAACGGTGTACGGTGACGATCACGAGGCTTACCGGCACTCTGTCCGCGAGTTTCTCGCTCGATGGTTCGAGCCCCTGGCCGCCGACGTTCGTGCCAACAGGGCATTGCCCCGAGATTTCTGGCTTGCCGCGGGCAAGCACGATCTTTTGGGACTCGAAGTACCCGAACGATATTCAGGTGTCGAGGCAGGTGACTATCGCTTCAATGCGGTCCTCATCGAGGAATTGGCCAGGGTGAACGCCGCGTTGGCGTCTAGTGTGAGTATTCACTGTGACGTTGTGGCGCCGTATCTGGTGCATCTGACCACCGACGAGCAGAAGGCCAGGTGGCTTCCAGGACTGTGTTCCGGGGACGTGCTTACTGCCATCGGGATGACCGAACCCGGTGGGGGATCGGATCTGGCCGCATTGAAGACTACCGCAGTGCGGGACGGCAACGGGTGGTTGCTCTCGGGTGCCAAGACATTCATCACCAACGGTTACTCTGCAGACCTGGTGATCATTCCTGCACGTACCTCTCCATCGAAGAAGGCCAAGGGAATTACCCTCTTCGGCGTGGACACCTCCTTGCCCGGATTCGAGCGTGGCCGCAAACTCGACAAGGTCGGACAGGACGAAGCAGACACCGCTGAACTCTTCCTCGACCGGGTGCGCGTCACTGATGACGACGTGATCGGCGAGCTCGATCGAGGATTCATCCACATGATGTCCTTCCTGCCCCAGGAACGACTCGGATGCGCCATTGCCAATCTCGCGCACGCTGCGCAGATTCTGCTCGAGACGATCGACTACTGCCGAGAACGAAAGGCATTCGGGCAGTCCATCGGAACGTTCCAGCACAACAAGTTCTTGCTTGCCGAACTGGCGACCCAGCTCGACGTCACACAGGCGTACGTCGACCGCTGCATCGAAGCCCACTCGGAGGGGGCGTTGACACCGATCGATGCAGCCAAGGCGAAGTGGTGGACTGCCGAGATCCAGAACCGGATCCTCGATCATTGCGTGCAACTGCACGGGGGATACGGCTACATGAACGAGTACCGAGTGGCACGAGCCTGGCGGGATGCCCGGGTCACGAAGATCTGGGCGGGATCGAACGAAATCATGAAAGAACTGATCGGTCGCGATCTGGGCTTCTGATCTCGGCGTCGAGTACCGATTGTTCTGTCGTGAGTGCAGCAGGTTCGAATGCCGCATGGTAAGCGAATTAAGTTGTGATGATTACTAATACGTGTTTCGTATCGGATTGTCTTGACTCGATTTCGGACACTTCACATCACATATTCGCTTCTACCGTCGTAGATGTCCGGGCGGAAACACCCGTCCCGGGAAATCTCCAGGAGGACCACATGACCGAATCCCAGGTCGCCACAGCGACCCGCAGCGGCTCGCACTCGAACAATGACGTACTCGATGTTCTGATCATCGGGGGAGGGTTCTCCGGCCTGTACGCATTGGACCGACTGCGCGATCTCGGTTTCACCGTCAAAGTCTGGGACGCCGCGGGTGGATTGGGCGGAATCTGGTGGTGGAACTGCTATCCCGGAGCCCGTACCGACAGCACCGGACAGATCTACCAGTTCTCGTACAAGGACCTGTGGAAGAAATACGACTTCACCGAACTGTATCCGGGTCACCAGGGGGTTCGTGAGTACTTCAACTACGTCGATTCACAGCTCGACCTCACCCGCGACGTCGTGTTCGACACTTTCGCCGAAGCATGCACGTGGGACGAGGAAACCCGTCAGTGGACCGTACGGTCCGCCGACGGCAAGATCCAGAAGGCACGGCAGGTCATTGTTGCCACGGGATTCGGCGCCAAGCCGCTGTATCCGAATCTCGAAGGGCTCGATTCCTTCGCCGGTGAGTGCTACCACACTGCGCACTGGCCTCAAGAGGGCGTTGATATGAGTGGCCGCAAAGTTGTCGTCATCGGTACCGGCGCCAGCGGTGTACAGGTCGTCCAGGAGGCAGGTCATGTCGCCGAACATGTCACCGTGTTTCAACGCACCCCGAATCTGGCACTTCCGATGCAGCAACGCAAACTCACCCATGACGACAACGAGCACTTCCGGAAGGGACTGCCCGAGCGGTTTGCTACGCGCTACAAGGCGTTTGCCGGCTTCGACTTCGATTTCATTCCGCAGAACGCCACCGACCTGAGTAAGGAAGAGCGCGACGCGATCTACGAGAAGATGTGGGCAGAAGGTGGTTTCGAGCTGTGGCTCGGAAACTTCCAGGACATCCTTGTAGATGAGGAGGCCAACCGTACGTTCTACGACTTCTGGCGTGGCAAGGTCCTCGAGCGGGTCACCGACCCCAAGAAAGCGGCAATCGTCGCACCGGAGACGCCTCCGCACCCCTACGGCGTCAAGCGTCCCTCCCTCGAACAGGACTACTTCGATGTCATCAATCAGGACAACGTCGATGTCATCGACTCCAACGTCACGCCGATTCGACGGGTGCTGCCCCATGGTGTCAAAACCGACGACGGTGTCATCGAATGCGACCTCCTAGTACTGGCAACAGGGTTCGACAACAACCGTGGTGGGATCATGGCCATCGATATCACCGGCGTCGACGACCTGAAGATTCAGGACAAGTGGAAGTCCGGTGTCGACACGTGTCTGGGCCTATCAACCCGCGGATTCCCGAACATGATGTTCCTGTACGGACCTCAGAGCCCGTCCGGGTTCTGCAACGGCCCTACATCTGCCGAGTACCAAGGCGAAATCGTCGTCGAATTCCTCGAGTACCTGCGCGAGAAAGGGGCGACACGGTTCGAGAACACCGAAGAGTCCGAGAAGCAGTGGCGCGCACACGTCGACGAGCTTTTCGTGAACTCGATGTTCACGAAGGCACGTTCCTGGTACTGGGGTGCAAACGTGCCCGGTAAGCCGGCGCAGATGCTCAACTACTCAGGGGGAGTACCTCAGTACTTTGCTCGTTGGGAAGAAATCAAGTCCAACGGTTACGACACCTACGAGACCGACTGACGAGACGGATGCGCTTGGGCTACTGGGTCCCCAGTAGCCCAAGCATCCGTTCGACGGGGTTCGCTGCCCTGATCCCCGATGGACATCGACTGCGTCGATGGGGCAGTGATGGAACCGAGAGCATTGTCTTCGAGCAGGTTTCGCCAGAGGCGAGGCGGGCGCGAGCATCGGTGATGCGGTCGCGATGTACGCGAGGCGAATCAAACGACAGCACACGAACACGACGTGGATCGCCCAAGCGGGATCTGCGACTGTCCAGAGTTCTGGTTCAAACCGAACCGATGACGGACCTGGAAGGGTGTAGCCACGACCCTGACGTGCAAGAAGGCGCTGTGACGGAACGACGGGACCGGCCTGATGTGGAGGTAGAAGAGCCTTTATCTGCTGTCTGACCTTCGTGGGGCACGCGTCCTCACGCACCCGCTACGGAGCCGCTGCCCTCTATTCGTGCCGGTGCACCGGATGGTGGGCGCAGCCTTGCGGTGTTCGGTATGCACCCCGGCGAGGTCTTCAACTTCCTCCGCCACCGAGCGGTCACCGTTGTCGCGGTATTTCCGGCTGGTCCGGTCGATCGTGTCGGCCATCAATCATGGTCGCCGCACGACCGATGCCACCGGGACTTGCGACTTCCCAGGGCCGAAGACAACCAGCCCACCCGTCGGCGGTGCCCGGCCGGCGCCGGGACATCGAGTGGGAAGCCGTGTACATGATCTGCTGGTCGCCGGGTCGGTAACACCGTCAGGGCGGCGGACAGAAGCAGAGCCCGCATCGTCGGCTTCTATGGCAAATTGCAGCGAGGATCTTCCGTCGATATCGCGGGAAGATCGAAACGTCCGTAGCCCTGGCTCACGGGATCCCGGCGCCCGACGATCCGCCACGAACACCACCGCACCCGGTTGCCCGCGGTGGATGCTCGTGGGGCGAGCCGCCGACAGGTGGGCCGCGCCAGCCGTCAACCACAATACTGTCGACGCGAATATCGTACTCAATTGCGTTCTACAACACCAGTATTCATCTATCGTTCGCTGAGCTGCATCACCTCCCCCTGGGTGAGCGGCCATTCGTCGCCGATGGGAGTATGTCAGCGGCGGCTGACAGGGCTCAGCACCGACACACCCGAGGAAAAGGGCGCACGATGCAGATCAGGACTGTCGCAGCGCGTGCCCTCTCGCCATGCGACTCCGGATCGTCGTCCACAAGCGACCCTTACATCACGATGGCAGCCACATGGAGATCCCCCGATCCGGGCCCGAAACCCCGACAAAGGCCGATCCCTCCGAAGCCGCGCTGGCCGATGACAGGACGGCGGCGATCAATCCGAACGTTCAGCTAGTGCCGCATCACGCAACGTTTGCCCTGTCGACGATCTCCCGTAGCTGTTGATCCTCGGCGTGCTTGTTGCGCCAGATGATGTAGCGACGGA
>NZ_JBKFBA010000094.1:0-4881 GCF_053345925.1 Rhodococcus sp. C26F
ACCTGCCAGAGTCCCGTCACTCCGGGGCGCACCAACAGCCGGCGCTTGACCCGACCGTCGTAGGCTTCGACCTCACGCCGCAACGGCGGACGCGGACCCACCACGCTCATCTCGCCACGAATGACATTGAGGAACTGCGGCAACTCGTCGATGCTGAACCGACGCATCACCTTGCCGATACGGGTGACCCGCGGATCGTCCTTCATCTTGAACAGCGGACCGGCACCCTCGTTCTGCGCCAGCAACGTGTCGACCATCTTGTCGGCATTGGTCACCATCGAGCGGAACTTGATCATCCCGAACGGCGTGCCGTCGATGCCGATACGCTCGGCCTTGTAGAAGATCGGACCCCGATCCTCGAGCTTGATGAGCAGGGCGACGACCGCGAACACCGGAGCCAACGCCAGCAATGCCAGGCTTGCGAACGCCAGGTCGAAGATCCGCTTCCCCGAGCGCTTGGCCCCGTGGTAGCTGGGCTTCTCCACGTGGATCAGCGGCAGACCGGCGACCGGGCGCATCTCGATCCGCGGACCGGCCACATCGACCACACCGGTGGCGACCACCAGGTCGGTGTCGAGCGGCTCGAGCTGCCAGACCAGATCGTGCAACCCCTCGCTGCCCAGGGTTTCGGTGGCGGTGACCACCACCGAGTCCGCCCCCGACAACTTGAGTGCTTCGACGACGGAGTGTTCGTCGCCGTAGATGGTGATCTCCCGGCCGTCGACATCGATCACATCACCGGGGGCACCCGAATAACGGGGCACACAGACACCGACGACGCGGTAGCCCTCGCCGTCCTTGCGGGAGAAGGTGCGGGTCATATGCCGCACCGCTCGCGCGCCACCCACAACGAGTACCGACGTGTGGAAGTCGCCCCGAGCACGCTTGCGCGCGATCACCTTCCGCCACACCCATCGCGTCAGCAGCAAACCGCCAAGACCGACTGGCAGTGCGATCGCCAAATATCCACGTGCCAGTTCCAGGCGAAATACAAGTGCAACAATCGCGATGAACCCGAACAGTCGAGCCGTACTCGAAACGACACGTTGATACTCGCTATGACCTGCGCCGATGACACGCCGTGACCGCGTGCGGAATAGCGCGAGAGTGATCAACCAGAGACCGACAAGCCCCGCCGAGATCAGGGCATAACTGAGTTCGGAGACCGGTTCCGTTGTCAATAGGTCGCCCTGCCCGAATCGGACGGTATGTGCCACAACGACGGCCAGCACAACGACAATCGCATCGGACCAGATCAATCGACTGATGTAGGACCGCTGCCAGTTTCGACGATTGGTCGACCGCGACGGTTGGTGCTGCCCGCGAACAGAATTGACGTTGTCCCCCACGAGTGCATCGGGTACGCCGTGACTCGCCTCCCCGATGGCAGTCATAGCCCAACCACCCTCATCGTTGTCTCCTCCCCGAGACATTTGCTGCTCACTCGAACAAGCAACGCCGGACGCGGTCCGCGTACCCTCCCCGGTCGCGTGACCTGCCCGTGGCGTGCCCAGTCGGGCGCAGTTCCTCCAGTTGTACGCGTGCCGCTCCTATGCGAAAACGCTCTTTGAGACTGTAACGTTACTTACGAGATACGGCAGCTTGAACAGTCGTCCAGATCGGACGTTGTTTGAGCTTGTGGCGCAGCGACGCGTCGGATGATCATTCAATGCTTCGAAGCCGTGTCCGAGGCATTCGTCCCAGTTGTCTTGCACTTTCAGTGCATTCCCCGATTCGCGAACCCTATGACCGCCCCCTAGACTGCGCTTACCGACCGCCATGTTTTGCGGGAATCCAGGTCGGGATCTGAACGGTGAGATCTATCTCACCGTTGTTCAACGTTTTGACCGGGCAATCGCGGGTAATCCGGCGCGGTCATGCGCTCGACAGGGGAGGCGAGGGTAGAACCATGAAAGAAGAAGCAGGAGTGCATAAAGCGTTCCGAACGGCCGTGGTACCGGCAGCGGGGATGGGAACTCGGTTCCTGCCGGCCACAAAGACTGTGCCGAAGGAATTGCTACCGGTAGTTGACACGCCGGGCATCGAACTCGTCGCGACCGAAGCCGCTCATTCGGGAGCTCAGCGACTTCTCATTGTGACTTCGCCCGGAAAGGACGGGGTCGTAGCGCATTTCGTGGACGACTTCGACCTCGAGGTTCACCTCGAAGCGAAGGGTAAGCTCAAGCTACTTGAGAAAGTACGGCGGGCGCCCAATTTGCTCACCGTTGAATCGGTTGTCCAGGAGAAGCCGCTCGGGCTCGGCCACGCTGTCGGCTGCGCCGAAGCTGCGCTGGAACCGGACGAAGACGCGATCGCAGTTCTTCTCCCGGACGACCTCGTGCAACCGAGCGGCATCCTGGAAACGATGGCTCGTGTCCGAGCTAAGCGTGGGGGAACGGTGCTGTGCGCCATCGACGTTCCGAAGAGCCAGGTGAGCTCGTACGGCGTGTTCGAGGTAGAGGAAGTACCCAACGTCGCAAATCCGGATGTTCTCCGAGTTCGCGGCATGGTGGAGAAGCCGGCTCTTGCCGATGCTCCGTCCACACTTGCCGCCGCTGGCCGCTATCTGCTGGACCGTGACATCTTCGATGCCCTCCGTCGGATCAAGCCGGGCGCGGGCGGGGAACTCCAATTGACTGACGCGATCGCGCTGCTGATCGAGGAAGGTCACCCGGTCCACGTCGTCGTGCATCGTGGGACCCGCCACGACTTGGGCAACCCGGGTGGATATCTCCGGGCAGCGATCGATGCCGCTCTCGACAGCGAGGAATACGGCGACGGCCTCCGTAAGTGGCTCCACCAGCGGCTGGACTTGGACGTCATCTGAACGGAGTACGGCCGAATTACATCAATGGGACTTAGGTCCCATCCTCGATATGCCGTAGGTCCCGCATTCTGGTTAAATCCTCAAGTGTGTTGCCTCCCCGCAACATGCCCCTTCCCCTCCCCGGGAATTGGCGGCACCGGGCCCCGCTGGCTCCTCCCCTCTGCCAGCGGGGCTCGCTCGACTTCGGGACAGCTCACCCGCGAGCTATCAAGAGCGGTCCGAGACCGCACGATCCAGTTCGCAAACGTTGACGCCTTTCGGACTCGGTGCCAAGATGATCAACCACGCGCTCGAACGCGCGTGCGAACAATTCAAAACAGATGGCCCGCCGCGACTGGCATCGCGACGGGCCGGATGTCCGACTGATATGTCGAGAAGTTTGTCAAGAGAGCAGAGTGAGGCGCCACCGGGGAGCGGCCCCGGGGACGCCTCTACGCTTCGCCACCAAGCCCTATGGTGAGCGTGTCGATAAAACGACGCGCGGTCAGACTGATATACGCGGATTGGCTACCGCAGGACGGTGTTCGGCAGGATCGCATCCGCGTGTCTAAAATCGAGCGTCGGCCCCGAGAGACCTGCTCATAGTCGGATCGCGGGTCGATCCACGCGCTTGTCATCACCGAGCTCGCCGGCGAAGCAGTTCAGGGGACGATCAGCAGTCCATCACCGCCAACGACCAGCACCAGCCCGCCAGCTCACGCGCGATCGCCACGTTCGCAATCACCGGCCGTTTCCGGCGCTCGAGGAACCCTACCCACCGGCCGTGCAGGCGACGATTACCCTCGTCACCACGGACACGGGCCGCTGCCGGGGCCTGATCCCACCGCGACCGCATCACCGCCCCGACGGAATATCGAGGTCGGTGATGCCAGGCAGCTTCCACGAGCAGGCGACGCGCATGGGTGTTGCCGGTCTTCGTAATCGACCCCTGCACCCGTGACGAACCGGACGAGTACTCCGACGGCACCAATCCGACGAACGAACCGATGGTATTGCCGGTGAACCGGTTCCAGTCGCCGATCTCCACCGCCAAACCGAACCCGGTCAAGGTACCCACCCCACGCAAACAGCACATCCGGCGCACCACCGGGGTGAATTCACTTGCGGCAGCCATCTCTTCGATCGCCGTATCGAGACGCCGACGCCGGGCCTGCATCGTGAGGACATGCTCGTAGTCGGCGTCGAACGCCATCCTGGTCGCCGCCGCGGTCAGCTGTGGTGCTGCCTCGGTGCGCAGCCATCGATCGTGCACTCCGGTCCACGCCGCTCCGCCGTAGTAGACGATGCCATGCCGCAAGAGCAGTTTCGACAGGCGGTGACGGGCCCGCATCAGATCGCCGCGGCAATCCTCTCGGGCCCGCACGAGATCGCGGGCCGCTTCCTGATCCACGGTGGGGATCGACACCGTGCAGATCTCGTCGAGTCGCAGCAACCGGGCCAGGTGTAGCGCATCTCGGGTATCGGTCTTGACTCGGTCTCCAGCCGGTTTCTGCAGTTTGGACGGGGCGGCCACTTCACACCGCACCTGCGCGTCCGTCAACGCTCGATACAGTCCGAAGCCGGTCGGGCCGGCCTCGTAGGTCACTGCTGCAGGACTCGGAAGATCCGCGATCCAGGACCGGATGTGGTCGTAGGACGGCGTCAGTTTGGTTTGGAACACTTCGCCGGTGACGTTGTCGATGGCCGCTGCCGCGACCGAACGTGCGTGCACGTCCAGTCCAACGCTCGTACGCTCGGTAAACACCGGGGCCTCCCACAATTGTCGGATAGGCCGGACAGACGGGCTTTGTCTGCTCGGTAACCCACGAATCTTGTGCGTGAGGCCTCGGCCTGGCCGAGGTGGGGCCACAGTCATCGGGGCGTCCCTCGATCATCGCGTATCCGCTCAACGCAGGCCGTGATGTCAACGTGGAGCACGCGCAGCGCAGCGAGCATGAACGACGTTGACATCGACCCCTGCGCTGAGCGCGCCCTCATCGACCGAGGGACGTACCGGCTCACCAAGAGGAGCGAAACCCCCACGAACAAGCGGTGTGTCACTCCATATCGTCTAA
>NZ_JBKFBA010000095.1:0-4170 GCF_053345925.1 Rhodococcus sp. C26F
GTGGTGGTGTCGGTGACGCACCGGCTCGGTCTGTTGGGGTTCCTGGACCTGCGTGAACTGGGTGAGGCGGGGTCTGCGAACGCGGGTCTGCTCGATCTCGTCGCCGCGCTGGAGTGGGTGCAGCGCAACATCGCGGCCTTCGGTGGTGATCCGGCGCGGGTCACGATCTGCGGTCAGTCCGGTGGTGGTGGCAAGGTGGCGGCGCTGAATGCGATGCCTGCGGCTCGGGACCTGTTCGCGCGGTCGATCATGATGAGCGGTCCGTTCGGGCGGTCGCATCCTCCGGAGGAGACGGCGAAGCTCCGTGAGCGGGTGATGAAGGCAGTCGGGCTGGAGTCGGTCGACGAGCTGCGGGCGGCGTCGGTGGAGACGCTCCTGGACGCGCAGTCGGCGGCGCAGCGAGAGGTGGCCTCGATGACGGGGAGCGGCGCCCGCAGTCTGGAGCTGGATTCCGCGCTGGGTTTCGGTCCGTCACTGGATCCGGTGGATCTGCCGGTGAACTCGTTCAGGGAGGAGGCGACAGAGGGGGTTCGGGGAAAGCAGCTGCTGCTCGGCTGGACGTCCCACGATGCGACCTTCCTCCTCGCTGCGAATCCGACCTTCGTTGCCGACATGTCTGCGGCGGAGGCCGCATCCCGGCTCGACGCGTTCGCGGAGGTCGACGGCGTCACGTACGCGGAACTGTCGGCGGAGTTTCCGCACGAGCCGCCGCACCTCGTGCTCGGGCGGCGAATGGCATCGCTCATGTTCGCCGAGCCGACGCGGAGGATCGCCGATCTGGCGGTGGCGAAGGCAGACGGCGTCTGGGTGTACGAGTTCGCGCAGCCCACCGAGGTCCTGGACGGATTGCTGGGCGCGACCCATTCCATGGAACTTGCCTTCGTGTTCGGCACGGTCGATCGGGTACCGCTGACCGGACGCTCATGGGATCGGCTCGCGGTGTCGCGGGACATGATGCGCGCGTGGGCGTCGTTCGCACATGACGGTGACCCGGGCTGGGAACCCTGGAACGTCGCGGGGACAGTCCACCGCTTCGGGACTCCGTACGGGCCGGACCTCCAACTGCCCGAAACCTTCGACATGTCCGCTCCGCTGGACGCCGCGACAGTCACCTGCTGACAGCTTCGATCGAGAGGAAACCGATGACCACCGATACCACAGATTCACACACCGACGCCGACGCTGCACGGGGGTTCCTCGCCCCCGGGTACGAAGCCGTCGGCGAGCAGCTTGCCCGCGTTGTCTCCGAGAATTCCAACTATTCCGCCCAGTTCTGTGCGTACGTGGACGGCGAGGTCGTCGTCGACATCTGGGGTGGAGACGACATCCGAGAGGACAGCATCCAGGGAGTCTTCTCGTCGACCAAGGGTGTTGCCGGCGTGAGCGTCGCGCTCCTGGTCGATCGTGGCTTGCTGAGCTTGGACGAGCCGATGTCCCGCTACTGGCCCGAGTTCGCCGCAGCCGGGAAGGCCACGGTCACCGTGCGCTCCGCGCTCTCCCACCAGGCCGGCATCCCGGGTGTCGAGCCACAGGTCACTCAGGATCAGCTCATCGATCACGAGTACATGGCAGACAGGGTCGCCGCGCAGGCTCCGCACTGGTATCCCGGTGTTGCACACGGATATCACGGTCTGACCATCGGCACGATGATGGACGAACTGGTCCGGCGGATCGACGGCCGGACGATCGCACAGTTCTTCCGCGAAGAGATCGGCGACCCGCGGGAAATCGACTTCTTCATCGCGACGCCCGAGGAGCAGGAGCCGCGGGTGCTCGACGTGCTCCCGCAGCAGCCCACTCAGGACCAGATGGTGCTGCGGGCGGGGTCGCCGATGCGGCAGTCCGCAGACAGCCTGCCGGGCATGGCGTTCAACAGGGCAGTCACCGACCCGTTCGACGAGCTGCTGTCGAACGTCCGGAGCGCGAGGGCGGCAGGGCAGTCCTCCGCCGGCGGCGTCGGGTCCGCGCGCGGTCTCGCCCGACTCTACGCAATGTGTATCGGCGAGGTGGACGGGATGCCGCAGCTCCTGTCTCCCGCGACCGTAGCGGCCTTCTCCCAGATCCACGCGGTGGGCATGGACATGGTGCTGGGCCTGCCCACCCGATACGGCGTCGTCTTCCAGAAGCCGGATCCCGACCGGCTGCGGATCGGTAGCCACGAGTCCTTCGGACACGACGGAGCAGGCGGTGCGATCGGAGTTGCCGATCCGTGGCACTCGCTTGCCTACGGTTACGTTCCACGCCGGATGTCGTTCCCCGGTGGTGCGGACGAGCGGGGTATGGCACTGGCCGCGACTGTGCGGCAGTGCCGCGCGGACCTACGGTCGTGAACATCGACAGAACACACGAGGGCTGAGGCCCGTCACCACTGGGGCGGGACCGTGTCTCGGCACTTCGACACGTCCCGCCCTCTGAACCCGATCAGGGGAGCAATCTTGCAGACGAAGAAGATTTTCACGACTGTCGCCGCGACCGCTGCGATCGCACTGGCAGTGAGCGCGTGTGGTGGTGGGTCGGGCGACCGGTCCGGAAGCGAGACGCTCACACTGGGCGCCGTCTTCCCGCCCTCGACCTTCGCCGCGAACAACTCGGCGTGGGGTAACGAGGCGCCCTATCTCCAGGCGGTGTACGACACGCTGGTTCGCGTCAGTCCGGACGGAGAGATCGAGCCCTGGCTGGCGACCGGGTGGGAGTACGACGACACCAGGACCGTTCTGACTATGACACTGCGGGACGACGTCATGTTCACCGACGGCACCAAGTTCGATGCCGCCGCCGCGGCGCAGAATCTGCTGCGCTTCCGTGACGGTGCCGCCCCGAACAAGTCCGCACTGACCAGCGTTTCCGACGCGACTGCGGTCGATCCGACGACACTGAAGATCACGCTTTCCCAGCCGGATCCGACGCTCTTGTACGTCCTCTCCCGGAATTCGGGACTGATGGCGAGTCCGAAGCACTTCGGCGCCTCGGACGAGAAGACCAACCCGGTGGGTTCCGGGCCGTACATTCTCGACACAGGTGCCACCGTCGCCGGGTCGAAGTACGTCTTCACCCAAAACCCGGACTACTGGGCGAAGGACGATCAGCACTACGAGGCGGTGAACATAAACGTCTACACCGTGCAGGCCGCCGTCAACGCCATGCAGGGCAAGCAGATCGACGGTGCCCTGGTGGATGCGGATCAGGTCAAGCAGGTCGAGGCGGCAGGATACGAGGTGAAGACGGAGCAGCAGAACTGGGCAGGCCTGAACCTCTTCGATCGCAACGGCACGATGAATCCGGCACTCGGCGACGTCCGGGTGCGCCGGGCGATCAACCACGCCATCGATCGCGACGCGTTGTTGAAGGCCGCCCAGGGATACGGCGCGGTGACCGACCAGATTTTCGCGGAGACCAACCCGGGATACGTTCCGGCACTCGACGGTGCATACACGTACGATCCAACGAAGGCGAAGCAGCTGCTGGCGGAAGCCGGCTACGGTAACGGCTTCACACTCTCAATGCCGCTCGTTCCCGAGTTCGGAATTGACTCCATGTACGACCTTGTCAAGCAGTACCTGACTGATGTCGGCATCACCGTCGACTACGTCACCGTGTCGGTCAACAACCTGGTTTCCGACCTCCTCTCACCCAAATTTGCTGCAGCACCGACGATCACGGCATTGAATCCGCTCGCGTGGCACACCGCCCGACTCCAGATTGCCCCGAACGCGACCTTCAACCCGTTCCGCGTCGAGGACCCGGCCGTCGACGAACTGCTGAAGACCATTCAAACCGGCGCAGATGCCGACGCCGACGCTGCGGCCAAGCAGCTCAACGAGCTCGTGACCGAGCAGGCCTGGTTCGCCCCGTTCTACCGGGCGGACTCGTTGTACGGCGTGTCCGAGGACACCGACGTCACGCTGCAGAGCGACAACGACGTCCCGTATCTGTACAACTACACGCCGAAGGAGTGACTTGACTCAAGCCCAAGGTGGGTGAGTCAAGACGAAGTGGCTCACCCACCCGACAAGTTCCGCAAATCGTTCGTGCGCGTCAAAAGGGGTTGTGGGAGTATGAATTACGTTCATGTGAAAGTCGAGCAGGGGGAGCTGCGTGGTATCGACAACGCCGGTGTGGTGAGTTTTCTCGGTGTGCCGTACGGTGCGGACACCTCGGGTGCCAACCGGT
>NZ_JBKFBA010000096.1:0-3390 GCF_053345925.1 Rhodococcus sp. C26F
TCCCTCCGGGCCCGGTTCGTATGTGCTTCGGCGTCCCGCCTCTGTGTCAGCGTCCCGCCGCGTCCATTACTGACAGGTGCGCGAACAACGCGCTCGCGCCGATCGGGTTGCCACCGCCGGGGTAGACGGTGCCGCTCGGTGCGGCCATCGTGTTGCCCGCCGCGTACAGACCGGGGATCGGAGCACCCTCGCTGTCGAGCACGCGGCCGACGGTGTCGGTCCGCAGACCGCCCTTGGTGCCGAGATCGGAGATACCGAACTGCGCCGCGTGGAAGGGGCCCTGCTCGATCGGGACCAGCGCGGACCCGCCGCCGGTGAAGGCGAGATCGTAGGGTTCGTCCCCGCGACCGAAGTCCTCGTCGACTCCCTTCGCGGCCAGCTCGTTCCACCGCGCGACGGTCGCTTTCAGGGATTCGGCGGGCACACCGATCTGCTCGGCGAGTTCCTCGAGGGTGTCGGCGGTCTTCCACAGTCCCGCATCGACATACTTCTCGGTCTCGACGAGCGGCACGTTCGTCGCCCCGACCGGCGGGACCCCACCGTTCCGGTCGTCGTAGATCATCCAGAACGGCAAGGTCATCTCATCACGCTCCATGCGGGCGATGACGTCACGACCCAGTCGGTCGTAGGGCGCGTACTCGTTCGTGAACCGCTTGCCCTCCTGATCGACGAAGATGCCCCCGGTGAAGCACAGCGCGAACGCCGAACGTCCGTCCGGATGGGTCAGACCCGGCGACCACCAGGCCTCACCCATCAGATCCACATCGGCGCCCACGGCAATGCCCGCCTGGTGTGCCTTGCCCAGATTCGACCACGGACCCATGGAATCCCGTGCGGCGCCCGGAACGCCGTACTTGCTGCGCATCTCGTCGTTCTGATCGAAACCGCCGGCTGCGAGGACGACGCCCTTGCGCGCGCGGATCGTCCGTCGCTCACCGCCGTTCTCGACGATCGCGCCCACCACCACACCGTCTTCGACGATCAGTTCCTCGAGCGGTGTGTTCCGGTACAGCCGAACGTTCGGGTACTTGCGCATGGCGATGAGGAAGCGGCCGATGAGGGCACGACCGCCGATCAACATATCGGGAAGCGGGTCCCCGTTGCGTTCACGGCCCAACGGCCCGCGGATCGACTCGTTGAGTTCGGGATCATCGGCGATGGGCAGGGGCGACGGGACGATGTGACGGCCATCGGCCCGGGCCTTGGGCGCCTTGCCGAAGTAGTCGGGCCACGGGTAGACCATGAACTCGAGGTCGTCGTCGGCCTCGAGATAGTCGATCAGTGGAGCGCCGCCGCGGACGTAGGCCTCCTGCAGTTCACGAGGCGTCCGATCGCCGACGACCGCGTGGTAGTAGGTCAGCGCATCCTCGATGGTGTCGTCGTCACCGGCACGCTGCAAGACCGCGTTGGTGGGAAACCAGACGCCCCCGCCACCGGAATACGCCGTGGTGCCGCCGAAGTACTCGGACGCCTCGACGAGGATCACCGAGAGTCCCTCGCGGGCGGCGGTATACGCACCGCAGGCGCCTCCGGCTCCCGACCCGACCACAAGGACGTCGCATTCTTCCGCCCACTCCGCCATGACTGCTGCCTTCCGTCGACCGTTCGTGTGGAACACGCCACACTAGGCAGATTGCGAAGGGTCGCGACACGATCATCTCGCTGTACGGGAGAAAATCGTCCGATCAGTCGCGCTCGACCGCGGTGCGGTCAGTCACGCTCGACCGCGGTGCGGTCAGTCCCGCCTATTGCGCGGCTTCCACACCACGAGGGCGTTGCTGCGCGGAATCGGCACCAGATCGCCGCGCGTCGAACGCAACTGGGCGACCTCGGCGTGGAGTTCGGCGACGCGCTGCTGCAGCGCCTCGACCTGGTTGGTCAGCTCTATGATCCGCTTGATCCCGGCGAGGTTGACACCTTCGTCCTGGGAGAGGCGCTGTACTTCGCGCAGCAGTTCGACGTCGCGCGGCGAGTACCGGCGGCCACCGCCGCTGGTGCGGTGCGGTGTGACGAGTCCGAGCCGATCGTAGTTACGCAGCGTCTGCGCATGCATCCCGGCGAGTTCTGCTGCCACCGAGATAACGTAGACGCGCGCATCGGGGTCCGGTGACAGATCCCGTGGCATTCTCGTCTCGCTCATCACGCACCTGCCCATCCCTCTCGAGGATCGAAACCGCTTGCCTCTTCTGCACGAAGATAGTTGTGCAGCGCTTCCGTCGCCTTCTCGTCGAGATTCTGCGGGATCGCGACCTTCACCGTGACGAGAAGATCACCGGCGCCGCCCCCGCGCTTGGGGACGCCGCGTCCGCGGACCCGCAGGACCCGGCCGTCGACCGTTCCCGGCGGGATCTTCAGCCCGACGCGGCCGTCGAGGGTCGGCACCGAGACGGTGCCACCGAGGACGAGTTCGCCGTAGCTGACGGGCAGCACGAGGGTCAGATCGTCGCCCTCACGCCCGAACACCCGGTCGGGGCGCACGTGCACCGTCACGAACAGGTCGCCGGAGGGGGCGCCGCGCAGACCGGCCTCACCCTGACCGGCGAGGCGGATACGCGAACCGTCCTTGATGCCTGCGGGGACCCGCACCGTGATGGTGCGGGTGCGGTTCTGCACACCGGTGCCGCGGCAGTCGGTGCAGGGGTTGTCGATGATCGATCCGCTGCCCCGGCAGTCGTCGCACGGTTCGGAGAAACCGAACGCACCCTGATTGCGGGAGACCACACCGCTTCCGTTGCAGTTCGGACAGACCCGCGGGCTCGTTCCCGGTTGGGCACCGCTGCCGTGGCAGGTGGTGCACGGCGCCGGGCTGGTCATCCGCAGGGGGACCGTGACGCCCTGAACGGCGTCGCGGAAGTCGAGTGTCGTCTCGGTCTCGACATCGGATCCGCGGCGCGGACGCGACCGGCCGCTCGTCGGCGCCGTCCCACCGGCGCGGTTGAACAGGCCGCCGAACAGGTCGCCGAGACCACCGTCGCCGCCACCACCGCCGAACAGGTCGCCGATGTCGAAGGTCGCTCCGGTACCAGCCGTGAAACCGCCGGCGCCGGGACGGAAGCCACCGCCGCCGGGGAAACCGCCGGAGGCGAACATGCGCCGGGTCTCGTCGTATTCCTTGCGCTTGGCAGGATCCGACAGGACGGCGTTGGCCTCGCTGACGGCCTTGAAGCGCTCTTCGGCCTTCTCGTCACCGTGGTTGGCATCGGGATGCAGGTCCCGCGCCAGTTTCCGGTAGGCCTTCTTGATCTCGTCCTGCGTTGCGTCGGGGGAGACGCCCAGGTCCTTGTAGAAGTCCTTCTCGATCCACTCCCGCTGGCTCACCGGGCGTCTCCTCCTCTCGCGTCTTCTTGTTCTTACTCTGTGCCGGACTCGCCCGACGGCGTATCCACCGGA
>NZ_JBKFBA010000097.1:0-3381 GCF_053345925.1 Rhodococcus sp. C26F
CCTTTCGCGCTCGGTACGACTACACGACTACACCTCGTCGAGCGACCGGTCGCGCGTCTCCTTGACGACGAGGAGCGCGACGAAGGTCGTCGCCGCGGCGATGAGCAGGTAGATGCCCACCCAGCCGACGCCGTAGCTCGTGGCGAGCCAGGTCGCGATGAACGGGGCGACGGCGGCACCGAGGATGCTCGAGACGTTGTAGGAGATCCCGGAGCCGGTGTAGCGGACGTTCGTCGGGAACAACTCGGGCAGGATCGCGCTCTGCGGCCCGAAGGTCAGACCCATGAGCAGCATGCCGACGATGAGGAAGAACAGCATGCGGCCGGAGCTCATGCCGTCGCTCGACAGCAGGAACTGGAAGCACAGGCCGAACACCATGATCGCGCCCGTGACGACGAGCAGGGTCGAGCGGCGGCCGTAGCGGTCGGCGAGCCATCCGGCGAGGGGCACGGCCGCGGCGAAGAACAGCACCGCGACCAGCTGCAGCACGAGGAAGTCCGCGTACTGGAATCCGGCACCGTGGCCGCCCTCGGCGGGGGTCTTGCCCGTTCCGAAGCTCAGAACCCAGGTGGTCATGATGTAGAAGAGCGTGTACGTCGCGAGCATGACGAAAGTGCCGATGATCAGCTGACGCCAGCTGGTCTTGAACACCTCGGCGAGAGGCGTCTTGACCTTCTTGCCCTCGGCGACGGCCTTGGCGAAGACCGGCGTCTCCTCGAGCTTGAGCCGCACGTACAGGCCGATGATCACCATGATGGCGCTGAGCAGGAACGGGATGCGCCAGCCCCATTCGAGGAAGGCGCTCGACAGGTCGGGATCACCGTTGTCGTGGCCGAGCGCCAGCGTGATGATCAGGAACAGGCCGTTGGCGCCGATGAAGCCGATGGGTGCGCCGAGCTGCGGCCACATCGCCGCCCAGGCGCGCTTGCCGGGTTCGGCCGTCTCGGTGGCGAGCAGCGCCGCACCCGACCACTCCCCACCGAGACCCAGGCCCTGGCAGAAGCGCATGAGCGCCAGCAACGCCGGTGCGATGAGCCCGGCCTGGTGATAGGTCGGCAGCAGGCCGATGAGGAAGGTCGCGATGCCCATCGTCAGGAGCGAGCCGACGAGGGTGACCTTGCGGCCGATGCGGTCGCCGAAGTGTCCGAAGACGACGGATCCGACCGGCCGGGCGACGAAGGCGATGCCGAAGGTCGCGAGGGAGGCGAGCAGCGCGGTCGTGCTGTTGCCCTGCGGGAAGAACAGGTGCGGGAAGACCGAGACGGCGGCTGTCGCATAGATGTAGAAGTCGTAGAACTCGATGGACGTGCCGACCATGCTGGCGACGACGATGCGCCGGCGCGGAACGCCTGCGACGAGCGAGGAACCCCCGTCCTCGACTCCGACCGATGTGCTCACTGAACCATCCCTACTACTCCACTCACATTCTGAGACCAGATCCCACTTACTAGGAAAGTGAACACCCGAGTTTCCGCCCACCGCAAATCGGACACTCCTACGGACGCCCTTCGTCCGGCGTTAGACTCTTCCCCGGTGTGCCGGGAAGTCTGGTCGGCGACGGTTCGCCCGTGCCCGTATCCGCCCAGCGAAAGACGCCCGTGTCCGACACCTCCTCCGTCACCTGGACCAGTTCCCTGAACCGCTATCTCCGCGCCGAGACCGTCGGCGGTTCACTCCTGCTCGTCGCCGCCGCGATCGCGCTGATCTGGATCAACTCCCCCTTCGGCGACTCCTACACCGCGCTGCGCGACTTCGAGATCGGACCGGAGTTCCTCCACCTGCACCTGTCGCTCGGGACGTGGGCGAAGGACGGACTGCTCGCGGTCTTCTTCTTCGTCGCCGGCCTCGAGCTCAAGCGCGAACTGGTCATCGGCGAACTCGCCGACCGCAGGAAGGCGATCCTGCCGGTCATCGCGGCCTGCGGCGGTGTGCTGCTGCCGGCCCTCATCGCCGCCGCCGTGGGCTGGGGAACCCCCGGCATGGACCGGGGCTGGGCGATCCCGGTCGCGACCGACATCGCCTTCGCTCTCGGCGTGCTCGCACTCACCGGTTCGCGCATCCCCACCAGCGCCCGGGTCTTCCTGCTGAGCCTGGCCGTCGTCGACGACCTCATCGGCATCGCACTCATCGCAATCCTGTTCACCTCCGGCCTCGCGCTCGGCTGGATGCTCGCGACGGTGGCCGCGGCAGCGGCGTACTGGTTCGCGCAGAAGAAGCGCATCACCACCCCGTGGCTGTACGTGCCGCTCGCACTGTTCACCTGGTACGCGATGCACAGCGCCGGTATCCACGCGACCGTCGCCGGGGTCCTCCTGGGCCTGCTCACCCGCGTCCGTACCGATCCCGGAGAGGACTACGGCCCCGCCGAGCGGCTCGCCCATCGCCTCCAGCCGTGGTCGGCAGGGCTGTGCGTCCCCATCTTCGCGTTGTTCGCCTCGGGTGTTCCCATCGGCGCCGAGATGCTCGGCAACGTCTTCACCGACCCCGTCGGCCTCGCCATCGTCCTCGGTCTTCTCGTCGGCAAGACCGTCGGCATCTTCGGCAGCACGTGGGTGGCCATCCGATTCCGGGTGGCGACGAAACCGACCGGGCTGCAGTGGGGCGACGTCTTCGCTCTCGCCGTGCTCGGCGCGATCGGGTTCACCGTGAGTCTGCTGATCACCGAGTTGTCGCTGACCGGAGACGCCGCCGAGATCGCCAAGGCCGCCGTGCTGGTGACATCATTGATCGCCTCTCTCCTCGGGTCGGCGCTACTGTTACGGCGTGGGCGCGCCCACCGCCAACGGAACGAACCAACCGAAGGGGTCGAGTAGTGAGCGTGACGAACGCGAATCGTCCGGAGAACGGAGTCCCGTCGAGCATCTCGGGCATCCCGTTGACGAAGGTGGACGCTCCGACACCCCGCGACGCCAGTGTGGGCGAACTGGTGCGCGACGCCGCGACGCAGCTGTCCACACTGTTCCGCGCCGAAGTCCAGCTCGCCAAGGCGGAGGTGACCGGTGAGGTCAAGAAGGGCGTGCAGGGCAGCCTGTTCTTCATCCTTGCGCTCGCCGTGCTGACCTTCAGTTCGTTCTTCTTCTTCTTCTTTCTCGCCGAACTCCTCGATGTCTGGGTGGCGCGCTGGCTCGCCTTCCTCATCGTCTTCCTGATCATGCTGGTGGTGACGGGCCTGCTGGCCCTGATCGGCTACATGCGGGTCCGCAAGCTGCGCGCACCCAACAAGACCATCGACTCGCTCAAGCAGACCGCGTCGATCCTCCCGAGCAGCCAGGACGGACACGACTCGGACGGCCCGCGCCACGCCGCGCCTCGTCACGCCACCCGCTGACGAACCGGGACCGTCAGTGCCCGTCCCCGACCCGTCCACGGTCCGGTATCCCG
>NZ_JBKFBA010000098.1:0-3074 GCF_053345925.1 Rhodococcus sp. C26F
TCGACCATCAATGCTTCGAGCATCGACGGCACCACGTGCAGGGTCGTCACGGACTGCTCGGTCAGGAGCCGGTTCAGATAGGCCGGATCGCGATGACCGTCCGCCGACGCGATGACCACACGCCCACCGGACACGAGAGCCGACCAGAACTCCCACACCGACAGATCGAAGGTCGCCACCGTCTTCAACAGCACCGCATCGTCGCTGCCGAGACCGAAATGCTCACGCTTCCACAGCAACTGGTTGACGATCGCCGCGTGCGGCACCGCCACACCCTTCGGCCGGCCCGTCGAACCCGACGTGAAGATCACGTACGCGGTGTTCGTCGCACGCAGCGGCGCGATGCGCTCGGTATCGGTCACCGGCGCCGCGGACAACTCGGACAGATCCAGGCTGTCGAGGAACAGGGTGGGGACAGACTTCTCCCCCGGTGCCGTGAACTCGTCACGCTCGGTGGACAGGATCACCACCGGAGCAGCCGTGTCGAGAATGTACGCGTTGCGATCGTCCGGCTGATCCGGATCCACCGGCACGTACACACCACCGGCCTTGACCACCGCATACATACCGACCAGCAACTCGACCGAGCGACGCATCGCCAGCGCCACCGTCGACTCCGGACCCACACCCTCCGAGATCAACCTGCGCGCAAGACGATTGACACGCGCATCGAACTCGGCATAGGTCAGCGACTCGCCCTCGAACACCAACGCCGTCGCATCCGGCACCCGCGAAACCTGCTCGTCGAACAGATCCACCAGGGTCGCCGAGGCGGTGGGGTGCGTGGTGTCGTTCCACGCCTCGAGCACTCGCGCGGTTTCCGCGGTGTCGAGGAGGGGCAGATCGCCGACCGGCAGGGCCGGGTCGTCGACCACGGCGTCGAGCACGCGGATGAACCGCGCGGCGAACTCCGCGACCGTCGATTCGTCGAACAGGTCGGTCGCGTAGGTGAAGTAGCCGGTGATGCCCGTGGGCGTGCCGTCGTCGCTGTAGCGATCGGTGACGATCAGGTGCAGGTCGAACTGCGAGATCTCCATGTCGGTGTCGAGACCGGAGATGGTGAGACCGGGGAGTTCGAGTGCGGCCTGCGCGAGGTTCTGGAACGACAGACCCACCTGGAACAGCGGGTGCCGTGCCGTGGACCGTGCGGGGTTGAGTACCTCGACGAGCCGCTCGAACGGCACGTCGGCGTTCGCGAACGCGCCGAGGTCGGCCTCACGGGTCCGTCCCAGCAGTTCGGTGAACGACGCGTCCGAATCGACGTGGGTCCGGAACACCAGCGTGTTGACGAACATGCCGATCAGGTCGTCGAGCTCGCGCTCGCCACGACCGGCCATCGGCGTGCCGATCGCGATGTCGTCGCTCGAGGACATGCGTGCGAGGAACACCGCGAGCGCGGTGTGCAGCACCATGAACATCGTGGTGTTCGTGCGCCGGTCGAGGTCGGCGAGGCGCCGGTGGAGTTCGGCCTCGACCGTGAAGTCGACGCGGCCGCCCCGGAACGACTGGACCGCGGGACGCGGCCGGTCGCTCGGGAGATCGAGCTGGTCGGGCAGGCCGGCGAGAGCCTGCTTCCAGTACTCGACCTGCTTGGCGGCCAGCGATTCCGGATCGTCCTCGTCGCCGAGCACCTCGCGCTGCCAGATGGCGAAGTCGGCGTACTGCACCGACAGCGGCTCCCACACGGGGGCGTCGCCCTGCGAGCGCGCGACGTAGGCCGTCATGAGGTCGCGCGTGAGCGGCCCCATCGACGAGCCGTCGGCGGAGATGTGGTGGACCACGAACGCGAGGACGTAGTCGGATTCGCGGACCCGGAACAGTCGCGCGCTCAGCGGCACGGCGGTGGTGACGTCGAAGATCGTCGCCGCGAGTTCCTGGACGGCGACGACGATGTCCTCCTCCGGCACGTCCACCGGGGTGAGGTCGGGAACCGTCTGCGCGGCCGGAACGATGACCTGGACGGGACCGTCCTCGGTCTCCGGATAGAAGGTGCGCAGCGATTCGTGACGGGCCACGACGTCGCCGACGGCGGCCTGCAGCGCGTCGACGTCGAGATCGCCGGTGAGCCGGATCGCGATCGGCACGTTGTAGGCCGACGATTCGGTGTCGAAGCGGTTGAGGAACCACATGCGCTGCTGCGCGAGCGACAGCGGGATGCGTGCGGGCCGCTCGACGGCTTCGAGAGGCCGGCGGTCGTCGCCGCGCTGCGACTCGACCGCACCGGCGAGCGATTCGACGGTGGTGTTCTCGAAGAGGGCACGCACCGGAACCTTCGCGCCGAGTGCGGCTCCGAGCCGGGAGGCCACCTGGGTGGCGAGCAGCGAGTTGCCGCCGAGTTCGAAGAAGTCGTCGTCGAGACCGACCCGTTCGACGCCGAGCACCTCGGCGAAGACCGCGGCGACGGCCTGCTCGGCCGGCGTGACGGGGGTCCGGAACTCACGGGTCTCGAAGACCGGCTCGGGCAGGGCCCTGCGGTCGAGCTTGCCGTTGACGTTCAGCGGCAGCGCGTCGAGCGTCACGAACGCCGACGGCACCATGTACGACGGCACCTGCGTCGCCAGTTCGCTCCTGACCGTCGCCACGTCGAGGGTGTCGGCTTCGATGGGTACGACGTACGCAACCAACTGGGTGCCGACCCGCTCGTCCTCACGGGCGATGACCGCGACATCACGCAGCACATCGATCGCACGCAGGGCGGATTCGATCTCACCGAGCTCGATACGGAACCCACGCACCTTCACCTGGAAGTCCGTGCGCGACAGGTAGTCCAACTGCCCGTCGCGGGTCCAGCGCACCAGGTCGCCCGTACGGTACAGACGCTCCCCGTCACCGAACGGCGAGGCGACGAACCGCTCCGCGCTCAGATCCGGGCGCCCGAAGTAACCACGTGCGAGCTGCGCACCGGCCAGATACAACTCGCCGGCGACGCCGGCCGGAACCGGATGCAGACGCTCGTCGAGCACGTAGACACGGGTGTTCCACTCGGGCACACCGATCGGCACCGACGCACCGGAGGTGTCGGTGACATCACCGGCGGTGACGGACACCGCGGCCTCGGTCGGGCCGTACAGGTT
>NZ_JBKFBA010000099.1:0-2632 GCF_053345925.1 Rhodococcus sp. C26F
CACCCTTACCTGCCGTACGGCAGGCGGTTTGCTTTCTGTGGCACTGTCCCGCGAGTCACCTCGGGTTGCCGTTAGCAACCGCCCTGCTCTGTGGAGTCCGGACTTTCCTCGATTCAGGGCCTGGCACCGTGCGGTACCGGTTCCCTGCTCCGCGGCCGCCCGGCCGACTCGTTCGCTCGACCAGACTATCCCGCGCCGTGTCGGCGCCGCCAACTACGGTGCCCTCATGGCGCGACTCGTGGCCCTGCTGCGCGGAATCAACGTCGGCGGCATCCGCATCCGGATGGCCGATCTGAAGGAGGTCTTCGTCGGTCTCGGCTTCGAGAACGTCCGCACCGTCCTCGCATCCGGCAACGTGCTCTTCGACGCCGAGGACGACCCGGCCACCGCGAAGGCCCGGATCGAGGCCGCACTCACCGAGCGGTTCGGTTACGAGGCCTACACCTTCGTCGTCGAGCAGTCGTATCTCGCGCGGGTCGTCGAGGCGTATCCCTTCGACGACGCACGCGCCGACCGGCATTCGTACGTCGTGTTCGTCTCCGATCCCGCCGTACTCGAATCGCTGGCCGCCCTGGCGGACGATCTCGATCCGGACCTCGAATGCATCGAAGTCGGCGAGGGCGTCCTCTACTGGCAGGTCGTGAAGGGCTCGACGCTCGACAGTGCCGTGGGGAAGCAGTCGGGTTCGGCCCGGAACAAGGCGACGACGACCGTCCGGAACCTCAACACGCTGCGTCGACTGGTCTGACAGGGCACGTCGTCGGCCATTGCACCTGCGTACAGACTGCAGGTAGCGTCCCTCCTCGACATTCGTCCCGCCGGAAGGTCCAGGATGCGCAGACGCACCGGAGTATTCGCCTCGATCGCCGCGGCTGCACTCCTCGCGACCGCACCGACGGTGGCGACCGCCGAGTCCCATACCGACTTCTACACGCCCCCTCCGGCCTTCGAGACGGCGCCGCTCGGCGACGTCCTGCGCACCGCACCGTCGGTCGCCGCCGTCGTCCCGAACACCCTGGCCGTCCTCGACGCGGCCGTCACCCGCGTGATGTACCGCAGCACGAATGCCACCGGAGGACCGGTCGCCACCGTCGGCACCGTGCTCGTCCCGTCGCAACCGTGGACCGGCCCCGGACCCCGGCCCACCGTCGTGCTCGGTCCCGGCACGCAGGGCATGGGCGACCAGTGCGCACCGTCGAAACTCATGACCTTCGGTCAGGAGTACGAATACATCCACATCGGTCCGATGCTCGCGGCCGGCTACGCCGTCGCGGTCACCGACTACGAAGGACTCGGCACACCCGGCGTGCACCCCTATCTCAACCGCGAGTCGCAGGGACGGGCAATGCTCGATCTCGCACGCGCCACCCGATCGCTCGGCGATCTCGGTCGCGACCCCGAGGGCCCGATCGCGTTCTGGGGATATTCGCAGGGCGGCACGGCGTCCGCCTCGGCCGCCGAACTCGCCGCGACGTACGCCCCCGAGCTGTCGGTGGTCGGCGCCGTGGCCGGCTCACCGCCCGCCGACCTGGGCGATCTGGCCGTGGCCGGCGACGGCTCCCTGCTCTCCGGCGGGATCGGCTGGGTCGTCGACGGTTTCATCTCGGCCTATCCCGAGCACGCCCCGTCGCTGCTGGCGGCGTTCGATCCCGCCGGACTCGACATCCTGCGTCGCGCCGAGACGGCCTGTGTCTTCGACGCGTTCACACTGAATCCGTTCGGGCAGACCTCGTCGTACACGGTCGACGGACGGCCCATCGCCGAGCACCTCGGCGACGGGCCGTGGGCGNGGCGTCGCTGGTCGCCGAGCAGCAACTCGGCAACCGCGCCCCGTCGATGCCGGTCTTCGTCGCGCAGAGCACCGGCGACGACTTCGTGCTCGTCCAGGGTGTCGACACGATGGTCGACAAGTGGTGCTCGGTCGGCGCCGACGTCACCTACCGCCGCTACGACGTCGGACCCGTCCTGACGAAGACCGGAACCGGCCACCTGATCGGCATGTTCCCGGCCGTCGTCGAAGGCCTCGACTGGCTCGCTCAGCGATTTTCCGGCCGGGAATCCCAGTCCGGCTGCACCGCCTGACATCCCGTCGGAAAAAATTTCCGGCAACCGTGTAACACCGTCGGTCGGCCGACAGATAAACATGATGAGTGGCCGCGCAGGCAACCCCCCGACATGTCTGCGCGGCCACTTTTCGCTTCGCGACCGCTACCGGTTCACAGGTGCGAGGTGTCGTTGACGAGCCGCACCGACGATCCGCCGTCCGCGTAGAACTCGGCGATGCTGAGCGACGCGAGATCCAGGTGCAGGCGGTACAGCAGCGACGGGCCCGATTCGAGCGCCATCTGCAGGAACGTCTTGATGGGCGTGACGTGCGAGACGACCAGCACGGTCGTGCCGGCGTAGTCGGTCAGCAGGTCGTCGCGCACCGAGGCGATGCGCTTGGCCACCTCGTCGAAGCTCTCGCCGTTCGGGGGCCGCACGGAGGTGTCGCCGAGCCAGCGCCGGTGCAGTTCGGGGTCGCGACGCGCGGCCTCGGCGAAGGTGAGACCCTCCCAGTCGCCGAAATCCGTCTCGGTGAGTCCGTCGTGCACCGTCACCGGGAGGTCGAGGGCGTCCGCCGCTGCGGCGG